>PLJN01000075.1 GCA_003140235.1 Acidobacteriaceae bacterium
ACCCACGATGGCACCCTTAATTCCGACGAGCGCCGGATTCTCGGGAGCGAGTGAGCTGTTGTACTTCTGGAGGTCGGTGAATCCAGCCGCCGTTGAATCGTTGATGAGATCGTACGCGGACAGCGAATGGATGATCCCGTACATGAGACCGTTCGCCTTGGGCTTGGCATCGAAGCTACGAAGTTGCCAGTAAGCCTTGCGGGCGAGTGAAGCGGTCATGTACGTGGCATCGTTCACGTCGATGCGGTCGAGCGTGGTTGAGTTTGCAGCCACGTCGAGCGCCGTGGAAATGATGTTATCCACGGACAGGGCGCCGCGATAAGCAAGTAGGGCATTGCCTTCCGAAACGGTGTCGCTGATGGCGGTGAGCTTCACTTTGTTCGAATAGCTGATGTAGTCCACGTAGTTGGACAGGTTGATGGTGTAGGTGTTCTGGGTGAGTGCTTGCCCCGCGCCGGGAGTTCCTTCGGTTGCCGGCGTGGTGTTCGCGCCCATCTTGGAATAATCGAATCCCTGGAGGGCGACGCCGCTCATGTCGGGCATGATTCTGAGATCGCAAGCGGCGTAGAAAAACAAGTTCGAGTACAGCGTATCGAGCGCCACGCGGTCGTAGTAAACGGTCGGGTAGGCGGCCAATCCGCTGGAAACTACGGATGCTACTGTCGGTAGAGCCATGTAGTTACCTCAGATTGAGATGGTTGACACTATTCCCCGGCAAGCTGTTTGTTTGCGAGATTCCGCAACTTGTCGAGAGGCATGGTGTACAACTCGTCCTCGGTCGGCCCGGTCTTCACGGCCGGCGCGCCGCTTCCACGAGTGGAAACAGTGCTGGCCTTCCTTGGACTTCGGGGCTGCGTAGTTTCGACCTTGGGAGGAACAATCCGTTCCGTCTCCTCAGTTTCCGCTTCCGTGGTCCCGCCCGCTTCCTCGGCCTTGATTTTGAGCAATCCGCTCGCTTTCAAGGATTGGTAAGCCTTTTCCAAACTTTGCTCGGTAAATTCGTTGTAGCCGAGACGTTGCACTTCGGACATGATTCGCGCCCCGTTGTCACGATCCGCGACATAATCTGGGTGCGAATCGACAAAAGCTTGCTGTGCGGCAACGCTACGCTTCGTTTCTGCTTCGCGTTCGGCGATCACTTCCGTCACCACATCGCGGATCGCCCGCGTCGGCTCTTTCGTGAGCCGCTGCGCAATGACGTACTCATCGTCGGTTTTTTGCTGCGCCGTTCGCGTGTCCTCGGTCTTCTTCTGAAGGTTCTGTTCGTGGATCTTCTTGCTCGCATGACGTTGTGCATCAAGAAGTTTCGAGTTTTGGTCTCGCAAGGCTTCGAGTTCAGTGGCGCCCGTGCCCGTGAAAACCTGAACGCCAGACCCATCGCCGAGATCGATCTCGCTGCGAACGATAATCTGATCATGCTCAAGATCGGCCTCCGCTGAATTGTCGAGAACGTCTTCGTCTTTCGCGGCGACCGCATCGGGCTTTTTCTCCGCTTCCTTGGCTTCTTCGGCGAGCGCGGCCGCTTTCAATTCCTCAAGCGGCATGGTTTCAAGATTCAGTTCTTGCTGTTCGGGCTTGTCCATTGGATAACTCCTCGAATTCGTTTAACTTTGCGAACCAGTCTGGTTCCTCGTCCGTTCCAAATGATTTGCTTGCCTCGATCACGCTGAAGAAATCCTTGAATCCCGCTTGCAGGGCTTTGGCCTTCAGGCGCTTTGCTTCGCCGATAGTGGGATTCTCCTCATCGAGCGCGGCCTGCGTGGACATCTTCACGATGTTGTCAGCCATCTGCTTGACGTACTCCCAGCCGATCGTGTGCGTGGTTTGCATGAGGGCCGCGCGAACAGCGAGCAAGCGTTCGGTCTCAGTGATCGGCATTACTGGCCGCCCCCTTCCTCGAGTCCCTGCATAGCGTCCTGGGCAACTTGCAAGTGTGTTTCAGCGGCTTTCTTGACGATCGCCACGCCTGCGTTCACGGTGCCTTTTTCATTGATCTCCGAAAGCGCGTCCTGATGCTTTTGGTCCTGGAGTTGCGTATCGGCGGCGGCTTTGATCGCGGCCTGGTTCCGCGCGTCGCGCACTTGCTTCATTTCCGGGGTCATCTGCTTAAAGTAAACATCCGGGTCGATGCCCATGAGTTGCGCAATGTCCTCGGTATAGTTGGCGAAGTCGAAGTAGATGCCTTGCGTATCGAGTTGTTCGGCGACCGGGCCGGCGGACATCAGTTGCAAGAATTGGGGAACGAGCTGCGCGGCTGCGTACTTCGCCATAAGGTTCGCGCCGCCCAGAACGTCGATGTCCACTTGCGCGTTATAGACATCAATGATGTCGCCTTCCCAAGCCTTCTCGCCTTCCTCGGTGAGGATGTGATTGATCTGCTCGGGTTGCAGATGGTCGTAGCAGAGTTCCAGGAATTCTTCGAGCACCGGCAAATAGATGTTGCTGATGAAAATCTCAAGGAAGTATTGCAGTCGCTGCACTACATCACCAGTCAACGCCTGCACTCCCGTCCCAGTACGGAGTGCCTGGTGCGGAAGATCGGCGCCGCCGTTTGCGCCCACGCGTTTCACGGCGCGCGCTTCGGAAGATTCGATGGCCGCCATTGCAGGCGCGGTTATGTCCGGGGCTTCCAGGACTTTCAATTCGCCGCCCAAGTTCATAACTTTCCCTGGAGATACGGGAATGTTTTGCGTTCCGACGCCGCCGATTCCCTTGAGGATCTGGTACATGGGATTTAGCGTGAGTGAAAGGCCATCGACCCAATTGCAGGCTATGCCGACTTGGAATCGTTGCTCCCCGGATAAGAGCCGAGCGACACCAAAGCCCCACGCTGACCCGAGTACATCGACAAAGGCACAGGACCGGGCAGGGAGTTTATTTCGTTCGTTCTCCTGGTTTCGTATGCAGAGTTTTCGTTGTAAGACCCCAATGACCCGGTCGGCTGTGACATATTCGATGTANNGAACTCAAGGGGCTGCTCCAGTGGATCTTTGGATGTCGCCTGCGAGTCTAATTCAGCTTGGAACTCGCGCCATACGGCGCGTTTTTGCGTTGAAAGTGAGTCTTCCGTGGGCTCGTTACTGGCCGAAAGAATTTCCCGCAACTCTTCGTCGGATGGAATGTTCTTGTAGTGCTCGGTGTCCTCGCGCATCCACTGAAGGTCATTGGCCGAGATCATCGCTTGCTTGTAAACGTACCCGGCGCCGGTGTGGACGTTCTGCTCGATGCAACGCGGATCGAAACCGAAATTCTTGAGCGGGACGTTTTCGTAGGTTGGCAAGTTCATGGGAACTTCTTTCCAGGTTCCCTTGACCTTGTTGTCCTTGCCTTTCTCGTAGATTCTTTTTTTGACGTTCTTGGATTCCCAGCCGGTCCATCCCGCGCAGAATCCGTAAGACAGGCACGTCTTGAGCGAAAGGCGGATTTGCTCTTTGAGTCCGGCCTGTTTTACTGCCCAGTAAAGTACTTTCCCCTTCGCTCGAGCGGCGGCATCTGTTGTCTTGCCTTGCGGTGTCACAAGGAAAGGCTGCACCTTCCCGCTGCCGAACATGGCCATGTAGAGCGTGGGCATGATCTTCTCGACGGCTTCGAGCACGACATACATGGGCATGCTGGCGCGTGGCTTGCCGTCCGACCAAAGCCGGGGCTTCACATACGCGCGGATCAAATCGTCCGCAAGATCAACCCCGGCTGGCAGCAAACCCTTCGACTGGAAATATGAAATGGCAGTGGACACATCGGACAGAGCAATCCCCAAGGCGGTAGCATCGTCCAGCTCTTCCGTCGCAAACGCTGTCTTGTCTGCGGGGATGACCGGATTTAACGCTACTGCTGGATCAATTGCTTCGGGGAGGTCCGCGAAATTTACAGCCATTTATTTAGACGTGCGTCTGAGCATTGCGCCAGGCCCGGATCACATCGTTGATATTCAGCGGCGTGCCGTCGGCCAGTATGACGGTGCCGTTGGAATTCACCGACGCGCCCTTGGGCAGGCTGATGCTGACATCCTCAACGGATGAAACGGTGATGGTGACTGGGGGATAGTTCGGGTGTCCTGCGGGCGTCAGATTTTCCGAGGCGACTGGAGCCTTGCCGAAGCCGCGCCCTGGTTGCGTGACAACGTTGCCCTGCGCGTCGATCGGATAGCCTGCCATGTTTCTTCCGACTGCCACATTGACGCCTGGTTGCAGGACGATCACGCCATTCGCGTCAATCGGATTGCCGAAATTATCTGTTCCAACGATCGGATTTGCCATTGTCTCTCCTTTACGAAAATGCCATGAAACCATCTGCGCCATCGGACAGTTCGGGCTCGTCCATAATGTGCGCGGTGTCCTGTTCTCTCTGGGCGATCATTGCGAGAATCGGATTCTTGTGGGCCGGGCGCATGGGCGCGGCAAGAGCCCCGGCTGAGAATTGCTGGATCATCAAGGCAACGGTGTCGGGGTAGTCGTCGTGCTTTTTCCGTTCGCCCGTGAACTGCTCGGATTGCAGGACGAGCTTTTCCCAGATCGGAAGACCGATGAAGAATTTCAGGCGCTTGTATTTCAGAAGTCCAGCAATGGCCCCGATGCGCACTTTCTTCGCGTCGGGTTTGTTGTTGACCTTGATGAAGTCGATCGGCAGGAAAATATTCTGGAACTTGGCGATGAGTTTCAGATATTCAGCAAACGCTTTAGCGGCGGGATAATCTTCAAGCCAAATCCGTTCCGGCCGGTGAATGAGCGTCATTTCGATTACATTGTGCGCGAGCACTGGAGTTAGCCACTTGTCGCCGCGGCCGTCCACGACGTACGGAATCATTTGCAAATCGTGTCTTGCGGCGATGATGACCGAATCGTCGGAGGTTCTGTTTTCGGTCGTGGCCAAATCCACGAACAGATGCGCGGCGCTGAGCGTGGGAGCTTCAGCGGGAGAGATGAGTCCCGTTTCGAGAATGGCCCTCGTGAGCGTCTGGCCGCCGTGCTGAATCGGTTTGTTGAGGTACTGCCCGGCGAACATCTCGGGGTCGTTCTCCTGCATCAGGAGAAGACCTTCGCGCGTGAACCCGATCATCTTGCCGGGCTTGCCCTTGGCTTCCTGGAGAGGAAAACGCGGGTTGCCGGACGGGATGTCATCGGTCCAGCAGGTCTTTTGCGAGACCTTCCATTCGCCTTTATTCCAGCGGATCAATTCCTCGTACAGATCGCCGAACGCGTAGCGCGTCCCCGTCATCACGACGTAATGCGGCGGGTCGATCAGCGGCAGGCACATGCTGAAGTCCTGCTTCACTTTCCCGAGGAGCGCATCGCTGCGATAGTTCTGGTCGTTCACAAGGTCGTCAGGAAAGAAAATGTCGTAGTGCTGGCCGGTCTTCACGCTGCGCGGCGAGGCCACGGTCACAGTGTCTTGCGCGAGACCCTTATTCTTTCTGGCCAGTACGGTGAAGCGGTACGCGCTGCCAAGCTTGTCCGCGCAGAATTCGGGGAACAGTTCCCGGATACGGGAGTTGGTATTCTCGCCCGTGAAATGGGATTTAATTTCGTGCAAGAGATTCTTGGTAACGACCGTGCTGCCCTGCATGATGAGAATGCGAATGTCTGGGAAGTTCAGGATGATTCGCACAATGCAGACCACGACGGCGGTTGTCTTATAGTGGCCGCGCGACCACAGGATCAGCCATTTCTTGATTTCCGATTGCGTGGCCCAGGGCTCGGCAGGATCGAAGTCGGGAAGCGTGGCGAACAACTCCCCGTGAACTTCTGGCAAAAAGTCATACCCCATGACTTCGGAGAGGTACTGATACTCCTTGCGGCACCTCACGCGGTCGTCCAGGCGCTTCTGTACTTCGGGGGAGATTTGCATTTAAATCGGAAGTTCAGCCCAAGACAAATAACCGAGTCCTGTGATCGTGGTTGTGAGCGCGACGAACCCCACGGCGCTGCCAGGAGGCACGATGATCCCTCCAGCAATTTCATCCTTGAGGCCAAGCGCATTTTGCGCGACCGCCGTGATCCATCCGAACCCGTACAGGGGACGAAGGAAAACAGGGTTCGCGGCAAGCGTGCAGGACGAGCCTACCTTTGCCACTGAGTTGGCGCCCGAGTTCAAGTTGGTCGAGAAGGGGCCGGCGGCGTTGGTGACGGTCAAGGCTGGAGGAGCGAGTGCAACGGGCTGCGAGAAAAGCATCATCGCATAAACGCCCGTGGCGAGAATGGTCGGCGTGTAGATGGCTTCGAGAAGAGCAAGATTTTTGCCTGAGCCCGTCGGATTGTAAACAACGAGTCCCGTGTAGGTCGTTGTGCCCGTCAGGGAGACGGCCTGGGCTGCTGAATTCGTGGCCGCAAAGATCAGGCCGTTGTATCCAAGATTGTAGTAGCGGCCATTGAATTCCGAAAACAGTTGGACATTTTGCTGATCTTGTGGAAACGGAAGACCCGGTGCTCCAGTTTTGTAACTTTGCCCAGAGGTTTGCAGCGCCATGATTCTCCTTTAGTTCACTGGGAATATGTCCGTGACCATTCCATCCTGATCGACAAGCGCGCTTGGCGCGCAGGAGGCGAAGTTCATGTTGAGCAGCCGCAACTGCGCGAGAATTTCGCAGAGCACGTCCATCGCCTGCGCATCGTTGCGCGTCTGGAGCGCGGTAGTCGCTTGGCTCGCGGCAATTGCGGCCAGATTCCCGCCCGTTTCCTGGGCGACATTCGAGGGAAGGGGAAGGGAAGCGGCGCTGACGGGCTGTGTCGTTTGAAAGAAAGTTCCCGTCACGGGAGTGCTTGGCATCGAAGCAAGCGACACGGCCTGCGTAGCAGGGAAGTTGCTAACCGAAACTGACGCGGGAGGGGTCAGCGTCGTAAGTTGCGCGGCAGTAAGTACCTCGGGGACGGAAGCTGCCGCGAGTGCCTGACCAAGCGCCGGGATCTTGTCGGTGTCCGCTTTGATGGAAGCAAGGTTCCCAGCTTCGAGGGCAAATCCTGTGATCGCTGCCGGCGGGGTGAGTGTCGTGATTTGCGCAGCGGGCAGCACGACCGGCACGGAAGCCGCCGCTAGAGCTTGGCCGAGCGTGGTAATAGAAGCTTGGACAGCGAAAGTTCCCGCGTTCGTGACTGCGCCGCCGCCTCCGCCGCCCGCAGACGTAACCGGAAGAGGATTCGCGGCAGAGACGGCCTGGAGTTTTCCGGCTCCATCGAGCCATCCGATCAGTTCACAGAAAACCGGGCCCGCGGCATTCAAGGCTCCGACAGACGCGTCGATGACCGGGAGATTGGCCGACGTTCCCGTGTTGCCGGACGCATCCGTTATCACAACGGGAGTCGGCGATCCGAATTGTTGGGGGAAAGCCATTATCTGAATGTCTTGGTTTCTACGTCACATTCTTTGCAAATAACGCCATCTGCAAAGGGTCTATAGCGATGCACCACTCTCTTGCACGCCGAACAGGTGCGACATAAGGTCGTGGCGTTCGCAGCGGCTTTTTCCTGGATGCCCTCAAAGAACTGCCTGCGCTCGCTCGCAAGTTCTTGCCTGGCGGCTTCGGCGGCTTTGAGTTTGGCACGAAGCGTGACAAAGATAGGAATATGGACGGCGGAACAGACCAGAACAGTCCCGCCGATAAGCTCAGGAACCATTATCCCTTGGCGGCTTTCAACTTGCCTTTCGCGGGTGCGGCTTTTGGTTTACGGCCCTTGGACTTCGCTGTGAGCTGGACCACTTTCGTTTTCTTTCCCGGCTTCTCGCCCTTGCCCGACAGGATGCTGTTGTCCATGATTCTCCTTCTCCAGTTGCAAAATCACTTCGTCCATCGTCGGCTCGGCCGGCGCTTCAATCTTTTTCTTGGGCTTCGCTCTGGGCCTGGGTTTCTTTAGGCCCGCGATATCGACGCGCATCTTCAGAAGCTTAATCAGGTCGCCGGTCTTCAAAAAATCTTTCTTGAGCCTGCCGTCGATGATCTTCAGGATCTCGGAGCGGCTGAGCTTTTTTGTCGCGGGCCTGCTCGCCTCTGAAAGGTTCGGTCTCATCCGAGGATCACCTTCGCGTGTTCGGACACAAGCCCGATGAGTTTGCGGGTGTGAGTCTCGTCCTTCCACCACCAAGGATGCTGTTCCAGATACAGAACGGGTTTATGCTCCCAGAAGAATTCAACGTCATCGAGAATCTCTTCCTCGGAGCCTTCCACGTCCATTTTGATGAACAGCGGATCTTCGAGCCGGTGATCCCGCACGAACCTTCTCAGCGTCGTCGAGCGGACCTCAAAAGTTTGTCCGGGCTCCCACCTTCCAATCCCCCCTCCCGCATTCGGGTTAAGTCGGGTAGTGGATGCGCCAAGGAGCCCGGAGCCGAGAGTCAGTACGCCTTCATGGCCGGTTACAGCCATTCGAAAGACCTCGATCGGCGAGTCCGAGAGATCGACATTTCGAATGAGGATTTCATAAGCCACGGGGTCAGGCTCAACGGCCACGACCCGCTTTGCGATCGTACTGGCGAAAAGACTGTGCGAGCCGACCCAGGCGCCGAGGTCGAGGAAGGTATGCTCGGGCCGAAGATAGGCGGCGATGAGGTTCCACTCTTTGTCATAGCGGCCTTCGGCGACCCATTGCCAGAAGTCTGAAGGATTCTCGCCTACCTGAAATTTATGTCCCCCAATTTCTACTTCCATTTACTTCTGGATGACGATGAGCTTTCCTGATCCGGCCCTGAGTGGGGAAAGGACAATGTGGTGCGTGTAGCCTTCCAGGCGATCGGAAAGGTCGCGCCACTCCTCGGCGTCCTCGACGATGTACAGACCGCCATCCCTGACAAGGTTGATCAGGTTTACGAACGTGTCCGCCTGGGCATCGGCGCTGTGCGAGCCATCGTCCACGATCAAGTCAAAGTCCGAGGGCAGCTTGGCGGGAAGCTCCGGATTCCGAGAGTCGGAATGCACTGAGCGAATCCCCGGCGCCAGCACCATGACGGCCGGGTCGAGGTCAACGCCCCAGACCTCGGCGCGCGGGAAGTAATCCCGCCACATGAACAGAGAAGCGCCTGGCAGGTAACCATCCACGTGACTCATGGCTTCCTTGGTGCCAATTCCCACTTCCAGCACTTTCTTGATTTCCTGGCGCCGCGGCTCAAAGAGCAGGGAATAGAACGGCGTGTACCATCCGGCTTTGTCGGTGCGGTAGGTCTGGGCAATCTCGCAGAGCTTGGTGATCACGCCGCGACCAGCTCCCGGCTCTTGGTGTAGGCGTGCCAGGCGCGGAGGTCCTTCGGGAACAGGGCGTGCATGGTCACGATGTCATCGGTCAGCTTGGACGGATCGAAGCCCTGGGGAAAGAAGAAGTGCGCGCTCATCCCGCTTTTGTGTCCAGGAAGCATCAAAGGCTGTATTCCAGCGTCCGCCAGAACGCGGCTTACGTGAACATCCTCAGCCCAGTGCCGGGGGGTCCGCCCATGGGTCGAGACGATCTGGCACGCATGGTCTGAAAGCAGATACCCGGGCCCTCCCGAGGCGACCTCGGAATGCCGGAATCCGGCGTAGTCGAACTTGTTCTCCATGATCTCCATTAAAAGTTTGTCGATATAGACGGCGCTGTCCGTGTCGAATTTTGCCACGTACCGGTAGCCATTCCCGACCACGTAATCGCACACGCCGACCGTCTTGAGGGGCAAGCTACCGTAGGAGTCTGGGCAATCAAGAAATACTTCGTCAGGAAGCTGTGCGCGCGGATAACCTCCTGGCGGCTTACCGTAGAAGAACTTGAGCGTGACGTGCTCTTGGAACGGGGCGATGTCTTGCCCCCAGGTTTCCCGGACGGCTTGCGTTTGCTCGTTCGGCCCCGAGACGTGCATGTCTTTGCCATATTCAGGATTTCCCCTGTGCTCCCACTTCTCCTCGTAATCAAAGGTCCAACATGTGGGGACTGCAATTAAGATCTTCGGGAGGGGCGGCAGCTTCTCGACCGCGCGGGACCGGCCGCCGCCAATATGGACGCAGATCGCGCGTCCCAGGTCTGCAATTCTATAACCAGCATCCAAAAGGAGTCGAGAGAGAGCTTCCTCATGTTGTAACCCCGTCTGGCCGAATGACACGTGCGCCCCATACGTCCCCAGCTTCTTATAGTCCGAGACCCGACGCAGCCCCGGGTTGAACGCAATCCCGCCCCACACGCCCCGCCAGTACGGCGTAGCAATCAGAAACGGAAACCGCGGCACCTTGACGAGTGGATGCCAGCCGGTGTCCCCACGCAGAGAGACTTGAAGGATCTCCGGGTACTCGCCCAGGATGGCCTTGGACTCCCGCACGAACTCCCCGGCGCCGCGCTCGAACAGCCAGTCGTCTTCGCAGTGCATTATAAATTCTGTGTTTACTTCACGATAGGCACGGTCAATCGAGAATATCTGTCCGCGCCGCTCCCCGTTGGACATCCACTTCAGCGACCGCTGGCGCCAGATGAAATCCTCGAGGAACGCCGGTTTCTCCGCCGGCCCATCCTCGATAACGATGACCTCCCGCGGCGGCTGATCCACACGCGCGAAGTACGACTCCAGCGTCACCTTAAGCAAGTCGTGACGGTCGCAGGAGGTTATGACGAGAGTGTAATTGCTGTTCGGTCCCGTGGTAAGTCCTTTACTTTAAGATATTTAGTAAGTGTGTGGCAAACCTGTGGAAATGACCATGCCTAGCTTAGCGGCTAGGAATCCCTGGGGGGCCCTACACCGGGTCAAACTCTGGCAAAAGGAACTCTAAGTCCCTTAGAATCAACAGCTGACTGCATGTCGGCACGATTATGCACGTGAAGCACGGAAAAACTAAAGTCGTTTGTTTTCAGTGATGATTATGCAGACATGCGATTATGCTGCATAAGTTACAGCGATGTCATTGATAACAATGCAGTTGTGTTTATACATATTCTAACATTATCAGACAGTTACGCTTATTGTCGGTCTGATCTTGACCAATTCTCAATCGCTATTGCATCACCATGATCTTCATAACACCGGACGCTAGGAGTTTGCTGAATACCCATAACCTTCTTGAGATCTGCGAGACGTCCGCGCTTGTTGTAACGCGGGTGAAGTCTTTGGATGAGAATGCTCTCAAGTCTAAGGGCTGCGTCAAAGCTTATACACGGCCATAGGAGGACTTTGTCGCATTCCTTGATTGCTTTCCACGAATGATGACGCCCACTGCGTATGCGTCCCATGACGCTACCGCTGATGCCGACATAGAGGCACTCAGACGCGAGCATTAGGACGTAAACGCCGGGCAAGGGCATGGACCTAAAATCATCACCTGCAAAAGACTGTGCAGCGCCCTCAATCACAAGCGATTCAATCTCTTCGAGGTCTTTGGGTTGCATAATGAGGCGAACAATACACGAAAACTTAATCGAAGTACAGGCCCCATAGGCTGCTTTTGTCTGTTCGTTTGTCAACGATTACCGCGACCTGATCCACCGTGTGTGGTTTGCATGGCTGCTCAACACGGTTTGGCGTTTTCGCCGCTTGACCTCATTACTGAGGTGGATAGTTGCTAGGGGGCCGACCATCAAAAGCGGTAACTGGCAAACTGCTTATGTCTCATTCAAATCTCGCGCAGAGGCAGCGTTCTTCTTGGCAGCATCCGCCGAACCCGCCGTGCTTAGATCGCTTGTGGTCGCAGTTGACGCAGAGCGTTGGACTTGGCTCGGTTGATCGCTGGAACTGTTTGACTGTCTCTACTGCCACAACTGGGCCGGCAACAGACTGCCGTCCGACAGGCGAACGTATTGCGTTATCCCGTGGCAACTCTTCACTCTGATGATCTCGGCCTTCAAGGATCCTGTCCCGGCACCATGAACTCACATTGCCGGCCGCTTGCAGTTCAATCCACTTTGCGTCCGCTTCACCCAGGTAGATCACGATTCTGCGCCGGTCGTCCATCAGTCGCCGCCTGCCCATAGTGTGCACAGTATCCAATCATTTTAGCGGGGAATCAAGGTTAGTGTGCATAGATATTCATGCTGCTTTCGACTGCTCAACCCTCAGAATGGGTTCGCGCCTGACGGCGTGCCAGTGTCCCATGTCGCATTTTTCCTGCTCAACTTGGTCGCAAAAGCCCAGCAATTCGCACTCGCCGCCTTGAAAATTAGCGGGACAACCCCCAATAATGTCCATGCTATGCGTTCGATGGCTGAATACTATTCGCGTTTCCCGGCTCATGCTGGTCGCAATCTCAAACCACAGGCTTCCGGCGTTTCCATCAGCTCGCGCTGGCGCTTGCCGCGAAGTTCGAAGACGAACGATCCTGGCAGAAAACGACGCTTGAGCTGCTCTTGAAAGCCGATATTTAGGCCTTTTAATTCCGCAAAACTGTGCATGGTTCGCTGCTGGCCGGTGTAGAGATACTTCTGGGGTGAGGTTTGCCTGGCGAGGCCCGACAATAGCAAATCATCACGCTCGGCTCGACCGATGTGCTTTTTGCTGCCGTCAGGGTATGTCAACTGGAAGGTTTTGGAGATGGCTGTAACGCCTGAAAAATTGAGAGGAACGGACCTTGCATAGTCCTGCCGCTCACCAGGATGCTGCGCTCGGGTACCGTTTTACAAGACTTAGCCCGCGCTGTCAATCTCAACATGAGACCGATCGGCGCCGGCTGTGCCTGAGAGTAACGCGGGGATGCGGCGTGGGATGCGGCGGGGGATGCGGCGTGGGATGCGGC
>PLJN01000005.1 GCA_003140235.1 Acidobacteriaceae bacterium
ATCAAGGCCGGCAAAGTGGAATTTCGTACGGACAAGACAGCCCTGGTGCACGTGCCGGTGGGGAAGATTTCCTTTATCCCGGAGAAACTGGTGGACAACGCCAGCGCCGTGATTGCCAGCGTAGTGCGGGCGAAGCCTGCAGCTGCCAAGGGCAAATACATTAAGGCCGCCTACATCTCTTCGACCATGGGTCCGGGGATTGCGGTGGACACGACGGCCGTGGAAGCAGCGTCGAAGGCCTAAGTTGAGGCGGTTATCGGGCGTGAGCGGAGCGGGAGCCCGATGCCGAAATCCCGAGCGTAGCGAGGGATATGTAACTGCAACCGTCTTATAAAGAAAAGGATTGAAACATGGCAGTCACGAAAGCAAAGAAAACCGAACAAGTTGCAAAGCTCAATGCTGATCTCCAAAAAGCGACCAGCATGATTGTGGGCACATTTTCCAAGCTGACCGTCGGCAAAGATTACGAGCTGCGCAAGACCGTGCGCTCCGCCGGTGGACGCTACCAGGTAGTCAAGAACACGCTGGCCAAGCGTGCCTCGGAAGGCACGAAGGTCGCGGAAGCCCTGCAGAATCTGGACGGCGTCACGTCGATCGCCTACACCTCGGGTGATCCGGTGGCCCTGGCCAAGGCGCTGAGCAAATATGTGGACGACAATCCGGAATTCGCCTTCAAGTCGGGCATTCTGGAAGGCCGCTTGATCTCGCAAAAAGAGATCAAAGCTCTGGCCACCATGCCGTCGAAGGAAGAAATTTACGCCAAGCTGCTGTATCTGATCAGCGCTCCGGCACAGCGTCTGGTCACGGTGATGAATGCCGCGGGCCGCGACCTGGCCGTGGTGATCAATCAGGGCGTGGAGAAAAACAAGTTCAAGGAGACCGGCGAAGCTGCAGCCAGCTAGCTGGTCAACTTTCCGGGCGGCGCGTGCGGCCGTTCGGGGATGGTTTCTCGCTGTAGAGTCCAGCGTGGCGCGGTCTGGGCGCATTGGAACACGATGAGACGATGCGGCGAATCAGCACAAACTGATCGAAAGAATTAGGAGAAACACATGGCAGATCTGCAGCAATTAGAAGAACAAATCGTAGCGCTGAGCCTGCTCGACGCGGCCCAGCTGGTGAAGAAACTGGAAGAGCGCCTCGGAGTCTCCGCGGCCGCAGCAGCCCCCGTGGCAGCAGCGGGCGGCGGCGCAGCGGCAGCAGCCCCGGCAGAAGAGCAGACGGAATTCGCCGTTGTTCTGACCGCCGCTGGGGCCCAGAAAATCAACGTGATCAAGGCCGTACGCGAAGTGACCAGCCTGGGCCTGAAAGAAGCCAAGGATCTGGTGGACGGCGCTCCCAAGACGATCAAAGAGGGCATTTCCAAGGACGAGGCCGAGACCATCAAGAAGAAGTTCATTGAGGCCGGGGCCACAGTCGAAGTCAAATAATCCAGGGATTTTGCCGTGCACGGGCCTTGTTGCCCGTGCCGGCATTGCCCCCATTTGGCTAAAATTGAATCCTGAAGAGCACTTTTGGTATCGAATAGATACGTCAAGTCCCCTTCAAAAGCAGGAATTCTTTGGATGCAAGGCAGGAGCAGCTTCGAATCGCGGACGGTTCCGCCGGGGCGTTCGCCTGACTTGCCACTTTTGGTCTTTAGTAAACAGGTCCGAAACAGCGGACTAAGAACGGTCTAAGCAGACGGGTGCGGACAAACACAATTTATTAGTCATCGCAATTTCGCCTTGCGGCGTCAGCGGGAACTCTTGTCTCCTGCTGACCCACTCGTGTTTTGTCGCAAAACCAGCTTGACCTTCTCTGATGAAGATGAGCGCGGCTGACAAGTCAGCTGCATTAGTTAACAGGTTTGCTTTAGAAATGCAAGAAAAGTTTTGAAGCAGGCCCTCCCGGATCGCCGGCAGTCAGCGAACGGGAGTAGCAAAAAAGCTTAGGAGTATTCATGCCGAACAAGAATCCAGCCCGCTACCGTCTCGATTTCTCAAAAATTCCGGCAACCCTGAAGATCCCCAACCTCATTGAGGTGCAGAAGCGTTCCTACGACCGTTTTCTGCAAATGGACAAGCTGCCGAGCGAACGCGACGACAGCGGCCTGCAGGCGGTCTTTCAGTCCGTTTTTCCCATTAGCGATTTTCGCAATGTCTCCGAGTTGGCCTTTGTGGATTTTGCCATCGGCAACTGGGAGTGCAAGTGCGGACACCTGAAGGGTCTGCATCACCTGCGTACCACCTGCCGCAATTGCGGCAACACCGTAATCACCGACCCGTTCCATCCGGGCGAAGTCCTGTGCGGCAAGTGCGGCACGTTCAACGCCAACACGCCTGATTTCTGCAACAAGTGCGGAGATCCTGTCGGCTTGCAACTCAAGTACGACGTAGCTGAGTGCGAAGAGCGCGGCATGACGTATTCCGCCCCGCTCAAGGTCACGATGCGCCTGACGATTTTCGACAAGGACGCGGAAACCGGCAACCGCTCCATCCGCGACATCAAAGAGCAGGAAGTCTTCTTCGGAGACGTTCCCCTGATGACGCAGAACGGGACGTTCATTATTAACGGCACAGAACGAGTAATCGTCAGCCAGTTGCACCGTTC
>PLJN01000080.1:0-7786 GCA_003140235.1 Acidobacteriaceae bacterium
CAAGCACGACGACGTCCCCGAGCAGGCTTTCTACATGAAGGGCACAATTGAAGAAGCGCTCGAGGCGGCAGAGAAAATGAAGGCTGTCGCGTAAGAACAAATGGCAGATACGATCCAACTCGAAATCGTTACCCCCGACCGGCTGGTGGTGAACGACACTGCGGAGTACATCGAGATCCCGGGCAAGACCGGACATCTCGGCGTGCTCCCCGGCCACGCGCCGCTGATTACGGAACTTGCCGTCGGCGAAATTTCTTACCGCACCGGTAGCCAGACTAAACGCCTGTCCGTGGCCTGGGGTTTTGCGGAAGTATTGCAGACCAAGGTCACGATTTTGGCGGAGACCGCAGAGAAAGCGGAGGAGATCGACGTGGCCCGCGCACAAGCCGCCAAGCAACGAGCGGAAGAAGAACTGAAAAAAGCCGGGCCCACCGGCAATCCAGAAGCGCAAGACGCCCTGGCCCGCGCCAGTACCCGCCTGGAAGTTGCCGCAAAGAAGTAGCCCGCGCAAATCTTACCAAAGCTTTTTCGGAAGAAGATACGTCACGCCTATAAACGCTTCCCAGCGCGTGCTGGTGGACGTAAGTCCACGATTGAATCCCCCGTCCAGCACCAGGTTTGGTCTGAGCGTATAAGTCGGCGCAAAGAGCAGGCCCACCGCATTCCCTCGTTGGAAGGGTTGACTGAAGTGCCAGAGTTCGCCGGTCATCCCAAACTTGCCGGCCACAGGATGAGAAACCGACAGCGTCTGTCCAAATTGCGCGCGGTGCACCGCCGAATTAATCTGCTCGTTGAAAATGTAATTGGTGTCAACGTGAAACTTGCCCAGGTCGGTGCTGATCAGGAATAACGCGGAGTTTTTATTGGAACCGATGTCCAGATCGGGCGCGGTCCCGCCATAGACGGAGCGAAAGTAGCTGGCGGAAATCGTGGGCCGGTGCTTCTCTCCGGGCAGCAGCACAACTTGAACACCGAGGGCTACGCCACCAGGATCACGCGCGTGATGATCGCCGAGATCTGAAACAACAGCAGGTTCGGCCTGTACCAGAAACTGAAGACGCTTGGCTGCCGTGAACTTGATGGTTTCTTCGAGCGCCGTTCGATTGGCGAACTCTCCTGAGCGCTCCGCTCCCAAAATGCCGGTCTCAAATTGCAGATATCCGACAGGCGTCAGCGTGGCGGGAATGGAGACGGTAGGCCGGCCGGGATTGGCCTCGGCGTCAACCTGGGCCGAGAGCGTGCACGACGCCAACAAGATCAGCATTGCCGGCACGGTGATTCGCAAGTCTGCTTTCATTCTGAAACAGCAAAAGGTCACGGATTAAAGTCCGCGCTTCCCACCCGCAGTATTGTCCTGGTCTTTCTTGTGCGCTCGCCCTTGGATTCGTCTGACACCTGGTGCGCCCACGCGGCATACACTTTGTTGCCGTAGGCAGTGATCGCGAGATAGTCGCCCAGGAAATCTCCGTCGGCCTCGAAAGACTGCGGATCAAAAGTGTAGTTGGCGAACGACTTGCCGTCATCGGTAGAGCGGGCGAGCGTTACCGTGGCCTGTTTGTTGTCTGTGCGGCGGTCGTAGAACACCAGGTTCACGGCTCCGCTGACCGGGTCCACGGCCATCCACTGAAAGAACTGGTCCTTGCCGTTGTGCAGCGGATCATTGTTCACGCGCACCGGCGCGCTCCATGTATGTCCGTGGTCGCTGGAGGAAGCGACAAACACGTCAACGTCTCCGTTGTTGTAATCGCTCCACGCCACGTACAGCCGCCCGCCGCGGCTGTTTCCGCGGGGATCGATGCCAATTTGGGGAAAGCCGTTGGAGCGGAAGACGCCGGTGATCCCGAAATATGCCGGCCCTGCCGCAATGATGCGCTGGTCTTTGCTGAACGTGCGGCCGCCATCGTGGGAGACGGCCATCATGATGCCGTCGCGGTCGTCCCAGATGGTGTAGAGCGTTCCACCGGGCGCCACCACACCATGAAAGCCCTCGAGTGCGCCGTTATCGTCACGCGGCAGGCCGGACATGGTATTGAGTTTGATCGGCGCCGACCACGTCTTGCCGTCATCGGTGGAACGCGAGAACAGCAGGTCCGAAGCGCTGAGGGTGAACTGCGTCCAGCCAATGTAGAGGTTGCCAGAAGTGGCGCCGGTGGACGTGTCCGCGACCAGCCAGGGTTTGTCTTCAAAGGGAATGCCGGGTGTGGAATCGTGCGCGATCACCGGGACCGCATTGGCTTCCCATGTGGGGCCGCCATCGAGCGAACGACGAATGAAAATACCGTTGCGAGTGGCGCCCTGCGCCCAATAGTTGGTGGTGCCGAGCTTGTCAAAAGCGATGTAGCAGAGAATCGCGTGCCCGGCCGCGTCGAACGCGATGGAGACATCGCCCGAGATTCGGTAGTCTTTTGGGGCCGTGCCTGCTGCGATGGTCCAACTCTGGCCGCCGTCACTCGAGTAGGCCACACTGGCGTTCACCTGCCACGCGACCGCGAGCTGCAGCGCGTCTTTGGCATTGACGGCGATCGTCGGCTCGTTGAAAAAACCAGGCTTCGGTGTGATGTCCACAAGGTGCGCCTTGGGAGGCGGCGGAAGCTGCTGCGCAAGAACGCTGCCGACGCACAGCGCGAGCAAAAGGGCGGGGCTTTTCATATCAAGGAGCGAGCCACCTATTGTAAAACCGACCTGTAGTAAATGCGGAGAGTTTTCCGCATACTTCCCCAGCACTTCCAAATTCTTACGCCGTCCCGCCGTCACGTAGCGACAAACTGACATTGAGAAAGGCTACAAGCGCGAAGTCTACCAGCGCAAAGCCATCTGGACAAAGTTTCTTTTCGCCAGCCTGAAACGATTCACCTCATTCGCGCACAATGACTAGAGAAGGAGAATATCGCATATGGCTACTACACAAACCGCCTCCGTCACTGCTCCAGTTCCTGCCACAAGTGCGACTCCAGTTACGCAACCCCTGCATTGGGAATCTGTTTACCCCAAAGAAGCCTGGCGGAGGATCCGATGGGAGGGCCTTTACCTGGCTTTGGTTCTATTAGCTGCCGTTGTAGTTACTTGGCTCATGTTCTACGTGGACATGCCAAGTCATCCCCATCCCACCGCGAAGCGGCTGCTTTGTTGCGGGCTGGGCGGAATCACCGGAAGCTGGATTTACTCCATCAGGTGGTACACCAAGGCGGTTACGGGCGGGTTATGGGCGCACGACTTCATTGTTTGGCGTTTGACGTCGCCGTTTGTCGGTATCTTTCTGGCGGTTTCTACCTATCTAGTGATGGAGACCGGCTTGCTGGGAGTCACTTTCAACAAGAGCAATGCAGATCCGAGTACCTACGCGTATGCGATTGGTTTTCTGGTGGGGCTGTTCTCCGACGATGTGATGAAGAAGCTGACAGAAGTTGCGAACACCTTGTTCGGTACGGCGTCTCGGCGAGACCCACGGCCCGGCCCCAGAGGAGCGCCGCCGCATAAGGCGAACGGGGCACCGGAAAAAGCGCAACCGGGGAGCGGTCAACCGGCAGACATACAATCGCCAAACCAACAACCGGCTGGCGCACCGCAGGAAAATACGCAACCAGAAAATGCGCAATTAGGGAGCGAGCAAGCCGTCGACCCGGCGCCGGCATAGCAGCGCCAGGATGGCTCGTAAAATCCGCGATAGGAGTTTGTTGTGGCAGCGTTCGAAGGTTTTCAGGGGCCGAGCATCCCGCGGTGCCAGTCAATTTCCGCAGCAAACTTTTCTCGCAGTTCTTGCGGATCCGCTCCCTGCTCGCGCAAGGCGCGCAGGCTTAACGCATCATGACGCTTTGCCAGACGCAGGTTGTTTTCGTCGCGCAACAGCGGACAATGAAAATACTCCGGCGCCGGACATCCCAGGGCCTCGAGCAGAAGCAATTGGCGCGCCGTGCTTTTGAGCAGGTCTGCTCCGCGCACGACTTCGGTGATTTGCATGGCTGCATCGTCGACCACAACTGCCATTTGATAAGACGGAACGTCGTCACGTCGCCACACCAGAAAGTCTGCGAAATCAGTGCCAGCGGCAAACTCCTGACGGCCAAAGCATCGGTCGTCAAAAACAATGGACTGTCCACCCGGTACTTTGAATCTCCAACTCACGCCATCGGGTGACTGCCAATCTCTCGCCGTCGCGAGTTTTTCACGGCACGTTCCCGGATACGGAGCTTCGTCATCATCTTCATGCGGGGCTTGCAACGCACGCTCCAGGTCTTTGCGGGAGCAAGTGCAGGGATAGAGAACGCCTGCATCGCGGAGCTTGCGCCACTCGGCAAGATAGAACTCGCGCCGCTGGCTTTGCAGATACGGGCCAGCTAGACCGCCTACGTCAGGACCTTCGTCCCAATCGAGACCCAGCCAGCGCAGGTCGTCATACATTGCGGCTACGAATTGCGGTTTGCAGCGATGAATGTCGAGGTCTTCATTGCGAAAGACCAGCTTGCCGCTAGCGACGCGTGCGCGCTGGTGGGCGACCCAGAAAGTGCGCGCATGGCCGAGATGCAGGAATCCTGTTGGTGAAGGAGCAATGCGGCCGCGATACGAAGGCATCCCGTGACTCCGCCAGAAAAGTCCGCTGTAGCAGCTCTCGTCAGGCCTATTTGGGTTTTACGATCACCAAATCCGGAGGCGCCGGCGTGACGCCATCCGACTTCTTGAACGGCATAACTACCTGCTGGACGTCGGTGCTGTTGGTGAGGTTGATTTCATGCACGGTGTTGGTGCCGTCCGCGCCTACCCAGACAATGTTTCCATCTGGCGTCATGCCGCCACTGAAGGCTTGAGTGATTCCTGCCCCAACCAGTGGAATCGCCCCGCCAGTGGGGTTGCCGGGAATGGCAACCAAAAGCTTAGGGATGCCCGCCGCCAGCACCACAACGTGCGTGGTCACTTGTCCATTGGCTACGCCGCTGGACGAGACCAGAAGCTGTAGCGGTGTGAAGGCGCCCAGCCCGAAATCCACAAACTGATTGCTGTACGTGACGGGCGGCGCGCAGCTGGTGCTGTTGAGAGTAAACGGCGCCGGATGTGCGCTGAGAATCGAGTTGACTGTGACCGTCTCAATGTCTACACCGGTGGCATTTGCGGCAACAATGATGTCAGCGTTCGCAGTTCCTTGCACCAACAGTGGCGTGCTGGTTGTTGCGGGACTGGCCTGCAAAGCGTTATTACAGGTGGCCAGGACCAGCAAACCGGTGGAGTTGGCGATGTAAACATATGGGTCCGAGGCCAGTGAAATGGCGCTGGTTGCCGCGCCGCCAAAATTCTCCGTGACCAGACTCAACTGGGGCGGAATGTTGGGAGAGACAACATAGATATTGCCATTGCTGGCCAGCACATAAGCCCTGAAGCCGTCAGTATCAAATGCTGCCGCCACGGCCCCCGGAACAATGAAAAACTGAAAAGTGCCGGACGCCTGGTCAAAAATATAGATGTGTTGCTGGGTGGGATCGGGCTGCAAATTCACGTCGGAGACAATGACCGAGCCACCAGTGCTTGAAACCGCCAGTACTTTGCCCAGAATGTTCGTGGCTACCAGCGTCGTGGCATTCCCCGCCATATCCAAAGACACCAGACCGGCCGTGGTGCCGAGGTAAGCGCGGTCTCCGGCTGCGTCGGCCACAAAGGAATTGGGTGCGCCGGGAAGATTGATGGCCGTTCCTGCCACGGGCGGAACCACGCTGGTATCAATCGGTATGATTGAGGGGCTGGTACCGCTGGCTGGAGCGAAAGAAGTGGTGGCGAACACGGTGGTGGCGGGACTGGTACCAGGCACCGTGATCCGGAACAGATTACTGTAAACAGGATTGTTGATGCCGCCCCCGCAAGTGGCAGGTGTGCACGAAGCGACGATACCGGCGCCGCCGAAGGATGCAGCCGTCACCGTGGTTCCCGCAAAGGTTGCCACTGCAGGATTATTTGTCTTTATGCTCACCGGCGCCGAGTTTTGGACAAATCCTTTTTCATCTGTGATGTCGGCTTCCACGATCAATGTCTGGTTCAGGGTCAATGTTGCCGACGTGGTGAGGTTGCCCGGCGTATCGCCCGGCACATGCAGCCTGATCTCAATCGGCATGCAGGCCTTGAAGATCACAGCCGGAGAAGAGACCGTGGTGTTGGTGGCGAAGATGCCGCTGAGCCCGGGACTCGCGGCCGTCACGAGGCCGTTATTGTCCACGGTGCCCACCGGAACGTTGGTGCTGCTCCAGGTGAACGGCCCTACCAGTGCGGTGATGTCCGTGGCGTTGTGAAAGGCCGTCGCTACAAACTGTTCTGTCTGCGCATTGGAAGCACAGCAGGGGCTCGTGGGACCGGGCGCGCAAACGGGAGACTGCGCTACGACAATCGATGTGATGCTCGGGTGCACGGCGACTGGCGTCGCCACGCTGGTGACCCCCTGGGCGCTGGCGCTAATCGTGGTCTTACCCGCAAGCGGGTTCCCCAATCCGTCTTTACCATTACAGACAACAAAAGCCGAATCCCATACTCCGCCGCATACCAGACCCGTGGGCGAGACCGTAATCAGACCGATGTTAGAAGAACTATAGGTAATGGTGGTGTTGACAACGCCGTTGCTGGAATTCGTGGCTGCCGCCGCAACCTGGAGTACGTCCCCAGCGTTCAACGAGATCGAGGTCGGACTTACCGTAACGGCAATGACTTTATTAGGATCGGTGGTGGTGACGCCACCGCCGGTTTTGGTACTGCTTCCGCAACCAGCCAGGACAACAGCCAGCAGCAGGAATGAACCACCTATAATGACAGAACGCATTCAACCTCCCCGCAAGGACCAGCCCTTTGCGGGCATGGAAATATTTTTAAAGATAAGAGAGTATTCAGTGTAGTTTTTTGTGAGGATTTCTTCAAGGATGAGCGACACTCTGGGGGCCGGATTTTCCACGCAACACCTTGATTCCGCGAGAAATTGAGGATTCCGATAAGGCACAAAACGACAACGTTGATGCTTTCTCTTGCGCAACTCTGCGTACTCCGCGGCCCATTTTTTGGGTTGCGGTTGGTCGCTTGGCGTCAGACCCGGAGAAATCTGGTGATGTGCCCTGGTTCTTGTGCATGACCGGGGAATCTTCATCGCCAAGGCGAGGAAAGTCAGCCAGCTTGTTGACGGCAGAATCAGTCGCTTGTTATAGTAAATGTGTTCCGCGAGTTCAACTTAGCTTGCTGTAGCACCTTGAGCTGTAGAGTAATTTTGCCCCCGATGTTGTTCGTGAAACAGGGCATACCTCGCTGAAACGATCTGCGCTGCCTTCCACTGTGAAGGGTATGCAGATCAGGGAAGACGATACGGAGCGCCCCCGAAAGGCTCGGCGCCACCGTCGTTGCCCACCACTGGCCGTAATTTACAGATTCTTCCGCCTTGCGCGGAATCATGGTCCCGGCGCGCCGGGATCAGTCCCCAAAGAGGGATTCGGGGCAGGCGCCGGGCGTGCGTGTGTGCATGGCTGCGGTTTGTCCATAAGCAGAGGAAAATTATGCCGACGTTTAATCAACTGGTCCGCAAAGGCAGGAAGGCGCCGAATTACAAGACCGCCAGTCCTGCTCTGCAAGCTTGTCCGCAGCGCCGCGGCGTTTGCACCCGCGTCTATACCCAGACGCCGAAGAAACCGAATTCGGCACTGCGTAAAGTGGCCCGCGTGCGCCTGACGAATGGCATTGAAGTAACAACGTACATTCCTGGCGTCGGACACAATTTGCAGGAGCACTCCATTGTGCTGATTCGCGGAGGCCGCGTGAAGGACCTCCCGGGCGT
>PLJN01000080.1:7814-8088 GCA_003140235.1 Acidobacteriaceae bacterium
CGGGTAATTGCCAAAATTGAGAGGCAGCCGATTTTAGCGGGCCAGAGAGAATTTTGATTTCTAAAAGGAACTGAACAGCTATGCCGAGAAAAGGACACGTACCGAAGCGGGACCCGATCGCTGATCCCATCTATAACTCCACGCTGGTGACCAAGTTCGTGAACACCATGATGTGGGGCGGTAAAAAGTCGACCGCGCAGTCCATCTTTTATAAGTCCATGGAAAACCTCCAGGCCAAGGGCGGCGATGAGGCCCTGAAGCTGTTCAAGAAAGC
>PLJN01000198.1 GCA_003140235.1 Acidobacteriaceae bacterium
TTTGAATGTGCTGCGGCTGATCGAAAGATCGCGCAGTCCGCTCTTCACAAACGCAATCACTTCATTGCGCCGCGTCTCCGGGCGGATAAACTCCGGATGGTCCTGGTAATACTGCAACAATCTGTCCGCAAATGCTGAAAGCTTGAAGTAGTAGTTTTCTTCGCTGACGGTTTCCGTGATGCGTCCGCAATCCGGGCAGGGATCGCCGGGCTTGGCCCCTTCAACATAAGCTTCGTCAGAGACACAGTACTGGCCGGTGTANNGTGTAAGTGCCTTTGTAGATGAAGCCTCTTTCCTGGATGCGTTTCCACAACTCTTGAGCACCGCGAATATGACGAGCATCGGTCGTGCGTATGAAGTCGTCGTAGGTGATGCCCATCTTGTCAAAGAGCTCGCGGAATTCCGCGGAAACATGGTCCACCCATTCTTGTGGCGGAGTCTGAGCNNGCGGCGGACCTTTCAATCTTCTGCCCATGCTCGTCCGTGCCGGTAAGAAGAAAGGTGTCGTAGCCGAGCATGCGCTTGCGGCGAGCGATGGCATCACACACCAGCGTGGTGTACGCGTGGCCGATATGCGGGCGGGCGTTCACGTAATAAATAGGTGTGGTGATGTAGAACTTCTTACGCTCAGCCATTTTCACTTTCCAGGTAGAGCCTGATCGCTTCCTGCAACACGGTCTTCAAAGGAACGTGATACTGCTCAGCGATGCTGCGGCAATCTTCGTATTCGGGAGCATAATTGCTGACGCTGCCGTTCAGGTTCGCCAGCTTCACGCGCACCGCGCCCCACTTTGTGTTGACGGACACATGCCGTCGCGCCAGCGTGGCCCGCGTTTCTTCCCGTACGCGGACGCCCAGGGTCGTGGTTTCCGAAAAAATCAGTTTAGTGAGCCGCGCTTCGTCTTCCGGACGGCAGAGCACGCTCAGCAACATTCCCGGACGGTTCTTCTTCATCTGCACCGCCGTGCCGTAGACGTCCAACGCGCCTTCCTGCAAGGCACGCTCCATAACGTAGCCGAAGACTTGCGGCGTCATATCGTCGAGATTGGCTTCCAGGATGTTGATGGTCTCTACGGGAACGGCATTGTGCTCTTCCGAGCTTTCACCCAGCGTGAGCCGCAGTACGTTAGGGAAGTCCTTGAAATCCCGTGAGCCTGCGCCGTAGCCGATCTTGTGCGTCTTCATCTGCGGGAACTTGCCATAACGAGTAGCCAGCACATGGACGATGGCGGCGCCTGTCGGTGTGACCAGTTCTTTTTGGATCTCACCGGAATAAATTGGAATGTTCTTCAACAAGTCCAAAGTCGCCGGAGCAGGAACAGGAAAAGTCCCGTGCGCGCATTTCACCGTTCCGCCACCGACGTTGAGAGGCGAGCAGACCCATTCGTCAACGCCCAGCGCTTCAGCGCCGACGGCAGCACAGACGATGTCCACAATCGCGTCGATGGCGCCGACTTCATGGAAGTGGATCTTTTCAATATCAATATTATGTACACGAGCCTCGGCCGCACCCAGCGCCTCAAATATCGCGATAGCGCGCTGTTTGGCAGTGGCGCTGATGGCGGCACGTTGAATGATGTCGCGGATTTCTTTTAGCCCGCGATGGTGATGTTCGTGTCCACGCTCGTGATGATCATGGCTATGCGAGTGCTCATGGTCATGCGAATGACTGTGTTCGTGCGAATGCGAATGATCGTGCTCATGCGCCTGATGATGGCTGTGCCCGGCCGCATGTTCCTTGTGTTCGAAGAATTCTTCGCGCGGCAGCTCTTTCTCTCCGGCCGCAAGTACGTCGAGTTTGACGGCGCTGATGCCGCTGCGTTCTGTACGGGAGACTTCAAGCTTGGCGTCCACACCCAGAGCCGCAATGGTCTGGTGGAACAGGTCGGGAGACACCCCGACGTCCACCAGCGCGCCCAGAAACATGTCGCCACTGATGCCGGAAAAGCACTCTAGATACGCAATTCGCATGGAAGAAAAGAACTTTTCATCATAGGGTCGTGTGCGCTGTGGCGTCAAACCAAGCGCGAATCACACTCACATCATAAAAAATGTTCACTCGGACGAGCGGCGAAGGAACGCCCAAAGCGGCTAAGCGGATTCCAGCCGTTTGAGCTTGATACGGTCAGTGCGAACCTGTGCCAGGTCGTAATGTGCCTGTTGCGTGAGCCAGGCTTCGGCGCTGCCTCCAAAAACCTTCGAGAGACGCACGGCCATTTCGGGTGAAATCCCACGCCGTTCATTCACCAGTTCCGATAGAGTAGTGCGCGTGACGCCCAGCGCAGCGGCAGCGTCTGTAATGGTCAACTCTAGAGGCTCGATGCATTGACGCAGCACAAAACCGCCGGGATGTGGTGGGTTCTTCATCGGCATGGGGCACGCTCCCTATCAGTGGTAATCCACATAATCAACGTCGAACACAGCGCCGTCGTCAAAGCGGAAGATCACTCGCCAATTAGCTCGAACCGTTACAGCCCAAAAGCCCTTTAAATCACCCTTGAGCTGATGCAGGCGGAAGCCTGGCAAGTCCATATCTTCCACATCGCCAGCAGCGTCGAGCCGAGCGAGAATATCGCGTAACTTCTCGACATGCTCGTGGATGACGCCGCGCGGGTCGTCATCTTCATAGAGACGCTTCAGCCCTTTGTGGCGGAACGACTGAATCACACTCCAACGTAACGCGTAACGTAACGCATGTCAATAACACGGAACAGAGGCTATTTATCGCGAGTGTCACATGTCCAGCGGACGAGTGTCACTCGTTTGTTATAATCCCCTTTTTCGTCAGCAACTTACAGAAACTCGTAAGCAAAAGACCAACCACAGATTCACGCGGATAACCGCGAATCAAACGATCAAGGCAGACAACTTTGTATCTGGAATTACAGCAGCAGCTTACTCAACACGTTCGCGATCTTCTGAAGCGGCAGTATGACCTTGATCTGCCGCGCCTGGTGGTTGACCAGCCGCCGAACGTAGCATTGGGCGAATACGCTCTGCCCCTCAGCTTTGAGCTGGCCAAGAAACTACGCAAGCCACCGCGCAAGATCGCCGAAGAAATTGTTGCAGGGTTGGGCGCTGTGCCGGGTTTTGAAAAGTTTGAAGTCGCCGGCGCCGGTTACATCAACGCGAAAGTCAATCGTCAAGAGGCTGCGCGGCTTCTTCTAAAGGACGACACGCGGCGTGGTTCAGTGTCCGCTGAAAAGATCCTGGTCGAGCACACCAGCATTAATCCCAACAAAGCGGCGCACATTGGACATCTGCGTAATGCGATTCTCGGCGATACCTTCGTTCGCCTGCTGCGTGCATCAGGTGCGCATGTTGACGTGCAGAACTACATCGACAACACCGGAGTACAGGTTGCCGACGTGGTTGTCGGATTGCGCGAGCTAAGGCACTGCGCGACCATCGTGCAGGTGAAGTCGTTGATTGACAAAGAACGTGCCTCCGCGACGAGTCAGACGGGAACTGGTGCGTTTAAGATCGATTACTACATGTGGGACTTGTATGCAAAGGTTTCCGGTTGGTACCAGCAGCCAGGGCTTGAAAAAGAGCGACAACAAATTCGACTTCGGGTTCTTCACGCTATTGAACACGGCGGCAACGAAGAGGCGGAGATCGCTGATTTCGTATCCACCGCCGTTTTGCGCCGCCATCTGAAGACCATGGAGCGCCTGGACATTCAGTATGACTTTTTGCCGCGCGAAAGCGAAATCCTGCATCTACATTTCTGGGACATGGCGTTTGAGCAGTTGAAACAAAAAGGCGTCCTCTATCTGGAAACCGAAGGAAAAAACAAAGGCTGCTGGGTAATGAAGCGTGCCGGCAGCAAGCCCGAGGAAGCTGACGCAACGGGCCCTGACGAAGATGCGAAGGTGATCGTCCGCTCGAATGGAACAGTGACCTACGTCGGCAAAGACATNNTGGAAATTCGGACTGCTGGGCAAAGATTTCGGATATCGCCGTTTCTACCAATATCCCAACGGACACGAAGTCTGGATCTCCGCTGAGTCGAGCGATCCGGGCGCTCCGCATTTTGGCGGCGTGAATGCCATTTACAACGTGATTGATTCGCGCCAGAGCGATCCCCAAAACAATGTGATCGAAGCCCTGCGGGGATTGGGCTGCGTGCAGCAGGCGGACGACTACCATCACTTTTCTTATGAGATGGTGGCGCTTACGCCGCGCTGTGCGCTCGACCTTGGCTATCA
>PLJN01000124.1:0-251 GCA_003140235.1 Acidobacteriaceae bacterium
ATCGACGAAATGGGCGGCATGATTCCAGCCATCGAGCGAGGTTTTCCGCAAACGGAAATCGCCAATGCGAGCTACGAGTTTCAACGCTCGGTGGAACTGGGCGAGAGTGTCATTGTGGGCGTGAATAAGTTCACGGAGAAGGACGAGAAGCCGATCGAGCTGTTGCAAATTGACAGAACAGCCGAGCAGCGGCAAGTGGAGAAGCTGCGGTCGGTTAAGGCGAAACGGAGCGCGAGCGACGTCGAGAAAGC
>PLJN01000124.1:302-68361 GCA_003140235.1 Acidobacteriaceae bacterium
TCCCGAAGGTCGCGGTTCTATTGCGCGTGACGCTGCGCCAGCATCGCGACCACCGACAATGCACCGAGCAGGCCTAGAAACTGCATCATGCCGGTGTTGTCGGGTTCCTGAGCCGCGTCCTTCGTGAAGATTCGGTAAATCCCGCCGATGGTGACGAGCAACAGCATCGGTTCCGAGGTGAACCACCACAGAATCGCCGCGGCTCCCAGAATCACGAGCCTTTGCTGCCGCGTCTGGGAGGCGAATCCTCGTCCGCCGTCCAGTTGCCACACAGGGATCAGGTTGAATAGATTAATGACCGCGCCGAAATGCGCGATCGCGTCCCAGGCTTTTGCGCCCGTCACGTATCCGGCGGCAAGTGCGAACGCAGCGGCTCCGAGTCCATAAATCGGGCCGGCGAGCCCGACGCGAGAATCCTGAATCGGCGTGATCCGAAGCTGCTTCAGCCGGATGAATGCGCCAAACCCGGGAATGAACATCGGCGCGCTCGCCGGGATGCCGTATTCACGCAGCGTCAATACGTGCCCCATCTCGTGAATGTAAATCGAGAAGACCATGCCGACCGCGAACTTCCATCCATAGAGCGCCCAATACACGCCGGCGAACGCGAGCATCGAGAGCAGCGTGCTGAGCTTCGTCAGCCCGAGCAGCAGCAACTTGCCCTTGGTGAACAACAGCAGAATCGCGGGTCCAATACCGGCCGCGCCCTTCTTCCACCACTTGCTATGTGGATCTTGCGGAGCATTCTTGAGATTGTCGATGTGCGCGCGGATCGCCCGGTATTGCACGGTGTCCGGCGGCAGAAGGGCGGCGGATTGCTCCCAAAGATTGCGGGCGGCAGAGAGGTCTCCGCGCACCGCCGCCTGTTGCGCTTGCGCCGCGAGCGATTCCAGTTCCTTCGCATGTGTCAGCGCGTGGCACGAAGGGCAGGTGAGCGCGGACTCTTCGAGACTCGCTCCGCAATCCTTGCAGACTCCTTGATGAACGAGAGTGGTCACGAGTACGGTCCTGTTACCAGTATCTCGTGTCTCGCGGTCATGGCCCAGGCGCGCTGCAGCCCGATAAAGAGGATGAATAGCGAGATGAGGCCGCCGACCGGTGAGCTTCTTAGTTCCAGGAAAGGCGAAATGATCACGAGCACGACGAGTCCGGCTAGTGCTTTCACGGGAGAGATGACCGGCTTCGCGGGTTGGACCTTGGGCAAAGCGGCCGAGGCCGACTGACTCTTCGCGGCGGATCGTGCCGCAACGGCCTTTTTCATCCCAGTGAAAAACAGAGCTGGGACAATACTGGTGCTGATCGCGAAATAAGTTAGCGTCAAGGCAAGGATCTGCAGCGGGCGCCCGCCTAATCCGTAAGACCCGTAGCGGATCGCCTTGCCCACCATCCACCCGACTGCGAGTGCCACGATTCCAATTTGAAAGCCAATCGCGAGCGGGATGGCGTAGAGAATGCATCCCGCGACCGCCGCTCCTGCGCCATAAATCACGGGCCGGAACAACGGAACTGATTTCGCCGCTTGCCTCCCAGCTTGAATTTTCTCCGCGCATTCCGGGCAGATCACCTGACTTTGGACCTTGAAATATTCACCCTGAATCAGTTGTTTACAGGCGACGCAGCTTTCCTGCGCTGGGGACTCCTCGCTATTTATAGGCTGGGCGCGGCGGAATTGCAGCGCGTCCACTGAGGGAAGCGGGTCGGGCGATTCAGACTCCGGCATTGGTCAAGTTTAGGGCTCGCCGGTTCGCCAGTCAATCGGGCGTCTTTATTAGGTCTATACTGAGAACGAGGTATTCCACCGGCTTCTGTATGAAGACGGCGGACGAAGTCTCCACTCGACTATGGATCATGGCGGCATGGATCACAGGATCCGGGTACTGGTCGCAAAACCGGGCCTTGACGGACACGACCGCGGCGCGAAAGTAATCGCGCGCGCGTTGCGTGATGCCGGGATGGAAGTCGTCTATACCGGTCTTCGGCAAACGCCGGAGATGATCGTGAATGCGGCCCTTCAGGAGGATGTGCAGGTAATTGGCCTGTCGATCCTGTCGGGAGCGCACAACGCCATCGTGCCCCGGGTGATGGAGTTGTTAAAGGAAAAACAGATGAGCGACGTGCTCGTCATCGTGGGTGGCATCGTTCCGGATGAGGATGCCGCACAACTGAAACGAATCGGCGTGGCGCAGGTGTATCAACCTGGCGCGACTCTTGATTCAATAGTGAATTTCATCCGCAGCTCGGTGAAGCAGACGGCCTGAATGGGACTCACTTCGCCGCATTTGAAAATTATCAAGAAAGATAGAATGCAAGACAAACTCAATATTGCGGTGTTCGTCGATTACGACAACATCGAGATCGGACTGAAGTCGACGCTCCGCCGCGAGTTCGACGTATCGCTGGCGCTCGACGCTCTGAAGGAGCGTGGCGACATCGTCGCGAAATTCGCCTACGCGAACTGGGGACGCCAGGACGGCGCAACCCGGCAAATGGCGGAAAACGCGGTGCAGATGGTGCAGCGGATTCCTTCGCCGCGCGGCGATAAGAATGGAGCGGACATTAATCTCGCGCTCGACGCGCTGGAGATGGCGTTCACGCACACGCATGTGAACGCGTTCGCCATCGTCAGCGGCGATAGCGATTTTATTCCACTGGTCAATAAGCTGAAGGAATACGGCAAAACGGTATTCGTCGTCGGCGGTAAGGCGTTCACCTCGACAATTCTGCAACAGAATTGTCACGAGTTCATCAGCTTCGAATCGCTGATGGCGGATATGCCGGAGCGGCCAGTTACGCTGCCCGGCGAGATTCGCGCGCCCCGCGGCGGCGATCGTCCTCAAGGGGACCGTCAGGGAGACCGTCCGGAGCGTGGACCCCGGGTGGATCGTCCGGATCGTGGTCCCGATCGAAGTCCGGATCGTGGCCCCGATCGAGGCCGCCAAAGACCCGCGCCGCTCGATTTGGGCCAAGCGATTCCACTGGTCGAGCGTGCGTTGCAGGTTCTCGAGCGGCGCGCGGTACAGCCGCAACTTGGTTTGCTGAAGTCGACGATGTTGCAACTCGACCCCGCATTCAATGAGAGAGCCTACGGAGCTTCCAGCTTTTCCGATTTCGTCGAGAAGCTTAAGCGCGCTGAACTGGTGAACGTGACGGGCACCGGCGGTCGATATGTGATCGAGCGCAAAACGTCTTCGACGCAGGAGAGGGCGAATCTCAAGCCGGAAGATTTGCTGCCGCCGCTGCGTGACGTGCTCGAAAATCACCGCTTGGAGCTGGAGAATAACTGTCCGGTTGAGGATCTGGCCGGATGGTTCAAAGCGGAGCAGCCGCACTTCGACCCCAGCGCATATGGTTTCCAGTCTTTCGTCGAATTCTTGAACTACGCCCAGGACAAAACGGTCGTGCGCCTCGAACCGCATGAGGATCAGGGCTTGTCGGTGTCGTTGGGGGCGGAGTTCTATCCTCCCGCCGTGCCACCGCAGCCCGAGCCGGAAGCCGTGCCGGAGATTGAAGAGGATGAGCCACAGCCCTATGTGGAAGGCCAGCCAACGATTTTCGAGCCGAATCCGCCCCCAGCGAAATCGAAAAGAGCTCCGGCGCGAAAACGCCCACCGACAAAGGGTCCCGGTGGTGGAGCGGGCACGCGCCGTCCTCCGAGACCGCGTAAGAAGAGCGATGGAAATTCTTAAGTATGTCGATTGAACGGATTTTTCCGTCATCCGTGCCGACTCCGCGGGGCCCCTATTCCCCCGCGGTGCGGGCCGGCGATTTTATTTACGTGAGCGGCCAGGGACCAATCGATCCCGCCACCGATCAACTGTCGCCGGGCGACATCCAGCATGAGACGCGGCTGGTGCTCGGCAATATCAAACGCATTCTCGAAGGCTGCGGCGCGTCAATCGCGGATGTAGTGAAGTGTTCTGTCTTTCTAAAAGACGGCCGCGAATTTTCGCAGATGAACGAAGTCTACGCGGAATTTTTCGGCGATCAAAAACCAGCGCGGACTACGGTCGAGGCGCAGTTCGTCAACCCCGTAATGCGAGTCGAAATCGACTGCGTCGCGCACAAACCGAAATAGCCGGACTTCTCCAATGTGGCGCGAGCTTCAGCTTGCAGAGTCGGCTTCAGCCGGCGTCTTTGCTTGAAGAGGGCTCGGAATCGGCGCGAGGCGCAATCAATTGCTTACCGAGCCGTGACCAAAGGGAGCGGTGGTTTAAGCCATCTCCTGCTAAGGAGACTTATTCATACCTCAACGCAATCATCGGATCCACGCGAGTAGCCCGCCGCGCGGGAACCATACAAGCAGTGAGCGCAACCACCGCCAGCAAAATCGCTAGGCTCGCGTACGTCCACGGATCGCCGGGCTTGACCTCGAAGAGCAGACTCTTCAAGTATTCGGAGAGCGCATACGCGCCCGCCGCGCCTGTCGCGATCCCAACCGCGACCAGCAGCATTGCCCTGCCGATCACCATCTTCAAAATGCCTCCCCGCGATGCGCCGAGCGCCATGCGAATCCCAATCTCCGGCGTCCGCTGCGAAACCGAGTAGGAGATCACGCCATAAATCCCCACCATCGCGAGAATCAACGCAAGCGAGGCGAACAGACCTAGCAGCAGTGTTTGGAATCGGCGCGTCGCGACCGATTGGGAGATTACTTCCTCGAGCGTCTTCACGTTCGTGATCGGCTGATCCTTGTCGATGGCCCAAACCTGTTGCTGGACCGCGGCCATCAGCGTTTTCGGATCGCCCGCCGCGCGGAATGCGAAATCGGCGAGGCGGACGGGATAGAGCGCGGGTTGTGCCGCGGGCAGATACACCTCCGGCTTGACCTCGCCCGCTTTGCCGGAGCGGCGAATGTCGCTAACCACTCCCACGATCGTTATCCAATCGTTGGTACGGCGAAAACGGCGTCCCACGGGATCTTCATTGGGAAGCGCTCGTCGTACGAATTCGTTATTCACCACGGCAACCGGCAGGGATCCGCAGCGGTCGGCGGGAGTAAGCAGGTGTCCGCGCATCAGCGTGATGCCAAGAGTCGGGAAGTAGCCGGGACTCACCGCTTGATAGTCCGCGCTGATCAGACGATCGTGATTCTCGACGCTCACATCGCTCGACCATCCACCGCGCATCGGCATGCGATTGGCATAGCCTACTTGTTCGACGCCCGGCAGTTGGCTCACGCGGTCGGCGAGATCGTGAAAGAACGCTTCGCGGCGATCACCGGTGGTATAGCGCGTATCGGGAAGATTGATGTTCATCGCAAGAACACGCTCCGTCGTGAAGCCGAGATCGACACCATTGAGTGTGATGAAACTCTTCAGCAACAGGCCGGCGCCAACCAGAAGCACCATCGACACTGCGATTTCAGTGACCATCAGTAGGTTGCGCCAGCGCATAACAGACGTTCCCGCAAGGTTGCGTTCGCTCGCCCGCATCGCGGCAACCGGCTTCGATTTCGAAGCTTGCCACGCGGGAAAAATCCCGAACAGGAGCCCGGTCAAAAGAGAGAGGCACAGAGTAAACAACAGGACGCGTCCGTTCAGCGCGGCGGTATCGAGGCGGGGCAGGTTCCCAGGCGCGAGTGTAACCAGCAGTTTTTGGGACCAGACGCCAAAAACCAGTCCCGTGAGGCAACCCAGAACCGCGAGCACCATACTCTGCGCGAGCAACTCGCCGATGACGCGAACTCGGCTTGCTCCAAGAGCGAAGCGAATCGTAATTTCGCGCTGACGCCCGATCGCGCGGACCAGGAGAAGGTTCGCGAGATTCGCACACGCGATGAGCAGGATTAGACCCACCGCCCCCAGCAGCACCGCGAGCGACGTCCGCGCGTTGCGGGAAATATCGGCGGAGAGAGGCGCCATGCCAGTCTTCATGTCTTTATTTGTGGGCGGATACTGCTGGGCCAGCCGCGCGGAAATTGCGTCGATCTCCGCCTGCTCGGATGCAAGGGTCGCCCCAGGCTTCAATCGCCCAATCACGTTGATCTCGTGGTCTCCGTGATGAGAGAGCAGATCGGTAGGGTACGCGGCGGGCACGAAAAAGACAACGCGGTCCGTCATATTGAACTGGCTTGGGCTGTGGAAGCCCGGAGCCAAGATGCCGACCACGGTATATTTTTCGCTGTCGAGCGTAATCGCCGATCCGAGCATGCGCTGGTCGGAACCGAAACGAGTTCGCCACAGATCGTCGCTGATGATGACGACGCGATTCGCCCCGGGCCGATCCTCCTCGGGCAGGAACGCGCGCCCTTGTAAGGGTGAGACTCCAAGCACGGAGAAATAATTCGCAGTAACCGCTTCGCCCGCAAGCCGCTCTGATGGTCCGGCTTCTGTAAGGTTCATGCCATTGATTTTAAATCCGGCCAAACTGGTAAATGAGGCGCCTTGCTTCTGGTAGTCGATGAGGTTCGCAGGTGCCACGGTCATACGCGAAGGCGAAGAACGGCCGCCGATGTTCTGGCCGGAGGTACTCGTGTCGTTCGGGCCTTCGTGAACCTTCTCTTCCCAAATGGAGACGAGTCTCTCAGGCTCAGGATAAAGCAAAGGCCGCAGCATCACCGCATCGACGACGCTAAAAATCGCGCTGTTCACGCCGATGCCCAGCGCCAACGTGAGGATCGCCACCAGCGCAAATCCTGGAGATTTCATCAGCAGCCGGACAGCATAACGAAGATTATTCATAGTGAAGGGCCACCATCGGATCGACATCAATCGCCCGCCGCGCAGGGATCAGGCATGCCGCGAGAGCGACCATAACGAATATACCGGCCACCGCTACAAAAGTGACGGGATCGTACGCCGAAATGTTGAACAAAAAGCTCGCCAGGACGCGAGTAGTGGCAAAAGCGACCATCGCTCCCGCAGCGATCCCGATCAGCACAAGCTTCAATCCACGCCCGAGAACCATCCGCAAAACATCGGATTTAAGAGCGCCGAGCGCCATGCGAATGCCCAGTTCTCTGGTCGATTCCGTGACGCTATACGAGATCACCCCGTAGATGCCGATAGCGGCCACTAGCAATGCGAGTCCGGCGAAAGATCCGGTCAGCCAAAGAGCAAATCGCCGTGGTGCAACATTTTCCGCGATGATCTGTTCTTGGGTGGCCACGTTGGAAAGCGGTCCATCCCGGTCCATCGCACGAAGTTCGCCGCGCACAGCGGAAACGAGCAACAGCGGATCGAGCGCCGCGCGAACTTCGAGCGTAACCCGCGAGATGGGGACCTGCGCGTGCGATATGTAGACCTGCGCCTTGGGAACTGTAGCCACACCTTGCTGATGCACATCGGCGACCACTCCAGCGATCGTCAACAGCGTCTTGCCGCCGTCGAAGCTGATACGGCGCCCGACGGGATCTTCATTCGCGAAGTAGCGTCGCACCATCGCCTCGCTGATCACCACCACTTTCGGCGCGTCCGCGAAATCGCTCGGGGTTAGATAATGGCCCGACCGTAGTGCGATTCCCATAGTGCGGAAATAGCCGGGCGTCACCGGATCGAGAATCGCATCCTGCACTACATCGTTTCCCGGAGCAGGGCGCCCCTCGATCACAAACGCGTTGTGACCCGCGCCAGTCATGGGAGCACCGGCGCTGGCGGCGGCGGATGTGACGCCTGGCAGATGCTCGATTCGCTGCAACAGGTCGTTCAGAAAGTTGACCGTGCGAGCCCCACCCGTTGGCAAGCGTACCGTGGCCGTGAGCAGACGTGCCGGCTCGAATCCGAGAGCGACGCTTTCAATCTGCCAGAAACTGCGCAGCAGCAGTCCCGCGGCAACCACCAGTACCAGCGATAGAGCGACCTCCGCGATAACCAGTGCCGACCGAACGCGTCTGCGCCCCGCGACCGTTCCTCGGGATGATGACTTGAGCGCTTCATTGAGATCCGCCTTCGACGCCTGCCGCGCGGGCAGAACCCCAAATAACATCGCCGTGACGCATGACGCCGTAAGCGCGAACAGCATGACCCAAGGATCGAGTTTCACGTCGGCGGATCGTGGGATAAAGGCTCCTCCGAATTGGATCATCGCGCGCGAAGTCCAGACGCCGAGCAATAGCCCAGCCACCCCGCCAAACAGGCCGAGCACCAGGCTTTCCGTGATCAATTGACGAAAGAGCCGGCCGCTTCCTCCCCCAAGTGCCGCGCGAATGGCAAACTCTTGTCGTCGTTCCGTCGAGCGCGCGAGGCTCAGGTTCGCAACATTCGCGCACGCGATCAGCAGAACCAGGCCCACCAACGCCATGAGCACGAACNNAGCAGCAGCCATAGCGGACGCTTCACGTCGCCGGAGATCGCCTCGGAAAGCGAATGGGTCTTGAGTGTCCATGCGGAATTTTCATCCGGATACTGTTTCGTAAGGCGTGCGGCGATGGTCGTCATTTCCGCGCGGGCCTGCTCCACCGTGACCTCGGGCTTCAGGCGTCCCAGCACGCGCAGAAAATCGGCGCGTCGATTCGCCACCAGATCGGCAGCGTGCAGCGTCGTCCACAATTCAGAGGGCCGGCGACCATCGATGTCGGGCTCGCGAAATGCAGCCGGCATAACTCCAATGACGGTTCGCGATGTTCCTCCGATTCTGAGCTGGCGCCCGAGAATCTGCGAATCGCGCCCAAAACGCCTCGCCCACAACTCGTTGCTCAGTAGGATCACCTCTTTCTCAGCATCGTCAGCCGTGAAGCTGCGGCCGAGCGCAGGCGCGACGCCAAGAAGTTGGAAATAATTCGCCGTCACCAGACCGCCCATAAGCATCTCCGGCTCGCCAGATTCGGTGAGCACAGCAGCACTGCGCGTGTAGGCGGCCATCGCCTCGAACGACCGGTTCTGTTCGCTCCAGTCTTTAAAATTGGGCGGCGACGCAGGTTCGCGGGGCGCATTCGCCTTGAGATTCGACTCCCACAGCACCACGAGCCGGTCCGGGTCGCCGTAAGGAAGCGGCCGCAGCACGACGCCTCGGATGACACTGAAGACGGCAGTGTTGGCTCCGATCCCAAGCGCCAGAGCGACCACGGCAACCGTCGTGAATCCCGGACGCTTTCCAAGCATCCGTAGGGCAAAGCGCAGATCGGAAAATAGGGTCCGCATGGACGTTCAGACGCACATCGGCCCCATCGGTTCCTATCAAACTATTAAATTGTTAGTTTTTTGCCTGAGGAGGCTGATAGCCGGGCGGAAACGCCGCGCCTTCGCCCCAGAAATAATCTTCCATCTGCTTAAGTACAAATTCCTGGGCCTCGGTAGTTCCGAGGTTGAGACGGTACTCGTTCATGATCATCTTNNTTCCCCGAAGAAGAACTGCTCCATCTGCTCTCCCATGATTTTCTGCGAGTTCGCGTCGACGGGGTTCAGACGGTACTCATTCATGATCATCTTCATGTGCTCGAGCCACAGCTTCCAGGCTTCCTTCGAGACATTCTCATAGATCCGCTGGCCTAGTGGATGGCTGTCGAAGGGAACTTCGTCCAGGCCGGGCATTTCCCGCTGAAACTTGACGCAGAATACCTTGTGCCCGGTTTTGTTAGGCTCATCCGCCGAACGGGGATTAATCGCACCGCTGCCGCAACCCATAGTGGTTAGGATAGCAGTCTAAGGTGCCGCTGGGGCGGGAGACTGAGCGGCGCGCTTGGCCTTCACGGCATCCATATACTCTGATAATTTCAGTGGCAGTCGAGCCCCCTTCTCCATGTGGCGTTGAACCGCCTTCTGGTACCGGCGCAGGGTCTCCCGTTTGGACGACTCGCGCAAGTTACAGCTCTCGATATCCAGGAGCAATTCAACCTCCCAGGGCCGGAAGGTGTTGCGATGCATGTTGCCGCGAAGCAGTTCCTGAATAAGGCGGTTAAACTGCGCCAAGACTGCGTCGCTATCGGGTAGGGAGTCCTGCATACCGATATTCGTGGGTTCGTACCATTCGATTTGAATGTTAACACGAGTGGATGCCGTAGCGCTTCAATAGCGACCACCACCCCAACTGGCTACTGGCTACTGGCTCCTGGCTACTTCTTCCTAATTCACCCTCGCCAGCCACTCGTGGATCTTCCCAAGGCTCTTCTGGATATCTTCCCGATCAGCCGCCTCCGGCTCCATCTCCAGATATTTTTCCAGATCCCGCCGAGCCGCCTGGTAACGCTTCAGCTCCAGTAGCAACGCCCCCCGGCTTTTGAACGCCGCGGCTTCGGGAAAGCCGACAATCAGCCAATCCATCGTCGTGACGGCGCGCTCAAAATCGTTGTTGCGCAGATAGACATGGCGCAAATTGTGGAGCATCCGCATCACAATCTGCTTCTTCGTCACCCGCGCCAGGATCGATGGATCGAAGACCTGCGTCTGTGCCAGAGCGAAACACTCGCGGGCGTTAATAGGGCGTCCACCATACGGATCGATATATGTGTTGTAATTCCCGTCGTCATACTGAACCACGAAATGCCTCGGCAGCCCGATGCCGAAAAGAGGCATGTGCAATCGCCGCCCGACTTCCATGTAAAGCAGCGACAGCGTAATTGCAATGCCCGTACGCCGCGTCAGCACCTCGTTCAGACAACTATTGAGCGGATCGAAAAATTCAGCGTCATTCCCGCGAAAACCAAGTTCATCGAACAAAAATTTCTGCGCCGTCTCCACAAAATCCCGGCCATCGTTGAAATTCCGCAGACGATCGCCCAGTTGCGACGCGAGATCGTTCAGCTGAAGCAGATAAGGCTCGGGATCGAGATCCGGGAAATGAATCGTCGCGAGTTCCAGTGCGGCCCGGTCCAAACGCCCCTTCTCCGGGTCTTCTTCGAGAATGTACCGGAGATGGTTCATTTTGAGCGAAGATAAGCGTCGTCGCCGCGAATCCAATCTTCCCGTCGCGGCGAAAAGAGATCAAAAACCACGCAATCTTCGATCACTTCGACAAAATGCGGCACATTCGGAGGGATGCGCACAGTCTCCCCCGCGCCCACCGTCGCTTCCACGCCACCCAGATTGAACTTGATCCGCCCCGACTGGACCATCGCGATCTGCTCATTCTCATGGCTGTGTTCCGGCACGTTGCAGCCCTTCTTCAGTTCCAGGCGCGCGATCGTCATCATGTCGCCGTGAATCACCTGTCGCGTCAGAAAAGGATTCATTTGCTCTTTCTCGACGGAATCCCAGTTATAGGTCGGCATGACTTTCATTTTACGACGGCCAACTGTTAGCGTTTTCTGGCGCCTGGGGGATCGAAAGTAGCCAGGAGCCCGGAGTCAGAAACAGAGGCACACGCGCAAATTGAGTTTTTGTTCAGGACACAACTGGCCGGATGTCCGCAAACTCGAATCGCAAACAGATGAGTTGCGTCCGGAGTCAGAAGTGGGGCGGACCCCTGGTCCGCGCCGGACCCCCCGGTCCGGCTCGGCCACTACCCGAGAAACAGAGGCAAACGCGCAAATTGAGTTTTTGTTCAGGACACTACAGGCAGCATGTTCGCAAACTCGAATCGCAAACAAGCGTGGGCGTCCCGCAGACTCTCGACCGCACGCTCCACAGAATCCGCCCGCGAAAAGATGAAACCGAGGTAGCTAGCGCCTTCCGGAAGTGGCATCATCGCCTGCCCTTCTTTCGCTGTCACAACAATGTCCACAATGCTGTCCACGCTCCGAGCGTCATCGACGCCGGAAACACCCACGTAGCTACCGGCGCGCGGAATCGGGATCATCATCACAGCGTGCGAACCCTCTTCGAGACGAGCGGCGCTCACGTCCTCTCCAACCGCGTGCCTTAGAATCAGTTCCTCCAGCGACTTGCCCTGCCAGCCCGAGAAACGCAGCACCCGAGAGCACAACCCTCCAATCGGCCGCGCCGCCACTTCCAGCATCCACACGCCTTCATCGTTGACCCGCATTTCGGCGTGAATCGGGCCGTGCGTCATGCCGAGCGCGGTGACGGCGCGTTGCGTCGTCTCCCTGATCGCGTCCTGCATCGGGACCGTCACATAAATCGTCTCCTCGAAAAATGGACCGTCGAGAGGGTCGGGCTTGTCGAACAACGCAAGCACCTGCAATCGCCCGTTCGTGACAATCCCTTCGAGGGCGTACTCGTGGCCGGGAATGAAATCTTCGACGAGCACGGAAGGCTCGCGGGCGATGTCTTTTATCCGCCCGAACCCCGCGGCGAACTCGGCAGGGTTATTCGCTCGAATCACGCCGCGGCTTCCGGAGAGCCCGAGAGGTTTCAAAACGCATGGATACCGTCGCGGTCCCGTGGGTTGTTGAACAAGTTCATACCTGGGCGTCAGCAGCCCTGCCGCGCGAAATTTCTGCCGTGCCAGGAACTTGTTCTTCGCGGCGAGGACCGCCGACGGTGGACTGAACGCGAGGCCCAGCCGTTTTGCGGCCAGCGCGGCCACGTACGCCGGACGATCGCCGACGGCTGCAATGCCATCGAAGGGTCCGCGCGCGACAATCGCTTCGATTCCTTCTTCAGGCGCGTCAAAACGCAGCCCGACGGCGTTGTCTCCCCACGGATCGTCGAGCACGTGGCAGCGGTCCGTGGCAAGCACCAGATCGAGCCCCATCTGCCGAGTTACATCGGAAAAGGCGCGCGTTTGATAACCGGTGGTGGCGGCTATAAGGAGAACGCGCATGCCTACATTTATCGAGTACTTTTTATCCGCAGGCGAATCTCCACCTGCTGCTCCGCTGACAATCCCCACATCTCGGTTCCGTGAGCCCGGCCAATCAGGACATTCCCCGCGACTCCTTCGAATGCCGCGTTCTGCTTGAAGTTGCGCTGCGCACCGTCTTCGTTGATTTGGGCCGTATACCCATCGCCCAGCTTCGGATCGAAAGATTCGAAGTGCCCGCCGACTTCCTGCCGCGATTGCTGAAAACAGATCGGCCCGTTCGACTTCGTAATACCGCAGGTGCCGTCGGAGGCCACCAGGATGTACTCGTGAACTTTCGCCATGGGTTTTTGGGAAGGGGACTCAAAGTCCCCTCCCGGCTATCTGACTACCAGCGCTTATTCTGGCGGGGAGCGCCGTTGCCCCGGCCGCCGCCAAAACCACCGCCGCCGCCGCGATCTTCCTTCGGACGCGCTTCGTTGATCGTCAGATTTCGGCCGGCCAGATCCTGGCCGTTCAACGAGCTGATGGCCCGCTCTGCTTCCGCATCGCCGGTCATCTCGACAAATCCGAATCCCTTGGCCCGGCCGGTATCACGGTCGGTAACGATGCTGACGCGCTCCACTCTTCCGTACTGTTCGAACAGCGAACGGACTGCGTCTTCAGTAACCCCAAAGCTGAGGTTTCCCACAAATATATTTTTCAAGTGAACTTCCTTCTGATTTACAAACGGTTGATCGGGGCAGGATCGGACAAGGGCGGTTGGACCGGACTATGCGAAAGAGCCGAAAATTTACTACGCCTCATTGTCGCACATTTATGGTCGTTTAAGGCATCGCAATCGCGCATTTTTGGTATTTTAACGTTATTTAAGGCCTGCTAAAGAAGAGCAACCTGCTCTTCGGTGGGTTCCGCTCAACAATACCAAGGCTCGTCCAGGTAAGGAACAGCCGCGCGCGGCACCAGATGAAAATTCTCAGGCAGCGGCTCGTCGCTCGCCTCAGCCCAGATCGCGGCGAACATCTCCGTGCGGTTAAGTCCTTTATTAGCAACAATTCGAAAGATCCGTCCAGCCAAGTCATCCAGTGGCCCCTGCCACGGATAGACCAGCAGCCTCCGATCAAACGGCCCAATGATCGATCGAATGTCGTCCAACTCCAAAAGCCGCGAACTGGTAGTAATCAAAAGCCTTAATGCCAACTGAATGCTCGAGACATTTTCAACCAGTTCCAGATCCTTCAAAACCCTCAGCAATTCGCGATAATTCTCGATTGTGGTCCAGGGCGTGAACGCGATAAATGTCGGTTGCAGCGCGAGTCCGGTTTTGCGGGCTAAATTCACAACTTCGAAAAAATCGTGACGGGTGTGGTTTTTTTCTAGCTTTGCGAGGATAGCATCGTCGAGCGATTCGACTGCGGTGGTGACGAACAGGCATCCGGTGTCGCGCAAAGGAACGAGTAGATCGCGGTGTTTGAGCAGATGCTCGATTTTGATGGTGGCGTCGTAGGTCACTTGCGGAAATTCGGCGTGCAGCGCTTCTGCGATGCGCATTGCGTGGGTTGGGCCGTTGAAAAAATCGGGATCTCCAAATGTTACGTGGCTCGAGCCCTGGGCGATTTGTTGGCGGATATCGTCGAGCACCACGTCGCGCTGGACGACTCGAAATTCGCCTTGATAGACAGGCACGACGGGGCAATGGCGGCACACATGTTTGCAGCCTCGGCTGGCTTCGGTATACGCGACGCGCGAAGGAAGAACATCGCTGCGGTCGGGTTTGATAAAGGTTAACTTGTCGAGCGAGATTTCGCTAAAATTCTCGCCGTTTGCCCACGCGACAAGCGCCGGCTCGAACTCGCCGCCCATAATTGCTTCGACGCCCAGGCCTTCGAGCAACTCCCGGTTGAGAGGCGCGTAGAGGCCGTAGCAGGCGATTCTTGCGCTGGGGTTCAGGAGTTTGACTCGTTCGATCACGGGAACGGCAAGGCGCGTCGCGGTATGCATGGGCAGCGAGAACGCCACTCGATCCGCTTGCCGGATCAGGTCTTCCGGAAGTTTGGTTTTGGCGAGGTCTACCGCCGTTACTTCATGTCCAGCGCGGACTAGCCACGCTTTGGGCGATGCCAAGCTGAACGGCTGATGGCCCAGTTCGTACGTCGAGACGAGAACAATACGCAACGTGTCTATAGTGTAATATGCCGGGAATTATTAGAGCGCTGCGCCCCACCTTCCGCTACTGGATGCAGACCGAGGTGCACGTCTACGCATTCTCGGTTGCGGCGAACGTGCTGTTGTCGTTTTATCCTTTTCTGATCGTGAGCGTCGCGGTCGCATCGAAATTCTTCAATCGGCAAACGGCACTCTCGGCGATCGACCTGGCGCTGAGCGACTTTTTCCCGGATGCGCTGGGAAATTTTCTCCATAACAATCCTCCTCCACAGGGGAAGATCGAGATTATTTCGTTGTTCCTGCTGCTATTCACGGCGAACGGGATTTTCGAACCGTTGGAAGTCGGGTTGAACAACGTTTGGGGGATTCACAAAAATCGCAGTTTCTTTCGAAATCAACTGGTCAGCCTGGCGTTAATTTTCATTTGCGGCGGATTGGCACTGGGCTCGCTGCTAATGACGGCGTTCAGCCAGGAATCGTTCCGCAAACTCATGGGAACTGACCCTTCCTGGGTGCCGGCTTCGTTCTTCACCTGGGTTCCGATTCTGACCTTCAAGATGGCGGCAGTTCCGATTACGGTCTTCGTGCTGTTTCTGATCTATCGATACTTGCCGAACGGAAAGCCTCCGATCGAGCGCGTGATTCCGGCGGCCATCGTGGTAGGTGTGCTGCTCGAAGTGCTGAAACAGATCAATAAGTGGGTGTGGCCGGGGTTCTATCAAAAGCTCGGCCGCGAATATAACGTGTTTAAGAACTCGGTCACTCTGATTTTGATCGGGTTCCTGGTATCGATGCTGGTGCTGGCCGGGGCGGAGTGGTCCGCTCGCGGTCACAGAATGGATGAAAAAGCAGATGGCTGAGAGAAAATTGGCGGTAGGGGCGCAGAGGTATGGGAAGCAGAAGCGAGAATTTTTCTCGTCTGTCCGCTCCCTGACGGTCGCGGTTCAGTGTCGGAATTTGTGATGGTCCCGGATAGGTCTGCTCGCGGTCACAGAATGGATGAAAAAGCAGATGGCTGAGAGAAAACTGGCGGTGGTCACGGGTGCGTCGAGCGGTATCGGTGCGATGTTCGCTAGGAAGCTGGCTGCGCGCGGATATGACTTGCTTCTCGTAGCGCGACGGGAAGACCGTTTGCGATCGCTGGCGGTGGAATTGTCGGAGATGTATCATGTCGACAGCGACGTTATGGTCGCCGATCTTGCCGCGGATGCGGATCGGGAGCGAGTGGCGGAACGGATTCGCTCCGCGTCGAATTTGGGATTGTTGGTGAACAACGCCGGATTCGGGACGCTGGGATTTTTCGCCGACAGCGATCTGGAGAGCCAGTTGCAGATGCATCGATTGCACGTGCTCGCGGCGATGCATCTGACTCATGCGGCGCTCACGAATTTGATTCCTCGCGGAGAGGGCGGCGTGATCAACGTATCGTCGGTCGCGGCATTCGGACAGTCGGCGGGAAGCGTCAGCTATTGCGCGACCAAAGGCTGGATGAACGATTTCACATCGGCTTTACATGCGGAACTGGAGGTGCAGAAATCGCCCGTCAAGGTGCAGGCGCTGTGCCCGGGATTTACGCTATCGGAATTTCACGACACGGCGGCAATCGACCGGAGTCCGATTCCCCAGAGCTTATGGATGACCGCGGACTTCGTCGTTAGCGAGTCGCTGCGCGGGTTCGACGAAGGGAAGTTGATCGTGATTCCGGGGTGGCGGTACAAGCTGATTGTGATGTTCATGAAGGCGCTGCCGGGGTGGGCGTTGCGAAAGATGTCGGCGAAGGGGGCGGAGAGGTATCGGAAGCAGAAGGTGTGAATTGGCCTTGTCTGTCCGCTCGCGGTTCGGCGACATTCTCGAAAACCTCGGGTTTGATCGCTCCTGCCGGTCGCGGTTCTACAACCTCCGGGCTGCTCCCGGATGGACCGATTGCCAATCGGTCCGGAGGGCCGACGGGTGGATAACGAATGGGAATGAAAACGCAGTCGGAAGAGCCGCCTCAAGGCGGCTGCAGCCAGGATTGGCCGCCCTACAAGACGCGATTACCGATCAGTTGGCGGTGGGGGTCTTTTCTGCCTTATCGATTACCAGTAGGTCGAGTTTCGCCTTGTTGGCCACCAGTCTCAAGCCGAGCTGACGCTCCAGTGCGTCGACTAGCGTTGGACTTGGTTCGCTAGCGTTATCCGTTGGGGGTGGGAGCTGTCCCGGCGGAAGGTTGGGGGCGAACTCGATGCTGAAATCGTATTTGCCGGTCAGCCCTGTTTTGTCCAGCACGGGACGATCGAGCTGGCTCCCCAAGAGCACTGTCAATTTGGAGAGCGGCTGCGCTTTCGCAACGGTGTGGGCAGTCGGCCTGTTCGAGCCCATCGTGATCGTCGTCACGAATCCGGGGCCGTTCAGCGCCATGTTCTTGTCCAACTTAGGAGGACCTTCGGCGTTGGGATCATCCACGGCTGTGTCCTTCAACTTGGAGCCGCCCTTGGCGACCACCAATTCCTCTACTTGGAACTCTTTGGATTCGTGGTGCAGAACCACGCCGAACCGCTCCGCTAGCAGACTCTGCCACATCACAATGACCTGATCCTTCGTCGCTCCCTCCGGGACCTTCGCGATGACGTGGTATCTTTCGGTCGACATCCAAACGGGACCCCGCACCTGGTAGGACTTCACGTCATAAGCGGTCATGAGCATATCTATCAACCTCGCGTATTCCCACTTGATTTGTCCGGGGTCGGACGATCCGGGACCGCCGCGAGCTGGTCCAAAGTAGACTCCTTCGCGTGGGGGAGGGGACGGCTTGACCGACGCCACTTCAAACGTCAGGGCGCGGGTGGGCTGCCCGAAGGCGAGCGCACACACGAGAATCGCCAGACCTACGCTGAACGGCACTAATCGCATATTGGTAAAATAGACGGAGTGGTTTTTAAAGCGTTTCATTTTTTGTGGTGGAACCGCCTCGTCTGTTCGTTCCCTGACGGTCGCGGTTCAGTGTCGGAATTGCGATGGTCTCGGGCAGCGCTTCTTTTCGGTCTGCTATCCTTAGCGGCAAGAGCGCGGAAATTCCGGATTTCCGAACTAAGGCACTATGAGCACCCTCGTCAAAGTTCAATCCAAGGGCCAAATGACCATCCCCCGCCGCGTGCGTTCCGCCGTCGGCTTGGTTGATGGCGACCTTGTCGAGGTGAAGGCGGTCGGCAAGAAAATCGTCATTACGCCGCAACTCGTGATCGATCGGTCTAAATTCCCAACCGCTGACGACGAATATACGCCGGCGCAGCGCCGCGTCATTGACGCGCGCCTCGCAAAATCCGATGACGACATCCGGCGCGGCCGGGTTTATGGTCCGTTTGACACTCACAAAGAATTCATCGCCTCGCTACGCCGGGAAGGCGCAAAGCTTCGTTCAAAGAACCAATCCTAAGCGCGTGCAGGCCCATGAGGCTCCTCTTCACCGCTCATTTCAATCGCGCCTTCAACGACGCTCCGAAACGAGTTCAGCGGGCGTTTGAGAAGCAGTCGCTGCTCTTGCTTCAGAACCCGCGTCACCTTCCCTGCGCGCAAAAAAGTACAGCAGCGCTGAGGACAAGTGGCAGGCTCGCGTCAATCAAGACTGGCGCTTCTACTTCCGGATCGCGGGTGAGGCCTATATCATGACCCACATTACGTCTCACCCAAAATGAGCGATTCATGCCGCCGTCGCTCTCTCAGTGATAAACTCATCCTTTCAAGGAGCATCCTCGATCACAATGAACTCAAATCCTTCCCGCCGCGATGTCGTGAAGATGGCTGGCGCTGCGTCCGCCGCTGTTGGACCGTTTATTCAGAAAGTCAGAGCCGCGAACGATCAGGTGCAGTACGGGTTCATCGGCACTGGCAGCCGGGGCACTTATTTGCTCGGCCATCTTGCCAAGATCGATAGCGGACGATGCGTCGCCGTGTGCGACCTCGATCCGGCGCATGCCGACAAGGCGGCCGGCGTTATCGGGACGAATCCGCAGAAATTTAAAGATCATCGCGAGCTGCTGGCGGCTAAGAATATCGACGCGGTGTTGATTGCCGTGCCCTTGTACGAGCACTTCCGCGTTACCAAAGACGCGCTCGAAGCTGGCAAACACGTGTTCTGCGAGAAGAGCCTGGTGTTCAAGCCGGAAGAAGTTCACGCATTGCGCGCGCTGGTGACCGCGCGTCCTAAGCAGGTGATGCAGGTGGGCTTGCAGCGGCGCTACAGCAAGTTTTATCAGGCTGTGAACGACATGGTTACCAAAGGCGTGTTGGGCGATGTGAAACACGTCTACGCGCAGTGGCATCGCAACGATGTGTTTCGGCGGACATCCTCATGGACGATGAAACCGGGCGGTAGAACCAATCCGGGGAATTGGCGATTGTTCCGCGAGTTTTCAGGGGGCCCCGCGGCTGAGCTTGCTTCGCACCAGATCGACATCGCCGATTGGATGCTCGGCAGTACGCCGGATTTTGTGGTGGGCGTGGGCGATACCAGCACCATTCACGACGGGCGCGATATTTTCGACAACCTCGAGCTGATCTTCAAATATCCGGGCGGCAGGAAAACGATCTGGAGCGGTGTGTGCACTTCCTCGCATCTGCCGCTGCTCAATTGCACGCGGACGGAGATGGGCGAGTTGATTATGGGCACCGAGGGATCGGTCCACATTACTGTCGGCGACGATACGCATCCGGCGACGGCGATGTGGTTTCCGGAGCCGCCGAAGCCGCAAACATCGACCTCGACCGAGAAAGAGAAGGAGCATAAGGCGGGAGCGACCATGGTGTCGGTGGCCGCGGGCAAGTCGCTGCCGATTCTTCTATCGAAGGACGAGATCACGAGCAACGACGGCTTTGTCAATAAAGAGCTGAAGTTCGCGCGGCGCTGGCTGTACAACAAGGGCGTGATGGTGCCCGAGGAAGACAAGAATCCGGTGGATAACGAGCTCGAGGGATTTTTGCAATGCTGCCGCGACGGGAAGCGGCCGCTGGCCGACGTCGAGGTGGGGCTGCACGATTCGATCGCGGTGATGTTCTCTAATATGTGCGCCGATCAGGAACGGCGCGTGAACTTTAACGAGATCGACAAGCTGGGGCTCGCGGGCGCGAAGAAAGCGTAGAAATGGGGATCGTGGGGCGAAAGCCGGGACAGACCGCTCTGTCCACGCGGCGTCGACGGAGTGTGGTGCTTTCGCGAGAGACAGTGCGCGCCTTGGGACAGAGAGGTCAGTCCCCATGTTTTCGCGGACTGTCGCGTTGGTTCTGCTCTTGGCGATGACGCTGGCGGCGCAATCGACGTTTACGGTGCATGTGAAGCTGGTGCGGCTGCTGGTCAGCGTGAAGAATCAGGCGGGGGATTTAGTCGGCTCGCTCGAGCGCAACGAATTTAACGTTTACGATTGCGGCGTGAAGCAGGAGGTCGCGGTGTTTGAGCATCAGACTACGATGCCGCTGTCTGTTGCCGTGCTGGTGGACGCCAGCGGGTCCACGCTGAAGGACATTCGCTACGAGACTACTTCCATCGGGAAGTTTTTCAAGGCGCTTCTTAGAGAAGGCAACGCCGGCGACATGGCTGCGCTGTACTCGTTCAACTACGATGTAACCCGAATGCGCGTTTTCACGCGAAGCCTGAATCAGCTTGTGGATCAGCTGGGGAGGATTAAGCCAACGGCGGGCACGTCGCTTTACGACGCGGTGCATTTCGCGGGGCATGATTTGCAGGGACGTGAGGGGCGGCACGTGATGGTGATCGTGAGCGATGGAGGCGACACCACCAGCCATTACAAATATCACGACGCTCTGGAGGCCGCGCAGAAGGCTGACGCTGTGATCTATCCGATTATCGTGGTGCCCATCGAAAGCGATGCGGGCCGCAATATCGGCGGCGAGCATACTCTGATGCAATTCGCGTCCAACACTGGAGGGCGCGTGTTTTATCCGTCGGATGCCGCCGGGCTGGACAAGGCGTTTGGCGAAATTCTGCTGGACCTGCGCACGCAGTACATGATCGGTTACTATCCGAAGGATCAGCCGAAGGACGCGCCGCGATTTCATCCGGTGAAAGTGGAGCTGAAGCGCGGGGATTTGCGGGCCTCGACGCGCAGCGGCTATTATGGAGATGTAGTTCCCTAAGTCTTCATCCCGTGCCCGGAAAAATCAGCCAAGCAAAAGCTCCCGATCAGACATTTGAAGAAGTGAAATATCTTCGTCATCTGATCGACGATCGCGTTCCCGTGCGGGTCCGGTTGAGCGACAACCAGGAAGTGGATGGCATAGTGGAGTTTTACGACGCCACGTTTATTCGCATCACCCGCAACGGGGAACCAAATCTTTTCCTGTTCAAGCACGACATCAAATACTTGTACGAATTGAGCTAAATGGCCGAATTTCTGGAAACCGCCGCCGAAATTGCGCGCGAGGCGGGCGCACTGATCGCAAGCTACCATGCGCGGGGCATCGGGTTCGAATTGAAGGCAGATTACGATTTGGTCACTGAGGCGGATCGCGCTAGCGAGCGGCTAATCGTCGAGAGACTGCGGAGTCATTTCCCGACGCATTCGGTGGAGGCCGAAGAGGGCGGAGGGCAGGAAGGGTCGTCGGAATACAGGTGGTACGTGGATCCGCTCGATGGGACCACGAACTTCGCGCATGGTTTTCCGATGTTCAACGTGACGCTGGCGCTGGAGCGCGCGGGCGAACTGATTGCGGGCGTGGTCTACCATCCGATCCACGACGAGATGTTCGCAGCCGAGGCGGGCGGCGGCGCGTATCTGAACAACCGGCGGATTCACGTATCAAAAGTTGCGCGAGTAGAAGACGCATTAGTGGCCACCGGGTTTCCTTCGCGCAAACGGCATGAGAATGTGAACGTGCATTTTTACTATCAGCTCGCGATGATGTCGCATGGAGTGCGGCGGGCGGGCGCGGCGGCGTTGGACCTGGCGTATGTGGCGTGCGGGCGGCTCGACGCATTTTGGGAGTTCGGTTTGAACCCGTGGGATATGGCGGCAGGCGCGCTGCTGGTGCGCGAGGCGGGCGGCAAGTGCGGCGATATGCATGGGGGTCCGTTCCATTTGCGAGGTCCGCACATGCTGGCGGATAATTCGCTGTTGAATGCTCCGATGGTCGAAGTGTTCGCGGAGATTTTTGCGGGGCAATACCGGTATCAGATGCCGGAGATGGGGAAGAGGTAGCCAGTAGCCAGAATCAGGGCGCGGTAACCATGCCGACCAGCTCGCTCAGATCGTCGATGACGAAATCGGGCGGCGCTTCGGCGAATGTTTCGGGCTGAAATCCCCAGCTGACGCCGCAGGCGCGCACTTGGGCGTTGCGAGCCGTCATCACATCCACAGCGCTATCGCCAACCATGATGGTTCGGTCGCGCCCGATGCCCGATTCCTCCATTAGTAATTCAATGCCTTTCGGATGAGGCTTCTTCTCCTCGAAACTGTTGCCGCCGTATATGCGGAAAAAATGGCCGTCGAGACCGAGGCCCTTGATCAAGTGCTCACTGAAGCGCACGGGCTTGTTGGTCAGCACCGCCATTTTCACATCCGCCGCGAGCAATTCGTCGAGCGCTTCGCGAACGCCTGGATACAGCGTGGTCGCATCCAGCATGTGGTCGCGATAGTACTCGAGAAAAAATTTAAGTCCACGCTCGATCTCCTCTTCATCGCGGCCCGGAAGGGCTCGCCGCACCAGCACGGGCGCACCGTTGCCGACGTAGGAGTAGACGGTTTCGTCGGCCAGCAGCGGCTCGCCCAAATGCGTGCGCATGGCATTCACGGAATCGGCGAGGTCGCGCTTGGAATCGATCAGCGTGCCGTCGAGGTCGAAAATTAAAAGTTCGTTCAACTATCGACCTTCTTGAGTTTTTCCTGTTGCTTCTTCTGTTTCTTGCGCAACTCTTCTTCCCACAGCTTGCGGATTTCGAACATGCTGTCTCGAAACGCTTCCTTCACCGCGTTGGGCGCAAGCTTGGAACAGAGGTTCGATGCATCGAGGACATACGGCAGGACCTCCGATCCAATCATCCACGTGGGCAGAGGCTTTGGCGTGAACGCCATGAGCACGGCGACACAAATTACGGCCATCAGCGTTCCTCGTATGAGTCCGAACATGCCGCCGAGCAAGCGATCGAGCCAGCCGAGTCCGGTCCACTTGAAGAGCTACGCGAGCAGTTTGCCGATCATGGCGCCCGCGCTCAAGAACATGAAAAACACGACGAAGAAGCCCAGCATGTTGGACGCATCGACGGACATGGTCCAGTGTTCGCGGAGCCAGACGGCGGGTACATTGTAATACCAGAATCCAAAAAGTAGGCCGGAGATCGCCGCGATGAGCCCGACGCCGACTCGCGCGAAGCCCGCCATAAATCCGGTTGCGACGGAAATTCCGATGATCACGGCAAGCAACAGATCGAGCAGGTTCATAGCGATTTTCCAGACAGAGTGCGGTAGGCGTCCTTATATTTTTCGGCGGTGCGCTTCGCTACGTCTTCCGGCAATGCGGGTGCGGGAGGCTGCTTGTTCCAGTGAATCGATTCCAGATAGTCGCGCACGAATTGCTTGTCGTAGGAAGGCTGCGCGCCGCCGGGTGAATAAGTTTCGGCGGGCCAGAAGCGGGAAGAATCGGGTGTTAGAACTTCGTCGGCGAGAAGGATGTTGCCGTCGACGACGCCGAACTCGAATTTCGTGTCGGCGATGATGATGCCGCGCGAACGAGCATAATCCGAGGCCTTGTTGTAAATCGTCAAGGTCAGGTCGCGGAGGCGCGCGGCTGTGTCCGCGCCAATCATGTTGACAACGGTTTCGTAGGAAATGTTTTCGTCATGGCCGCTCTGCGCCTTGGTCGCCGGAGTGAAGATCGGCTCTGGCAGCTTGTCGCTTTCGCGCAGGCCCGCGGTCAACGGGATGCCGCACAGAGCTCCGGTGCGCAGGTAATCTTTCCATCCGGAACCCGATAAATAGCCGCGCGCGACGCATTCGACGTCGAACATTTGCGCCTTCTTTACCCACATGGACCGGCCTTCGAATTCCGGCGGCAGCGCGCTGACGTCCGTGCTCAACAAATGATTCGGAACTACGCCGCGGAGAAAATCGAGCCAGTAGAGAGTCATCTGCGTCAGCACGCGGCCCTTGTCCGGAATGCCCGTGGCGAGAATATAGTCGAAAGCCGAAATGCGGTCGGTGGCCACGAACAGCAGGAGATCGTTGAGGCTATATAAGTCGCGGACCTTGCCGCGAGCGTGTAGGGTGAGTTCCGTAAAATCAGTTTGAAGAAGGACGCGATTTGCGATGGAGGAAGTTGCCATGATCGAAAGCCCGCTATATGGAGGGCAGACGCGTATTCTATCGTCTCAAGTATTTTTGTCAACCGGGTGAACAACAAGTTAACTTAATTTTTGACTTGCTTTTTTGCCGGACGACGGTGGAAAAGTTGTTGCACCGCAAAACTCACGGAGAACGCGGGTCTGGCGGCGTTGATTTTCAATTGAGTTTGTAGTACCCGTTGCTGAAGGAGTAACGGAAAAAAATGGCCCGAGCCTTCTAACTTTTTACGCGGAGGCTGCGCGCGGTCCGGCTTCCTCTTGCCCAAATCTGACCGAGACCACCTTGGACACGCCCGGCTCCTGCATGGTGACTCCGTACATCACCGGCGCCACGCCCATGGTTTTCTTGCTGTGCGTGATGATGATGAACTGCGTTTGCACGGCCATGTCCTTGATCAGTTCGGTGAAGCGGCCAATGTTGGCCTCATCGAGCGGCGCGTCCACTTCGTCCAGAATGCAGAACGGGCTTGGCTGGTACTGGAAGATGCCTACCAGCAATGACAGCGCCGTGAGTGCTTTTTCTCCTCCGGAGAGCAGCAGCACGTTTTGCAATTTCTTGCCCGGAGGTGACGCGACTACGTCAATACCGCTTTCTGCCGTGTTCACTTCGTCGGTGAGACGCATGAACGCCTGACCACCGGCAAACAATTTGCGGAAGGTGAATTGGAAGTTCTCATTGATGCGTTCAAAAGCTTCCTGGAACTTCTGCCGCGAGAACTCGTCGATCTCCTTGATGGTGGCTTGCGTGTTGTCAATCGAATCCTGCAAATCTTTGCGTTGCGTTTCCAGGAATTCATGCCGCTGCGCCGTCTCTTTGTATTCTTCGAGGGCCATCATGTTTACCGGACCCATGTTGTCGAGCCGCGTACGCATCTCGCGATACATGCCTTCTTCAACTACAAGCTGCTCGCCTTCGACCAGACCAATTTCCGGGTTCGCGCGCAGCTCGTCCGCGCTGATGCTCAGTTCGTTGAGGCACAGCTCGCCCATGTGTGCGGTGTCCGATTGCAGCTTGGCCAGTTGCTGGCCAAGCTCGGCTTTGCGGTCGCGGGCGCTGTCCAGTTCTAGGCGCGCCGCTTTCAGCTCCTGCTCGATCTCGGCAATCCGTGCACGGACTTGCGTTGATTCCTGCTGCAGCTGCGCGCCGGTAGCTTCGACTGTCGTCTTGTCAGCTGCCAACGCAATAAGACGCTCGGCAATTTGGACGTTCTCCGACTCTCTCTGCTGCTTCTCGGCTATCGCCGACTGGATTTGCGTATGCAGCGACTCCACGCGCTGCGCCGCTTCGATGGAAAGTGATTCGATCCGCTCCAGCGCAGCCGCAGCCGATCTGCGGCGTTCTTCCAGCCCGGCGAGTTTCGCGGCGGCATCGGATACGGTTTGTCCAGCAGCGTCACGAGCGGCCTTCAGCAGAGTCAGACGTTCAGGAGCAGACGCGATTTCAGTTTCCAGCACCTGACGTTTTTCTTCGAGCGCTGCTGCTTGCTCGCGTTTGTCGGCGACTGCGGATTCCCTTTCGTTCTTTTCCGAGCGGTTGCGGTCAAGCTCCAGTTGATAAGTGTTGAGCCGCTGCGCGGTACGCGCCAGTTCGGTCTCCATCTGCTTGAGCGCGTGGCCGGACGTCAGCGCGACCTTTTCCGCTTCGCGGTGTTCTTCTTCGAGCTTCTGCAGCACCTTGGCCGATTCGGCGATCTCGTGGGCCAGCGCCTGGACTTTAGATTGTTCGTTGATGATCGCTGCTTCCAGTTCCGCGGCCTGTTTGGCGACCTCCCGCAGCTCGCGCTTGAGCGAGAGCGGACCCTCGGTACGCTGCTTGCCTCCGGTCACAGTTACGTTGTGGAAGCACTCGCCCGCGGGCGAGAGAAAATAAGCATCAGGATTTTCGAGCGCCAGCGTGCGCGCAACGGCCGAGTCCGGAGTAATGTAGCCATCGCGCAACTTAGGTAACACGACTTCGAGTGACCGGCCGAATCCGTTCAGCACGCGTATGCAATTCTTCAGCGAGATCAGCTCCTCCGGCCGCTGCGTGGACGGAGGCGGAGCATCATTCCCAGCAAACGAGAATTTCGCCTGCGCGTCTTCCGGATGGACCAGGAACGTGGCCCGGCCGTCAACGTCGGTTTGCAACAGCCGCATGCCTTCATTGGCCGAGTCCCACGACTTGACGACAACGTAGTTCAACTCGTCGCGCAGGAATTCTTCGACCACACCTTCGTAGCGCGTTTCAACTTCGAGAAAATCCGCGAGCACTCCAGCGGGCGTGAAGCCATGGCCGATCACGTTTGACTGGAAAAGCCTCTTGACCGATTCAGTGGAATAGCCATGCTCGTTGATGACCGACTCGAGCGAACCCTTCTTGCCCAGCGCGGTGGCGTACTCGGAACGCAGGCTGTCCAGGTTGCGCTTCGCGGTGTCTTCTTCGGCGCGCTTGGCTTCGACCTGACTACGCAAGCCTTGAATGCGGCTGCCCAGTGCGGTAACCGTCTGGGTAATGGACTCAAACTCAAAGGCGATCTGCCCGCGCGTTCCGCCGAAGCTCTCGATGTCCACACGCGCCGTGGCGATCTCGCGGTCCAAACGGTGCGCCTCGCGGTCGAGCGCGGCCATGTTCTCTTCCGCTTGGATGATCTGGTTGCGTACCAGCGACGTTGCCGAAATGATCTCCAGGGCTTCTTTACGGCGCATCTCTTGTTGCTGTTCCGCGATTGCCAGCGCCACATCTGCCGATTGTGCTTCCTGCTGACGGGCCTGCCAGTCATGCTGCGCCGCTGCAACTTCGCTGGCGGCGGACTCGGCGAACCGCCGGTCCTCGAGCAGTTCCGCTTCGAGCGAAAGCAGCGTCTCCTGCGCACGTTCCAATTCAACGTGGGCCGCGGCGGAACGCGCATCGAGTTCAGCGCAGCGTTCTTCGTTGGTGGCGCGGCGGGAAACGGCGCGCTCAGTTTCCAGCGCGAGCGCGTTGACGGCCTGACGGTTCACGGCAATTTCACTCTCAATGGCGTAGCCGCGCTGCGTGCGCTCCGACTGCTCGCCTTCTTTGGTGTTGACGGATTCAGACCGTACGCGAATTTCTTCCGCAACGTTTTCGAGCGATCCATGCAGCCCGGTTTCTTCCGCGGCCATCTGGGCAAACTTGCTGGCCAGCACCATGCGCAGCTTATCGCGCATTTCGTCGCGCAGCTTGGCATAGCGTTCGGCCTTCGAAGCCTGCCGCTTGAGCGAATTCATTTGCCGCGTAACTTCGTCAAAAATGTCGTTGATGCGGGCCAGGTTCAGGCGCGACTGCTCGAGCCGCGCTTCGGCCAGGCGTTTGCGCGTCTTGAACTTGGTGATACCCGCGGCTTCTTCGATGATGGCCCGGCGGTCATACGGCTTGCTGCTCAGGATTTGCCCGATGCGTCCCTGCTCGATAATGGCGTACGACTCCGGCCCCAGGCCCGTGCCCATGAAGATGTCCTGGATGTCGCGCAGGCGACACAGCTTGCCATTCAGCAGATATTCGCTTTCACCCGTGCGGAACAAGCGCCGGGTCACCACCATTTCGCCTTTGGCGAAGGTCATGGGCTTGAACTTGCGGCGACGGATCTTGAGCACGACTGAATTGCCATCAATCGGAATTGGACCGGAGGCTTCTGCATTTTCTGGCGTCTCGGGCGTGCCCGAGGCTTCGTCGGCTTCGGCAACTACATCAGCCGCGTTCGACGTAACGGCGTCTACGTCGGTCGCTGCGGTAACGCCGGTCTCGCTGCTTGCCGCGGCATCAATTTCGCCCGGCAGGCCGTCCAGCGGGCCGGGCTGCACCTCAGCGATGGCTGCCTCGGTCGCTTCGGCTGCTGTCGTCCGCACGGATGCCTCGTCCCAATCGTCTTCAGGAATCGGCATGTCATCTTTGATCTCGATTTCCGGTATGCCGCTGACCCGGCCTTCATACACTTGCGGATCAACCAGCGTAAGTGACACCTCAGCCATACCCGTGGCCTTGCGCTCGCGCGTGCCGGCAAAGATCACGTCTTCCATCCGGACACCGCGCAGGCTCTTGGCCGACTGCTCGCCCAGCACCCAGGAAATGGCGTCCGCGATATTAGATTTTCCGCACCCGTTGGGCCCCACGACCGCGGCAATGCCTTCACCCGGAAACCTGAGTTCCGTGCGGTCGCAAAACGACTTAAATCCGAGGATTTGCAGTTTCTTCAGTTTGAGCAACTTGCTACTCCTTCAGAGTGGCCAACGGTCTGTCCGGCGCGGGCCGGCCATGGTGATTTGATGCGGGTCATCGAGCTGGAAGAGAATGACCTGCTTCTCAGCTAATGTACCGAGAGAGTAACTGGGGGTCAAGCGAAAAGCCCACAATATGTTGTGGATAAGTCGTCTGGCACCCCGCATATAGCACCATGTTTGCAGCAATTGACCAAAATATTCTTGTCTGGGAGATCGGAAGGACGGGAGAGACGCGCAGAGCTGATTAAACTGTAGCGCGAAACGGGCACGGAAGCAAGGTGAAGCGAAGCGAAACGAAACTTGGCACACCGCGTTCTGAGGACCAGATGGACGAGCTTTGCTATACTTGCGGGGCACCCCGCCTTGGCCCACGACATATCTTTGGGGGACTCTGTGAAACGCTTCCTTGGATCCCTACTGGTGCTTGCACTGTCCGCGCCAATCCTGGCAAATAGTGTGCAAGATCCTACACAACCCAGCAGCGCAACAATTCTTTCGGTTTTCGCTTCAGTCCAAGAAAACCAGGGCAATCCTGATGTTAAGGTCTGGGTCAACACCAGTACTAACGTCTACCACTGCCCAGCAACACAATGGTACGGCAATACGAAACATGGGACGTACATGACCCAAGCGGAGGCCCAGAAGAAGGGCTACCGGCCTGCGTACGGTAAGGTGTGTCGATGAACTGGGCGGTTGTGAACGTAGCCGCATTCTCTTTTGCGCTTTTTATTGGGACTGCCTCTTTGGTGCAGGGGCAAGCGGGCAAAGCTCCTGATGCTAGGCCGACAGTCTCGCTCACAAAACCTATCGATTGCGGGACCTTCACTACCCGACTTTTCAGTGATTCCAATAAAGTAATATTTCAACTCTCCACGTCATGGATTCCGGGTGAAAAACATAAGGGCTTGATGCGGTACAAGTTGAAGGCTTTTCCCGAAGTTACGGGAAGTCAGACGTCCGCTACAGACCGGCAAGAAAGCACATTAGATGAGGTGCTCTTAAAGCGCGTCCATGCGTGTGATATTTTCCTGCACCTCTACGACTCAGACGGTTTCATGCTGCGAAGCATAAATGTTTCCTTTACGTTTGGCGTAGACGACCAAGCTAGGGTGCGAGATTTGTTCACAAATTCATCGGTACAAATGGACGCTCAGGAGTACCGCCAGTTCGTCGGGAATGTTAATGCTCCTGGTTCTTGGAATGTGTCGTGGGCTTGCGCACCTGATTAATGCTGGGAGTTTAAGATTTTCTGCGCCAACGCGGCTCGTGACACATCCAAGGCGTTTGCACTCGTCACAAGCTCTTTCTCCACAGGGATCGCGCCGTCTCAAGTGATTCTTCGAGCCACACACGGAAACGGCGCTCCGTACTTTCATAGGGCTCACTGTAATTTACTTGAAAGATGCTCTTTGAAGCCTTTTCAAGCCCCTTGGAACCGCCGATGCCATTGCAGAATACAACTACAATCCCGATCAGTCCCGCAGATGTGGATCCAATGGCGTGGGCATTGACTTCAATATATTTTGTATATGGACGCGTTAGTGCTTGGATGGCCAACCTTCTTGCCTTCTCATATGCAATGACATTCGGTTTGTAGGGCAACAATTCATATATTTCAGCCAAGGAATCACTGCTCACAGTGTCGAATTTGTCGTCAGTGTAACTCTGTCTCAGGGATTCAGCGGTGATGCCCAATCGCTCTCCCGCGATCTCCATCAAGAGGTTTGCATATTCGAATGCCTGCACCCATCTATTTAATGGTCGGGGTTGCATCGAGGCCCTCCCCACCGTCTCAGCTATTGGCTGTATGGCCTGGAATAAAGCCGTCTTTTGCACGTCTACTAAATACGAGACCAGAGATCGCAGATCGCCCTGATCCGCTTGTTCCAGCGCGTCTATGTAGCGCAGGCGGTCGTCACGCGAGACCACCACTGGGAACCAACCCGCCTTGATAAAAATCAAACTCGCAAGCGCGCGTGCCACCCGGCCGTTGCCATCTTGATAAGGATGTATACGGGTGAAGCGATGGTGCAACCACGCAGCGTCCACCTCTACCGGAACTCCTTTCTTTACATGTTCCGTGTGCATCGCCAGCAATCTTTCCATCTCCGAGTCCACTTGTTCCGGAGGGCAATACTGATGCATGCTGCCGTCGGGCTTTTTGGGATTGTTGGCCCGTTCCTTGTACTTGCCTTTGAGCAGCTTGGATTCGAACAGATTCCCAAACTGGTCTCGCACAAGAGTTGTGTCCTGATGCCGCATTAGTGCGGCATGCAACTCATGGATGTAGCTTTTCGAGATGGGACGGTCGCCTTTGACAAACTGAAAAAGGCCTTCCAGTACGGCAGCGTGGTCCTGAATAATAGCTGCGATCAACTCCGGCAATTTCTGGCCGGGCTGGAACGGAATGAGGTCGGCGCTAATGCCTCTCTCGATTAGGGTTTGCGTGATGCCTTTGTCTATGTCGTAGATGCCCTCAATCTGCCCGGTCTCGATGGACCATTCCCGAGTAAGACGCTCCGTGAAGGCGGCCAGTACATTGTTCTGTTGCAAAACTGCCCGCTGATCGTTCCAGAGTCGGAGGAGAGGGACGAGTTCTCCGTCACTGAGAGAACTCCAGCCCTGCGGCAGATCGCTGATTGCCTCCCAAACTAGGACCATTGCGTTCTCTCCATCAAATCTTAGCGGCTGAAAGCCACGAATCTCTGCGTGCGGAAACGACACCACCGGAAATCGTACTCTGATACGAAACCGCACCGAGAAAAATCTCTTTATTGTAACCTCGGAACTGCTGGGCGATGGCCAACCAACCCGGTCTCAATCACAACATTGTCAAACTTCGCCACATGAATCTTGCCTTGGGTATCGGTGAGCGTCAGAACCAGGGTCACGGGGCGATCAGCCCAGTCACCAATGCGCAAATCACACACGAAGTTGAGCCAGCCTTCTTGACGCTCCAGCTGTCGCAAGTGAAGGCCGTCAAGCCTTGCCGAGAGCGGGGCAATTACGACGGTCTCTAGCTCTAATGCCATAGTTTCCGCGGCTGGGTTTCTCTGAAGACAGAATTGGGCCTCAGCCGGCACCAAAGTCGCCCGCGATTCCCGGTGCCGTACAAAGATCTGAAGACCATAACTGCAGATAACAACGTCCTGTAACTGTTGGTTCACAAGCGCAATATGCAACGAGATATAGGAAAAGTCCAGAAAGATCGTTTTCCCAGCCGGTCTCTTCACTTCGGACACAACCTGTCCGGAGGCCTCCAGGAGCTCGATTTTGATTGCGGGCGGTTCGGCCTTCTGTCTGCCTTGCTCGTTCACGGAGCGCGACGCAGACCAGGTACGATATGCTGCGTAACCAAAAAACACAGCGCCCGTCGCCATCACGTAGGCGCTCGCCGCGTATCCGTGATTCACCAACAAGCCAGCAAGGCCAACGAGCAATATGCCGCTGGCCCAGACGAGGGACCCGTCTTTCCACGCGGCGGAGAGAAACGATTTCAGCTCACTCACTCTCCCAATTTCTCAAAGAACTGGATGATCGACTCGATCCCGCGATAGAAATTTGGAATGTGGAACTTCTCATTCGGAGCATGGAGGTTGTCGTCAGGCAGGCCAAAACCCATCATCACGCTGGGAATTTTGAGCACGTCCTGGAAATCGGTGACGATGGGAATCGAGCCGCCGGAGCGAATGAACACCGTGTCTTTCTTGAAGACTTCATGCATGGCCTCAGTGGCGGCCTTGATGAAGCGATTGTTCGTCGCGACCACGCAGGCTGGGCCTTTGCTGTAGACCTTGATTTTGGTTTCAATGCCTTTGGGCGTCAGCTTCGCAACATACTTGGTGTATTTTTTTAGAATGTCGTCCGGGTCCTGGTTCGGGACCATGCGCATGGAAACTTTGGCGGCGGCTTTGGCGGGAATCACAGTCTTGGCGCCGGCAGCGGTGAAGCCGCCGGGCATGCCATGGACTTCCAACGTTGGACGCGCCCATGTGCGGTAGAGAACCGAGTATCCCGGCTCGCCGGTCAGCACTTTGGACCCGACTTCGGTCTTGCGGTAGTGCTCTTCATTGAATGGCAGCCGCTTCCAGGCTTTCAGTTCGTCTTTGCTGGGAGCTTTCAGACCTTTGTAGAAGCCGGGGATCAGGACGTGTCCTTTCGAATCTTTCAGCTTGCTGATGATCTCAATCAGCGCGAAGAAAGGATTCGGCGCTGCACCGCCGTACATTCCGGAGTGGAGATCGGTCTTCGCGCCGTAGGCTTCAATCTCGGTGTAGACCAGGCCGCGGAGTCCGACACACAACGTCGGCAAGTTCGGCGCAAAGAGTTCCGTATCGCAGACCAGAGCAAAGTCCGCTTTCAATTTGGCCTTTTCTTTACGCACATACGCGGCGATGGACTCGCCGCCAACTTCTTCTTCGCCTTCCAGAATGATCTTCACGTTGAGCGGCAGCTTGCCGCCGTGGCCTTTCATCAGCGACTCAAGGGCCTTGAGTTCCATCCAGAGCTGGCCTTTGTCGTCCACGGCGCCGCGGGCGTAGATGTTGTTGTTGCGTTCTGTCGGCTCAAACGGCGGAGACAGCCATTCGTTCAGCGGGTCGGGCGGCTGGACGTCGTAATGCGCGTAGCACAGAACGGTCGGCTTGCCAGCCGCATGGAGCCAGTCGGCATAGATCAGCGGATGGCCCTTGGTGGGAATGATCTCAACATTCTCCATGCCGATGGCGCGCAAATTGGCGGCACAAAACTCAGCCGCGCGACGAACGTCGTCTTTATGCTCCGGCGCTGTACTGATACTGGGAATGCGAAGCAGATCTTTGAGTTCACCTAAAAACCTTTGCTGATTTTCTTTCGCGTAATTGACTGCGGATGAAGCCATGCGGATCCTCCAAGGACACTAGATCGAACCCTAGAGTATATCTTGGGGAGGATTGGTTGTGTTTGACCGGCGGCCTTAGTCGGATGTGCGTTGTTGGTCGACCCGCTCCTGGAGTCGTTTTTCCAACCACTCCGGTGTTGGGGCAGGAAGAAACGCCTGGCGGATGATCTCATTCACGACTGCGAGTTCGGACCATTCTGGATGCTCGCGACGAAGTTTTTGTTTACGCACATCACGATCGAATTCGCTGATCTCCAGAGCAAGCAAGAGACATTGCTCGCCACTCAAGAACGACTGGAGGAGTTCGCCTGGATAATGGGACGCCATGGCAGAGATGTTACCACCGCACACTCTATAATGAATAAGTGAGTTCTCAATCCACAGTCCGCAAGCTAGCCGAAGCCGATTTCCCCACGCGTTGGGGACATTTCCGCATCATGGGCTTTGAAGGCCAGTTCGGCAGCAGTGAGAAAGAAGAAGCCGTGGCGCTGGTGATGGGCGATATCCATGCTACTCCGCCGCTAGTGCGGATTCACTCGCAGTGTCTTACTGGAGACGTTTTTGATTCACTCCGCTGCGATTGCCGCCAGCAATTGGAAATGGCGCTCGAAATGATTGCCGAGGCCGGCGCCGGCGTGTTGGTTTACGAGCAGCAGGAAGGCCGCGGCATCGGACTGATGGCCAAGCTGCAGGCGTATGAACTTCAGGACCAGGGCCGGGACACAGTACAGGCCAACGAAGAACTCGGCTTCAAGGCCGACCATCGGGGATTTCAACTTCCCGCAGAAATTCTGGCACAGCTCGGACTGAAGGCCGTCCGGCTGCTTTCCAATAATCCGGAGAAGGTGGCTGCGCTCGAAGCTGCGGGAATCAAAGTCACCGAGCGCGTGCCATGCGAAGTGGAACCCAACGCGGAGTCGGAGCGCTACTTGAACACCAAGAAAGAAAAACTTGGGCATTTGTTTAGCAAAAGATGATTCACCTTCAAGGCACAACTCATGAGCATTCCTAATGCGACGTTGAAATCCATCACAGCAGCTCTTGTGTTTGCGATGTTTGCCTGCTTCGTTGCGGCCGATGACTCTTCCTATCAACGATCCGTGGAAAAGTGGCGCCAGGACTACGAACAAAAATTGACCAGCGATACCGGCTGGCTCACGGTGGCTGGACTTTTCTGGCTCCGTGAAGGCAAGAACAGCTTCGGCTCTGGTCTGGGGAATGACATGGTGCTGCCTACCAGAGTCCCGGCAACGGCAGGCTATTTTGATTTTCACGCCGGGAAGACCGTGGTGCATGTGAATCCGGGCGTGTCGATTACGCTGAACGGAAAAGCCGTTGAGACGGCAGAGCTGCTGCCGGACACGCAGAAGCACCGGCTGGTCATTGGAGATCTCATGCTCTACGTCCACGCCAGCGGCGAGCGCTTTGCCATTCGATTGAAAGACAAGAACAGCAAGCTGCGCCGCGATTTTACCGGGCTGCATTGGTTTCCAGTGAGCGAGACGTATCGCGTTACCGCTCACTACGTGCCTTTTCCCGCGCCGCGCAAAGTGGAAATTGAAACCGTGATGGGAGATCGCGAACATCTCACTCTGTCTGGGTATGTCACGTTCCGGCTCAACGAACAGGAATACCGGCTCGATGCCGAACAGGACGACTCGGGTGGCTTGTCCTTCGTTTTCCGTGACCTGACCAGCGCCACGGAAACATATCAGGCATCGCGGTTTCTGGACACTGATGCGCCCAAAGACGGCACGGTGATCCTTGATTTCAACGAAGCCTACAACCCGCCGTGTGCGTATAACCCATACACAACGTGTCCGCTGCCTTCGCCCGGCAACCGGTTGCACGTGGCAATACCGGCGGGCGAAAAACGCTACCACAATTAGATCGCGCTTCCGACAATCAGGGGTGCTGGGAAACAGAGAGTGTGTTGCCGTCAGGATCTTTGAACCACGCGACCTTGGCCCCGCCGGGCGCTGCCCAGATTCCCAACTTGTCTTGTTCCAAAAAGCTGAATCGTTCAAACGTCACGCCTTTTTCCTGAAGACCGGCCACGACTATATCGATACCCGACACTTCCCAGCCGAGAATCGTGAACGGAAACGGCGTGAAGTCCTTCACCGTGGCCACGCGCAGCATGGTCCCGTTGGCGTCAAACACCAGGGCAAACTTGTCATCGACGACGAACCGCAGTCCCAATACGTTTTCAAAAAATGTCCGTGCCTTCTTTTTCCTTGGTTGGAATAAAACCCATGATCTTCTGGTCACTCAGCGTGGAGCTCATCCCCTGGTTCCTCCCTCCAGTAGTTGCAGCAGTTGGTTTTTATTCTTTGCCGGCAGATCAAGCAACGCCGATTTGATGAGCGCGGCATAAACCTCGCCCGCGCCCGGTACATGCTGTAGCTCTTCAAGATGACGACGCACAGTATTAATGTCGCCACGTTTCATGGGACCACCATACGCTTTGGCGGCTCCTTGCGCGAGATAGTTGTTCAGGGTCTGCCGCAGTATGGGCCCGGTAATCTTTTTGGACTGGCTTGCAGTAAGGCCGGCGGCGCGGCCCACCCGTTCCGCTGTGGCCAGCGCAGCCACCAGCAGTGGCGACGAAAACGATCCCAGCGCGTGATATAACACCTTGGATTTTTTCTTGATGACGAAGACATTCGACTTCAGCGCCCGGGCGACATCACGAGCAACGCTCACGGCTTTGCGGTCACCTTCTACCGCAAAAGTGATGTGCTCCATCCGGGGTGCCGTGCCGTGCACGAACGTCATCATCGGATGGAGGGACGCTACGTAGGCTCCCGCACGTTGCAGCGGCGCCAGCACATCACTGGTCAAAGCGCCACTGGAATGGAAGACGATTTTGCCCCGCCAGTTGGAGTGCCGCGCCAGCCGCGTCGCAATGATTGAAAGCGCGTCGTCGGTGCTGCAGAGCCAAACAATATCGGACTGGAATGGGGCATCCGGCAGCGTCACCGCTTTGGCGCCGATTTTTCTTGCCAGCGCAGCAGCCCGTTGGCGCGATTTTTGCAGCGGACGGCTGACTACCGCGTCCATCCGGTAGCCTGCTGACTTGAGCGCCGGGCCCAGCACGGATGCCAGATTTCCTGCGCCCACCAGCGTGATGCTCGCGCGGCGATGTTTCCGGGCGACTGCCATATTTTTCACTCTTGATTCTGGGGCGATCAAACTCCAGGCGCGATGAGTTCATCCAGCTGCAGAAACTGTTGCACGATTTCTTCCTGGCAATTCTCCATCTCTTTCACTGTGCCGAAGAAGATCGCGCGCGCCTCATGGAGAAAAACAACGCGGTCGCCCAGCTTTTTTGCCAGACGCATGTCATGCGTCACCACCACGCTCGTGAGCTTGAGTTGCAGCTTGAGCTTCTGGATCAGGTCGCCCAGCAACTGCGCCATCAGCGGGTCCACCATGGTGGTTGGTTCGTCGAACAGAATGCATTCCGGCTGTGCGGACAGCGCGCGGGCAATCGCTACGCTGCGTTTTAGTCCCGTGGAAAGCGCGGAAGGCAGCAAATCGCGCACGTGCCCGACGCCAACCATCTCCAGCAGGCCGTCCACGATCTGGTAAATCTGGTCTTCGTCCAGATCGCGCCGCTCGCGCAAAGGAAACGCAACGTTTTCACCGACGGTCAAGGAATCAAACAGCGCTCCGTTCTGGAACACCATGGTGACTTTCTTGCGGATGCGCTCCAATTCGGTTTCGGTGTAATCGGTGATGTCCTCCGACGCCACGGTGATGCGGCCGGCGTCAGCTTTCAGAAAACCCATGATGTGCTGCAGAGAAACAGATTTACCAACGCCGCTGCGGCCCAGAATGCAGAGGGTTTCACCAGCCATCACGTGAAAATTCACGTGATCCAGCACAACATGGTCGCCGAACGCCTTCGACACATCGTGGAAGGCGATGTACGGGCCGGCATGTTGCGCGTGGCTGTGGACTTCTTCGCTCATGATTTGGATTCGGGAAGCGCGCCCCGGGCCCGCTCCATGTCCTCCGGCGTGTTCAGATTTTCAAACATATCGGGGGTGAACGCAAACTTTTCCAGTTCCGGCTCCGTGATCACCAGCGTATTCTCCTCGGGAAACAGCGCCGCCAGTTTGTACTTCCCGGCCTCGAGCGCAGCGGCAGCGACAGGCAGGAAGCTACGCGAATAGACAGCGCACAGCGGCTGCACATATCCGGCAATGCGCGGCGCAACAATCATGCAAGAAGCGTCCGCAGCCCGTTCCGCCAGGTAGCGCAGCAATTCTGGAGTAAGAAAAGGTGTGTCGACAGCGATGATCAGGTTCAGTTCCGTCTCGGAATGCGTGAGCGCTGCGTGCACGCCGCCGAGTGGGCCGCAACCAGGGACGATGTCTTCATATCCAGGACCAAATTCGCCGTAACGATCGCGCGCACCAATAATAAAGAGCGGCTCACACACCGGACGTATCGCCGCCAGTGCATGCTCCAGCAAGGTGGTGCCGTTCAGGGACAACGCGGCCTTGTCTTCTCCCATGCGGGAGCTCTTGCCACCGGCCAGGACAAAGCCGGTAATCTGGTGCGCCGCCATGGTGGCTATTTTAGTCGGAACGGGAATGCTTTAGTTGATCTCGAGCCCAATGATCCGGCCGGCCCCATCGAGTTCAAGATGGGCTTTGGCGTTGAGCACGGCGTCACCGTTGAGTCCCGGCACGGTGACAAATACTTTTTCGTCGATCACGCTGGCGGAGTCCGTGGTTTGCAGAAACATAAGCGACTTGGTGTTGCAGCAGGGTTTGGGCAAGCTGAACGCAATGTCAGCCAGTTCGCCGGTCTCTGTCACTGAAAGCGCCACGTCGACGGGATAGCTGGCTTCAGCGCCACGATCGTCTGCCGTGGGGTCCAGGGCAGGCTTGAACGCCACGTAAAAGTGGATGCGTTCCTTCTCCGGGTTGTAAATACCGCGTGCAACTCGAACAGACATATGTTTAAGACAGAGCTTTGTATCACAGTTGAGGTAGCGGAAGCCACAGAGCCGGACTTACCATCGGCATAGCCCCTCCGCGGACAAATTTCGTTGGCGACGAGTTAGACGTGGCATGCCACGTCTATGTTGGGTCGTTCTGATCTCCGCCATCCTGGTAAAAGCGCTCAGCCCCGGAAAGAATGCTCCGGGGCTGAATGCCGAGTGCTCGTCAATGCGCGGGGTCCTACCGGCGCAGCCGATCGTCTACCACCAGATCATTTCCGTCCGCGTCGATCCTGTGGACTTCACCCAGGTTCAATGAGCGAATACCGGCCTCGACTTTCTTCATATCGCCGACGACCACCCAGATGAGATGGTCAGGCAGCACATACTTCCTGGCGGTCTCATTGGCGGTGTCCGGCGTAACGGCCAGCACCCTGGCTGTGTACGTGTTGAAGTACTCCTCCGGCAAGTCGTACTGAAGAATGCTGGCGTACGCTCCGGAGAGCTGGCCCACCGTTTCAAAGCCTCCCGGCAATCCGAGCGTGGCATTGGTCTGCTCTTCCGTCAATTCTTTCTCCGAGATACGCTTTTCCCGGCCAAAGGTGTTGTACTCCTTGACCAGTTCGGCCAAAGATTCCTTCGTCTTGTCAGTCTGCACCGGTGATTGGCTAATGTAGGGCCGCTGGCCGCGCGCGTTCGGAATAAAGCTGAACACGCCGTACGACCAGTGCTTGTCCTCACGCAGATTCATGTTAATGCGTGAACTGAATTTCCCGCCGAAGATGCTATTCACCAGCTCGAGAGACAGGCTGTCCGGATCATTGCGCGGCGGAGCCAGTTGCAGACCGTAGATCACGCTCTGCAACGAATCCGGCCGGTCAATCAGATAGACCACGTTCGTTTGCGGCTGCTCGACGCGAGGCATGTTCTTTGTGGGGACGTCGCCCGGCTTCCATCCGGCGAACAGTTTTTCGAGCCTGGGTTTGATCTCCGCCAGCGTGGTGTCGCCGACGACCAGCAACGTGGCGTTGTTCGGCTTGAACCAGGTGTCATGGAACTTGACCAGGTCCGCACGTGTCATCTTGCGAACGGCGGCTTCTGTACCTGTGCCGGTAAACGGCACAGCATAGGGATGTCCTTTGCCGTACAGCAACGTTGGCGCCACACGCAGCGCCATGGTGTTGGGATTCACTTTCTCGCGCTGGATTGCGGCCAGACGGTCTTTCTGCAGGCGATCAAATTCTTTTTGCGGAAACGCGGGATGCAAAATGAGGTCGCCGTAAATGTTGAGCGCCTTGTCCATGTTGACCCGGAGCGCGTTGAGGTTGACGGTGGCAAAATCCAGGCTAGTACCGGCATTGAAGTTGGCGCTGAGCGATTCCAGCTCTTCGCCAATCTTCAGCGAGTCGCGCGTCGGCGTGCCTTCTTCCAGCATGCGTTGCTCAAAGCTGGCGGTACCGGACGCGTCGGCCGAGTCAGCCGCGTATCCGCTGTTTACGATCAGCGAGAAGTTCACTACCGGCGCGGTGTGGCGTTCCGCCAGTACGACCTTCAGACCGTTGGAAAGCGTGGTCCGCTGCATGGGCGGCAGACTGAGTGACATGGGACCGCCAGCATCTGGCTCGTGAGAGCGGTCGAGTTTAGCGTCAGTCTTTAAGTTCGTGGGATACGGCTGCACTTCCAGAACATAGTCACCATCGCCCAGCCAGTCGTTGGCGGCTTTCTTCACGGACGCCACCGTGGCGGCCCGCACGGTTTTCAGATAATCCTTATAGCAGTCAGGGTTGCCGGTGAAAGTCTGGCAGCGGGCCAGCACGTCGCTCTTGCCGCCAAAGCCGCCAATGCGTTCCACGATGCGGGCATAGTTGCCGAAGATCTGGGTCTTGGCAATCTGCAGTTCGGCCTCCGTGGGGCCGTTCTTTAGGAAGTTCCGCAATTCTTCTTCGGCTGCCTTTTCCGCTTTGCGCAGGTTGCCGTCCGCTTTCGCCGGGTCCGAGTCCGGCTTCGCCGTAAGGATCATGTAGAAGTTTCCAGCGATCTCGTTATTGAAATCGAAGGTGTTGGCGTCGGTCGCCGTCTGGTCTTTGTAGACCAGACGTTTATACAAACGGGACGTTTTGCCCTGGCCAAGTATGTGGGCCACCAGATCCAGCTGGGCTTCTTCAGGCGTTTCAGCTCCAGGCACGTTCCACACGCGATAAATGCGCGCCTGAGTAACGCGGTCCTGCACTGTCCCGCGATGCGTCCCCGTGCGCTTGGCTACCCAGGCCTGATGCTTGGCGATCGGCGGTCCCGCGGGGATCTCGCCATAGTACTTCTCAACTTTTTGGCGCGCCACTTCCGGCGTGACATCGCCGGCGATGACCACGGTGACGTTGTTCGGTCCGTAGTAGGTCTTAAACCAATCGGTCACGTCGGCCATGGACGCCGTGTCCAGGTCTTTCATGGCGCCAATAACCGTCCAGGAATACGGATGGCCCATGGGATACACGTTTTCCGTGATGAGCTGCTGGGTCACACCATAGGGCTGGTTTTCGCCCTGGCGCTTCTCGTTCTGCACCACGCCGCGCTGCAGGTCGAGCTTTTTCTGGTCGAGCACCGCGAGCAGATGGCCCATACGATCGCTCTCCGCGAACAGCGCGTAGTCGAGCATGGACGTCGGCACGTTCTCAAAATAATTGGTGCGGTCGTTGTTCGTAGTGCCGTTCAGATTGGTGGCCCCAATCTTCTCCATGGCGTTGATGTAGGTGTAATTGAAATTCTCGCTGCCGCTGAACATCAGGTGCTCGAACAGGTGGGCGAAACCGGTTTTGCCCAGCTTCTCGTTCTTCGAGCCCACGTGGTACCAGGTGTTGACGGCAACGATCGGAGCTTTGTGGTCCTCATGCACCAGAACGGTCAGGCCGTTTCTAAGAACGAACTTGGTGTAAGGGATGTCCGGAATGGGAATAGTGCCTGCAGCGGACGCCGGCGCTTTTTTCGCCGGGGCTGGTTTCGCCTGTGCCACCGCAGAGCTAAAGTTGCAGATCAGCAGCATCATGGCCACAAGCAGACTTGCAGCCAGGAACGTAAATTTGTTTCTCAAAAGATTGCCTCCATGGAAAAGTCAGCACGATTCGAGCTGGTTTCAAAACCCCCGATGGGTCTGCGCTTGTTGTCGGGAATAGGGGCTTTGAAACAAGTTCCGGCAGCGGTGCGGCGGCTTTCGCTTCAGAGTTGGCGTTTGGTTCAAAATGCGTTGCGATTTTATGGGCTTGTCTGGTCAAAGTCAAAAGCCCGCCGTGCCCTGGCCACACCACTGGCTGAGTTAGACGGAGAGACCAATGAATGGTCAACCGGATGGTTGGCGGTGCTGGCAACTGGCCCATTATCAATTAGTTAAGACATGGCGTTTTCGGTCGATTTAGAATCCAATACGTGAAAGTCTTGCTTACTGGCGCGACAGGATTTGTTGGCGGCCATCTTCTTCAAAGATTGCTGGCGGAGGGCCACGCGGTCCGTGCCCTCGTGCGCAACCCGCAAAAGCCAAACCAGTTTCCTGCGGAAAACGTCACGCTGATCCAGGGAGATGTGGCCGACGGCGCGGGACTGACTGAAGGTCTGAAAGACTGTGATGCGGTCATTCATCTAGTGGGCATTATTGTTGAAGATGGCAAGGCCACCTTCGAACGAGTGCACGAAACCGGAACACGCAATGTGGTTGAAGCGGCAAAGCGGAACGACGTTGCTCGTTTTATCCAGATGTCGGCCATTGGCGCCCGCGCCGATGGCGTCGCGCCGTACCAGACCACAAAATGGAAAGCGGAAGAACTTGTCCGCCAAAGCGGGATTCCGTATTGCATTCTGCGGCCGTCTCTGATCTTTGGTCCCGGCGACGGTTTCGTCTCGCAAATGCTCGACGTCATGCGCAAGGCGCCGCTGTTTCGTCCCGTGCCGGGTGACGGTATGCCGCGTTTTCGTCCTGTCTTTATTGATGACGTCACCGCCTGCTTCACCCGGGCGTTGACCGTAGAGGCCGCCACCCATCAAACCATCGAACTGGGCGGAGCGGACGAATTACCGCTCAACGACGTACTGACAGAAATCGCTCGTCACGCCGGCATCCGCAAGCGGCCCGCACATGTGCCGCTGTCATTCATGTTTCTGGCAGCAGTCATCGCGCAACGCCTGCCGGGACGCCCACCGGTGACCGTCGACCAGTTGCGCATGTTACGCGAAGGGTCCACTTGCGACATCGGCGCAATGAAGCAAATTCTGGGAGTGGAGCCCTGTGGTTTTGGCGAAGGATTGAGTACATACTTATTCCCCACGAAGACCTAGCGATTCGCGGATTCAGAGCAGCAAATGAGGATGGTTTTGCATCAAACGTTGATATACGCCATTGATAATTGATAACAGGAGTTGATATGACAAATCTCCGCAAATACTTATGGGTGGTGCTGCTGTCCCTGGCACTTCTGGCGGTTGGCTGCACACATAAGAGCAATCGCCCTGACGCTCAGGTTGCCGCCGACGTTCAGAACAAGATTTATTCTGACGCCAATGTCCCTGACAAGCAGCTTTCGATCAACGCCAGCAACGGCGTGGTGACTCTCGCCGGAACTGTCAGCAATGCCACCGCCCGCAATGCTGCGGCCAATGACGCGGCGCAAGTGGAGGGAGTCAGGACGGTAGTCAACAATCTGCAGATCGTACAGATTGCACCGGCGGTTGTTGCCGATCAGCCTGTGCAGGCGCCGCCGGTCAAGCCATCGGCCGGCACGTACGCCGTAAATTCCGTTCCTGCGAAGCAGGATCGTCCTTCTCCTCGCAGCCGCAACACCTCGCGCGCGGATGATAGTCGCGACAACTATGCCGGCGAACCCAACAATGATAATGCCTCAGCGGCCAACGCTCCGGCAGCGCCGGTCCCGTGGACTTCGCCCGACCGGTGGATCCAGTCGGAAGAAGCGCCGGCACGCACACCGCCTCCGCCACCAGCGCCTGCTCCTCCGCAAGAAATCACCGTTCCTGCCGGCACTCAGTTGAGCATTCGCATGAATGAAGAGGTGAGTTCGGAGAAGGCGCAAGTTGGGGATGTTTTCCACGGATCGCTGCCCGCGCCAGTGATCGTTAACGGCCAGACGGTCATCCCGACGACCGCGGACGTGGAAGGCCGCGTAGTGGATGTGAAATCTGCGGGCCGTTTCGCCGGGCAATCCGTGCTTACCGTGGAACTGACGCGGCTGCGTATGAACGGCAGAAGCTACAACCTTCAGACGGAACGATGGACCCAGTCCGGCAACGGACGGGGCAAGGCCACCGCAGCCAAGGTTGGCGGCGGCGCAGTGATCGGCGCGGTTATCGGCGGGATTTTTGGCGGCGGCAAAGGCGCGGCCATCGGAGGCGCCGCAGGAGCGGGCGCCGGGACCGGCGCATCCGCAGCAACCAAGGGCCAACAGATTGTCCTGAAGCCGGAGGCGGTTATTAACTTCCAGTTGGAACACTCGATCACGGTCACGCCAGGCGCCAGCCGTCAGCCGCTGGGCCAATAGTGATGGAAGAACGGCCTGCTCAAGCAATTAGCAAAAACCTTACCGCTGATTACGCTGATGACGCTGATAATAATTATTCAAAAAAATCCCATTTCGATTCTCTTACACATCAGCGCTATCAGCGTCATCAGCGGTAAGGTTTTATTGCTCTGAAAAGGCGTTGCTTGCACCACTGGCGTTGTTTACTAACCGGGCTATCGCCGCACAACAGTAACTAGGGTCGCCCTGGAAATCTACGTATAATCAGGCCATCCCCGAGAAAAATCCAGCGCGGAGCTAGCCTCTGTTGGTTTTTTACATTGTCGCGTTTTTCTTGTTCGGACTGATCTTCGGCAGCTTTTTGAATGTCTGTATTCATCGCATGCCGCTCGGCCTTTCCGTGGTGCGTCCGCGCTCCGGTTGCCCGGTGTGCCAGGCGCCCATCGCTGCTCATGACAACATTCCGGTGCTGAGTTGGGTGCTGCTGAAAGGCAAATGCCGAAACTGCCAGGCCCGCATCTCGCCGCGATATGCCGCGGTTGAATTGCTCACGGGGGCCTTCTTTGCTCTGTCTTATTACATGGCGGTCACGCATTACGACCCTAGGCCGGGACCGCTGGCGGCCAAGTATTGCGTCTTGTGCTTCCTTCTTATAGGCCTCATTTTTACTGACGCCGAAACCAAGCTGCTACCCGACCTGCTGACCAAACCCGGAGTCGTAATCGGACTATTGTTTAGTCTGCTCGTTGAGGTCGAAGGCCCGGGCGATTTCATTCTGCGAAACTGGATACACCACCCGGCTAACTGGCGGATTGTTTCCTTCATCAACGCGTGTGCCGGAGCCGCTTTGGGATCGGCGTTTATTCTGGCCGTGGCCCTGATGTACAAAGTATTGCGTCGCGAGGAAGGCATGGGCCAGGGTGACGTAAAACTCATGGGCCTGATCGGCGCGTTTCTGGGCGTTAAGATAACGCTGCTGGTGCTGCTCGCAGGCTCGCTGATCGGCAGCATTTTCGGCCTTACGCTGATTTTCTTTGTCTGGCGAAAGCGGCTGGCGCGCCGACGGTCCAAAATCCCCTCGGAACCGGCGAAAGCCGCGCGCATTCGGTCATGGCATTCGGCTATCTTGATTTATCGCAATTTTGAGATACCTTTTGGAGTGTTTCTGGGAATAGCCGCTCTATTGGCGGCTTTTTGCGGAAATGTGATTTTTCGCTGGTATTGGGAACGCATGTGATTAAGCTGCAGCAAAACCCGATTGTGTTCAAGATGCTCTTCGCGGTGTTCGCGACCCTTATTGCGCTGCTGGCGGCGATACTCGCGGTCATGATGTTGCGTGCGGCGCGCAAGAATTTGGGCAAGGCAGAGAAAGAGCGCGTAGCCGCCGAGAACAATCCTCTCTTTTCCCTTGCTGCTTATAACGGCGTGATCCAGCAGCTTCGCGAACAGGAAAAAGAGCTGCAGAAGCTTCGGCAGCAGGACCGGGAGCGCGCCGCTGCCACGGAGAACATTAGCGAAGCGGTGCTCTCCAACCTCACCAGTGGAGTTGTTTTCTTCGACCGGCTGGGGCTCGTCCGTCAGGTCAATGGCGCGGCGAAATTGCTTCTCGGATATGCGTCGCCGTTCGGCTTCCATATACGCGACTTGTTTACCGGCATTCGCGAAGTACGCTGGCCCAGCGGGGGCACTTCCGATTCACCAGCTCCGTTTGTGACCGAGATGGAACGGACCATTCGTGACGGCGCTCCCTTTCAACGCGTAGAGGCCGACTACGTCACGCCGAAGGGCGAGAAACGCGTGCTGGGAATTGGCGCGTCCGCGGTGCGCGGGAAAAAGGGAGAAATCCTTGGCGTCTCCTGCCTGGTGGCCGACCTCACTCACATTGCCGAGTTGTCGCGGCAGGTGCAACTCAAGGAAAATCTGGCTTCTCTAGGCGAGATGTCCGCTGGAATCGCACATGAATTCAAGAACTCGCTGGCCACTATTTCCGGATACGCGCAGATGCTGGTGCAGGAATCGGCGACAGAAACGGGACGAGGATTTGCCGGCAAGATCGCCGCTGAAACAGAATCGCTCTCGCGCATCGTCACTGAGTTTCTGGAGTTTGCGCGTCCTCACGGAATGGCGCGGCAGAAAGTCAATCTGAATGCGGTCCTGGAAGATTGCGCGCGGGAAACGGGAGTTGATCTGCAACTGCCAGCGGCCCCGATCATGGAAGTCACAGGCGATGCTGTGCTGCTGCGACAAGCCCTGTCCAATCTCCTGCGCAATAGCGCCGAGGCCGGACGCAACGGCGCGCGGGTCAAGGTATCTGTCCACGGATCGATTGAAGCGGACAAGCTGCAAGTAAGCCTGGCCGACAACGGCCGCGGCATTGCCGCTGAGGACTTGCTCAAAATCTTCATTCCGTTTTTTACGACCAAAGCCAGTGGCACGGGCCTGGGGCTGGCCCTGGTACACCGGATCATCAGCGAGCATGGCGGCGCGATCACTGTAGCCAGCAACGCCGAGGGCACAACTTTCACCCTGACTTTGCCGGCCAACCAGCCGGCCGGGCCCACGGCAACGGAGATTACTGACATTACTAAAGACTAGGGGGATTTCCCTTGTGGGTTCCTGGGGGGCTGAATCGCAAAGAATCCCGTGGCAAAGCGGAGTAAGATGGAGGTAGTGGATGGTTATTCGTATGAAAACACTTTGTGCATTGATTCTTCTATGTGGTCTGGCGGCGAGCGCGCAAGATCAGCAACCGCCACCGAAATCGCTGGGTGAGATTGCCCGGGAGAACCGCGCCAACAAGAAGCCGGGAACGCCGGTCCGAGTCATCGACAACGACGCGTTCCCCTCCGCCGACACCGCCGCACCGGCCGTTGCGAAAGACACAACTTCCGACGCCAAGAACCCGGACGCAAAGACCACCGACGCGAAGAAGGACGACATCAAGAACAACGGCACAGACCAGGCCAAGGTCACGCCGTCTGAACAGCAGAAGTGGGATTCGTGGAAGACGAAGCTGGACGCACAGAAACACGAAGTGACTCTGTTGCAGCGCGAGGTCGATGTCACAGAACGTGAAGCGCGCGTCCGCGCCGCCAACTATTATGCCGATGCCGGCGCCAACCTAAGGGACCCGGGCAAGTACGCGGAAGAAACGCGCAAACAACAGGAGGAGCTCCAGGCCAAGACACTGCTGCTGACCGCCGCAAAGCAGAGACTGGCCGACCTTCAGGAGCAGGCACGCAAGGACGGAGTGCCTTTCAGCGTCATTGACAACTAACCGCGCCCAGCGTCCCGACCCCCAAAGCCTCACACGTTTGGGGGTTTTCTAGTATGGAACCGATTCTTCTCGTGGAAGACAAGCCGGAATTGCGGGAGATGCTGCAGCACGCTCTCACGCGCATGGGCCACCAGGCCGTCCCGGCGGCAAACTTCGCGGAAGCCGACGCCCTCCTGGCCAAATCCCGATTTTCCGCTGTGCTCACCGACTTGAAACTGCCCCAGGGTTCCGGCATGGATGTGCTTCGTGCCGCCCTGGATTTCGATCCCTCTGTGCCGGTCATCATCATGACCGCGTACGGCAGCATAGCCCAGGCCGTGGACGCCATGCGCAAGGGCGCGTATGACTTTATCCAGAAACCGATTGATCTTGGACATCTCGAGCACATGCTGGCCCGCGCGCTGGAGCGGCAACAAATCCTGCGCGAGAACCTGGTCCTGAAAGAAGAGTTTTCCAAACGTCACGGCTTCCCGCGCATGATTGGAGAGCACCCCAGCATGTTGCAGGCGGGAAACGAAATGCAGCGCGTGGCCGCGACTGAGTCCACTGTTTTGTTGCTGGGAGAAAGCGGCACCGGCAAGGAACTGTTCGCGCGCGCCGTCCACCAGTTGAGTCCGCGCGCGACCAAGCCGTTTGTGGCCATCAACTGCGCCGCCATCCCTGAAACACTGATCGAGAATGAGCTCTTTGGACATGACCGCGGAGCGTTCACCGGAGCGGCGGGCCGTCAGGCAGGAAAATTCGAACTGGCCCATCGCGGAACGATCTTTCTGGATGAAATCGGCGAGTTGCCGCTTTCGGTGCAGTCCAAACTGCTGCGCGTTCTTGAAGACCACAAAGTCGAGCGCCTGGGCGGCACCGCTCCGGTGGTGTGCGACGTGCGCGTGATCGCCGCAACCAACCGCAATCTGGAAGAAGCCATCCAGGCAGGAGAGTTCCGGCGCGACCTCTACTACCGGCTTGCCGTGGTCCCTATCACCATTCCGCCGCTGCGTGACCGCGGCGATGATGTATTGCTGATTGCGAACCATTTTCTCGAACGCTTCCGCCGTGAGTTCAAGAAAAACAACCTGCGTCTTGCGGCGGATGCCAGCGCCGCTTTGCAACTGCACACCTGGCCCGGCAACGTACGCGAATTGCAGAATGCCATGGAGCGCGCCGCCATCCTGAACGACGGAGAAATCACAGCCGCCGATCTGGGACTGGTCCCAGCAACGGCTACTGCAAACAGCGTAGAAAATGGACAGAAACTGGATCGGGAGAAAATTGAATCGACTCTGCGGGATTGCAAATGGAACAAAGCAGCCGCAGCCGAGCGCCTGGGCATTTCTTACAAGACCCTCTTGACCAGGATCAAAGCACACGGCCTCGATTAGCAATTACTATAGATAAGAGACTTCTCTCGTGGCATCCACAGGTTCGTGCCGGTTTGCTAAAAAAGATAAGGGCCAGAGAGAACAAAGAACAACAATGAGAAAAACATATTGCGTTATCGTTTTCATCGCGGCCCTGTTGTTGGGTTGCAGTAGCGAACCGAAGAGTGCTCCGGCGCCCCCGGCACAGTCCCAGGCTGAGACGGGACGATTTGCCTTTCAGAAGATGATGGTAGCGGCGCGGCTGTGGGCGCGTGACGTGCAGCCCATCCAGCTTGAATCGCAGCCTCTCAAAGACAGCAACGGTCACGACGGCAAAGCCACTTTCTGGCGCGCCACTTTCGCTTCCGCATCTCAATTGAAGGCGAAACAGTTTTCATGGTCCGGAAGCACCGACCCGGACGCGCCCAAAGGGCTGACCCACAGCACGGAAGATCCATTTAATCCTGCCAACCGCTCCACGCAGCCGTTCGACCTGAATTTCCTGAGGACGGATAGCGACCAGGCGTTTGCCGTGGCGCAGGAACATGGCGGCAAAGAGATGATGGCCAAAAAGCCGGCACAGCCAGTGATCTACCTGCTGGACTATGACTCGCGCGCGAGCCAACTCAGATGGCACGTGATCTACGGCAACAGCGCTGTCGACGCGCCACTCACCGTGATTGTGGATGCAAGCACGGGGCTCTTTGTTCACAAAGAATAAAGACCAGCGCGAGTTACGGCCGCTCTTTGCCCAGCACGAGCGTGATTTGCGCGACTGCCTTCCTGGCTTCTGCTGCGTCGTGACCCTGCGGCTGCAACTCCAGATATCTCTTGTAATAGAGCCGTGCTTCATCCAATCGCTGCAGACCTTGCAGGCTTTCGGCCAGTCGGAAGCAGGCCACAGGATTGCCCGGGGACAATCGCACCGCTTCTTCAAAACGGCCGTACGCGGCCTCGAACTTGTTTTGCGAGAGATACGTCTCTCCCACCTCTAGATCATGCGCCGCCTGTTTTTCCGGTTCCGTGCTGTTCGCGTTCATGCGCGGCGCGAGTCGCTGCATGGACACCTTCGCGTCCTTNNAGCTGCGGCAGGATCTCCAGATACTTTTCGTAGGTCTTGTACGCCTGGCTCGATAGGTCCAGCTTTTCCAGTGTCTGCGCCAGCCGGTACGTGGCAATGGCATCGTTGGGCTTATAGTTGAGCGCTTCGGTGAAGCGATCGAGGGCCGCTCGATAATTCTGCCGCTTCAGATAGAACTCGCCGACTTCAATGTCCTTGATGGCTTTGTGCGGATCAAACGGATACGTCCGCGCCTGGCCGCCCGTTGGTTCCTTCAGTTTTGGCTGGGCATTGAAATCAACCATGGAATCTTTGCTGGAACTTTCTCCTGGTCCAGCGCTTCCGATAAGGGGTCCGCTGCTGCTATCTCCTTGCGATGGCGCCTGATTTCCTGACGGGGCCTGTTGCGAAGGAGTATCTTTCGGTTGTTTACGCGGTTCAATATGAGGCTGATCGTCGGGTGTACGAGGGTTTTGCGCGTGCGCTACGACAAAAGAAGCCATTAAGAAAAGACCAAAATAAATAGAGTGCTTCATGGATTTATTTTAGTGCATTTGTGCCGCTGCCCTACCTAAATAGAAGACTTGAAAAGGCCGCCAGCTTTCTGGCGGCCTTTTTACCTGCGCCTGGCTTACGAGAGAGGTCCCCGGGGGGAGGAGAGAACCTACCCTCTACCGGCTCGGGCTGGGAGCCGTATTTTGCGCAGAAGTTTGTGGTTCCTGGATATTCGTCATGAGACGGACATCTACGCGGCGGTTCCTGGCCCGTCCGTCCGCCGTGGTGTTGGGCTCGGCTGACTTGTCTTTACCCAGGCCAATCACGTAGATCTTGTGCGCCGGAATGCTCTTGCCGGCAAGATACTGGACCACCGCGTCGGCGCGCCGTTCGCTCAGCCGGTAGTTATAGTCGGCGGAACCCACCGAGTCGGTGTTGCCTTCCACCACTACGATGTAGCCCCGGGTGTTCGGCACCTGGGAAGCCAGTTGGTCCAAAGAAGCTTTGGCGTCGGCGGTAAGATTGGCCTTGTTAAAGCCGAAGTGGACTGCGGTATCAGCCACCGGACGATAGTTGTCCAGATTGGCGACCTGGTTGGCCAGCATGTCTGCCCGGCCGGACACCTGAGAAGCCAGACCCTGGGCCTGATCGGCGCGGTTGCGCGCGTCGTCCGCTCTCTGGCCAGCCGCGTCTGCCTTCTGGTTCACGCCGGAGATTCCCTGCTGGGCGCGGGCGTCCACATCGCGAATCCCATTGGTATTCTTGGCCGCGCGATCATCCAGATCGTTGGCCTTGTCAATGATCGGCTGCGTCTGCTGTCGTACGTAAGTCTTGGTGCTACAGCCGGACGCGAACGCAAGCAACGCGCCGGCCAACAGGATCGTGACACTGGATTTCATGTGCATGGAAATCTCCTTTGGAACCCTGCGGCGGATTTGGACACGCCAATCAAGAACAGTCACGCTGGATAAAGAGCAAGCAGAGTGCCATTCCATCCCGCCGAGCGCAAAAACATAAACTATTGATAACAAGCGGCTTACGAGAGAGCGTCGCGGGGAACGGCTAGTCTGAAACGAGGGCCAAGTGGAATTTTTACGCGGTCAGTATGTTATGTCAGTCAGCAAATGGAGAAGTATTGCACCACGCGAACGAGGTGAAAACATGCAAGCGATACGCACCGACTGATAAAGAAGTATTCTTAATTCTTCCCGGATTCTATCTGGGGAGCCGGAGTCGATTTTCATGTCGCAGCGTATTCCTGGGGTCTATGAATTGTGTTCGGTTTACATCTATAAGACCAAAGAGATGTCTGATGCCGGCGAGAACTCCGGAGGCAGTGGATTTATCGTGCGTTTTCCTCTTGAGCGTAACATTGAGGAATACCAGTTGTATGTAGTGACCAACCGCCATGTGATTGAGAGAATGGCGAATCCGGTTTTGCGTATCAACGATATTTCCAATAAATTTCGGTCTCTGGAAACTAACAAATTGCGATGGGTAATAAACGACGTGGATGATCTGGCAGTGTATCCGTTGACAATTCCCGAGGAGGAATTCCAGATCGCCTGTGTCCCAGTCGAAAGGTTTGTCACGCCTCACTTAATGAACAGTCTTAATATCGGGCCTGGTGATGATGTCTTCATGGTTGGGCGATTTGTAAGTCACGAGGGTACCCAAAAAAACACACCGAGCGTTAGGTTTGGCAATATCTCGATGCTTGCAGAGGAGACGACGCAAAATGCTTTTGGACAAGCGCAGGAAACATTCTTAGTTGAAATGCGGTCGATTCCCGGCTACAGCGGTTCTCCTGTTTTTGTAATCTTAGACCCGACCCTGCCGCGTCCACGGGGTTCCGATAATCCCGAAGAGGCGGGACCTACATATGTTTCTCCAAATCCGATTCTGACATCTTCTTCTTCTGAGTTGGGTATGTACGCACAAGGAATTCATGGGCCTTGGCTACTTGGAATTGATTGGACACACATTCACAATTATTTGCCGATTCTAAACAAGAAGGGCTCTTCGCAGAATCTCGACGATCACGTTGAGGGGCAATGGGTTGAATCGCATACTGGAATGTCTGGAGTCATTCCGGCTTGGAAGATAAGGCAGCTGCTAGACATAGACGAATTGGCTTCGCAGCGAGCAAAGGAAGACGCCAAAATCTCCAAACAAAAAGCTGAGGAAATAGCAGCACAGCTCTAATCCCGCTCTTGAAACCTTCTTGCCCCACTCTGCTGAGGAGCGGACGTGCCTTCATGCGTCTGGTCCCATTCCTGCTGCGTAAACAGTTTGATGGGTTCGATCTTTTTCTTCTGCAATTCCGCATTGATGCCCGGCAGTTCTTTCGACGTGAGCTGATCAAAGTCGCGAATCACGTCTTCCAACTCGTGGCCCAGAGCGTCCGTGCGGGCCACCTGGGAATCCGTGGGACGCCCTTCGTAGCCGGACACCGCGTCATACAGTCCGGCCATAAATTCGCGGATGCGTTCTTCTCCGGTGATGGCGCCGCCTTCCTTGGTGGCCACAATCTTGGAACGCAGGGCGTCCACCTTTTCTGCCAATTGTTCCAGGCCCTTGCGCAACGGATCACCCGGCGGAAGTTTGCCCACGCGTTCCGCGGCGGAGTCGCGAACGTTCATGATGGCGTCAACGCCATAGCTCATTCGTCCCAGCATCTTTTCGAGCTTCATGCTCAGATCAAACTGGGCCCGGCGGTCCTCAAGGCTGAAGTAATTGTTCCGCGGGTCCATCACCAGTTGGAGTTTGCTGATGTAAGTCTTGTCTCCCTTGGTCAGCTTGACCGTGTATGTGCCCGGCACAACGCGCGGCCCCGTGTTGCCGCCGGCGGAACTGGCGGCCGGAGGAACGATTGGCGGCCTGACTCGCATGGACCACAGAGCGCGGTTCAGTCCGCGATGTTTGCTGCCGGCAATGGTGTCGAGCAGTTTGCCGTCGGGCCCGAAAATCTCAATCTTCAAGTCGCCAAAAATATGACGGCTCTTTTGATAATAGGTAATAAAAGCATTGCTGGTGCGGCTTGATCCAAAGAACGTGGAGTCGCCCTCCGCCCATCCGCCGCCAGACTCAATGTACTGCACCGCTTTGCCCTCAAACAGCACTGCGTCCTGGGCCATCATGTCCGCGCCGAGCGCGCGCAGGGACGAAATATCGTCAATGATCCAGATGCCGCGGCCGTGCGTGGCCATCACCAGATCGGATTCGCGGCGCTGCACCACCATGTCACGCACTGCTACGGCCGGGAACCCGGCGCCTTTGTACTGCGCCCAGCGGCCGCCGCCGTCAATGGAAATCCACAATCCAAATTCCGTGCCCAGAAAGAGCAGGTTGCGGTCTACGGTATCTTCTTTGATGACGTGCGCGTATCCGCGTACGTCGCTGTCCTGGACGCCGAGCGCACTCCACGTTTTGCCATAATTGGTGGTCTTGTAGACGTACGGCTTCAGATCGCCGAACGTGTGGCGATCAAACGTCGCATACGCTGTACCTTCGTCGTAGAGACTGGCTTCCACCCATGAGACCCAGGAATTTTTCGCGAGGCCCGGGACGTTGCCCACAACGTTGGTCCAGGTCTTGCCGCCATCGCGTGTGATCTGCAGATTGCCGTCGTCGGTGCCGGCCCATATGATCTGGCCATTTTGGGGCGACTCGCTGATGGAGTAAATCGAGGTGTGCATCTCCGCCGCGGAATTGTCCACGGTGATGCCGCCGGATTCTTCCTGCTTCTGCTTTTCCGGATCGTTGGTGCTGAGGTCGGGAGAAATGCGGTCCCACGATTGACCATGGTTGCGCGAGCGGAACAGAAATTGCGCACCAATATAAATCGTGCCCTTTTCGTTGGGGCTCATGTGGATGGGAGTATTCCAGTTGAAGCGCAGCTTCTTCTCGTTGTAATCCGGTTGCGGCTTGATGTTGCGGCCATCCAGCGTATGCCGGTTGACACGGCCAATATCTCCGCCCTGGGCTTCGGCGTAGACCCAATCAGGATCAGAAGGGTCGGTAAACACCCAGAATCCATCGCCGCCGAACAGGTTCTCCCAACGCGCATTGCTGACGCCGCCGGGATACGATGAGTCACCCACCCATGAGCTGTTGTCCTGCAGTCCGCCATAGACGTGGTACGGGTTCGCGTCATCCACGCTGACGTGGTAAAACTGGGAAACCGGCAGGTTCATCAGATGCCGCCAACGGCTGCCGCCGTCAATGCTGCTCCATAGTCCGCCATCGTCTCCGGTGTAAACCACCTGGGTGTTACTAGGATCAATCCAAATGGTGTGATGGTCGCCGTGAGCGTTGGCCACGGAGTTGAAACTCTTGCCGCCATTCACGCTTTCCAGCAGGATGAGGTCGGGCTTGAAGACTTTATTCTCGTCCTTGGGATCAACAATCAGGTTCGCAAAGTAAAACGGGCGCCACACCAGAAACTGGCTGGCATCCAGACGCACCCACTTCTTACCGCCATCATCCGAGCGAAAGAGCGCGCTGCTCTTGGATTCGATCATGGCGTAAACCACTTGCGGCTTGGACGGCGCAACTGCCACCGCAATCCTGCCATACGGCTTTGCTGGAAGACCTTCCGCGTTGCTTGAGGTAAGTTCCGTCCAGTGTTCGCCGCCGTCGGTGGATTTAAACAGTCCGCTGCCCGGCCCGCCCGAGCGGAACGTCCAACCCTGCCGGCGAAAATCCCACATGGACGCATAAATCGTCTGCGGCTCCGCGGCGGCCATGGAAATCAAGCCGCATCCGGTGGACCCGTTGGCCCCGGCCAGGACTTTTTTCCAATTCTTGCCGCCATCGCTGGTCTTGTAGACGCCGCCCGCGTCACTGTCATTCCACAAGTGTCCGGTGGCGCATGCGTAGACCACGTTGCCGTCTTTGGGATCAATCAGAATGCGTGCAATGCGCTCGGAATCCTTGAGCCCTACGTTGGTCCAGTTCTCGCCATTGTCGGTGGACTTGTAGATTCCGCCACCGACCGAAACGCTGTTTCGCGTCCAGGCTTCGCCGGTGCCGACCCACACGTTCTTGTGGTTCGAAGGATCAATCGTCACGGCGCCAATGGACTGAAAATCTTCTTTATCGAACACCGGCTTGAACGTGGTCCCGCCATTGATGGATTTCCATACGCCACCGCTGGCTGCGCCGACAAACATCGTGATCTTTCCGTCTTCGTCCACGGCGTCAATCGCCGCAATGCGGCCACTCATCGTCGCCGAGCCAATATTTCTTGCCGTAAGCCCGGAGACCGTCCCCGAGTCATATTTCACGGGACGAGAGGGCGCCTGTGCGGGAACAGAAATGCAGCTCAAGCCAGCCACCAGGGCCAGGACAAATAATGGCAAGCGACAGTAACGGAACGTCAGTTCAAACATGAATGAATAATCCTCTCGAGAAAAAAATCGGAATAGCTTTCGCTTTTCGCTGCGCTCTCTGCGGTCCAAATCTCTTTTGGGTTTCTTTTGCGTTCTTCGCGTCCTTTGCGGTGAATGCCTCTATTTCGCCGGGGCTTTGTCGGCGTCTTTCTTCGCCGGCGCGACGGGCATCTTGAAATCGCGGTCCTCTATCGGAACGTTGACCTCAATCTTGCGCACGTTGAGCTTGGAGCGCGAATCAGGATCGTTCTTCGAGCCCTGGGCCATCGAGAACGCAAACATCACTCCGTTCACCGGTTTGTAAGAACCGTACTCGGTGGCGCTCTCGCGGACGGCGCCGCGGATGAAGATCTGCTTCTCCACCAGAATTTCCAGGTAGGTGTCCGGGTCGAGGTAGTAATAAAAGATGTCGCCGTTTTTGAGCGTGACTTTGAGCTTGTAAACGTCGTCGCCGTCCACCTGATCGTGGCCCATGTATTCCACGGTGTTGCCCTTGGCTTTGTAGTCCACGAGCGGGCCGTCGAAGTCGGCTTCTTCCACCATGCCGCGCAACTGGTCTTCGCCCATCAGCTCAGGATCTTTCTTGCCCTGAAACGGCGAAATCTTCCAGCCCGAAGAGCCGTCGTAGGCGTCAATTTCGGTCATGCCCTGGATGGTGAACGTGTCGCGCACCATGTCCGGACGCTTGCTCGCCTGGCCGATCGCCGCCTTGAACCCGCCGGCATCGAAGTCCGCGACCATGCGCATGGTCTTGATGGCTTTGATCTTGTCCATGCCGCCCTTGGCGGCAATGTTTTTGGCGATCAGTTCGTCTGCAGTCTGCGCGGACAAACCCACAGCCAGACAGAAAACGCTCGCTACAATTCTTCGGATTGCGATCACGGGTGACTCCTTGAAACTCTGGAAAATAAAGGCGGGATCATTCTACTACTGCCCCTAGTTTTTGGACGGCGGGAATAGCGAAAGGTAACGGAATCGTCCTTGACTAATATGGAGGGCGAGCACGCGCTTATGGGATTTCGATTTCCTCTAATCCCCGGCTGCGGACAGTCCCAGCAGTCTAAGCTCACCATTCGGCAATCGCCTCCAGAAAGGCATGAGATCAGAAACTGTAAAGACGTAGAAAGAAATCACATTGTGCAGCGAGTTGCCGCCGATTTCCCGGGGAATCGTTGCAAGCGAGATATTCAGGGCGAATACTCCCGTTGGGGCCTGCTCAGTATGGGCATTCAGATAAGCATCCAGTTCACTCAACCACCGCAAGCACTCCTTGAATTGCACCGGCTCCATGATCGCATCGGAATTTCCCCAGTCACAAGCGTGTTCGGCGGTCTGGCCCTTGGTGGTCAGGAATTCCTGCGCTAGCTTTTCCTGTTGTTGCAAGGCAACTTCCATGGCCTCCATGGGATTTGCGGAGTATTCAGGGAGGGACAGAGCGTAACGAAACGACCAGCGATACAAACCCCAGAATGCGACGGTAAGATTCCTGACATCTTGCGGGCTGGCGAATGACGCGATCTGCTGTGGAAGGCCAAAGTCGGCATCCTCATCATCATCTTGCATAAGTGGAATGTCGCCCAGGTATTCGTCCACCAGCGCCGGCAAATCGGATGACGGTGATCTCAACAACTTAGTCAGGACCGTCTGAGTGCGCTCGGCCACCTCTTTGACATCGTGGACGGTCATCTCCCCTTCAATCTTCCTGGTTTCGATCATTTCTCGCCCGTCCTCGCCGCGCGTTACCAGGTGGAGGTTCAAGGCCCGGTCCGTCATTCGATCGTATTCGACCACCAGACAGCCGCCATCACGCAACAAACCCACAAGCGCACCCTTCAGGAACGGTTCGGTATCTGCGTCACGAGCTTTCTCCAGCGCAAGCTGCGCCAGCTTTGCACCATCTTCGGCAGGTTGAAATTCGCGCAGAATCTCATATCCAGTTCCGGCCCGCGCGTCCGGTCTGGCGCGAAGGGCGCTGATTGCCTCATCGCTGGTTAATGCCGGCTGCGGATCCTGCGCGCTCGAAGCAGTCTGAAGACTGATGGCGAGTATCACAACAAGCTGAACGAATACCCGCTGCCCTTTGGTGTTTTTTTTCGGTTGATTTGGTTGCATCATGACGTTTTCTCCAATTCTTTGCGTTGTCGTGAAACAACCTTGCCGGACAATGGCCTCAACCGGCAATGCACCCGGCAACAATTGGAGGCAAAACCGAAGTCAACAGCTAACTCACTGAAAACGGAAGAGATAGGAGCGGGAAAAACCTCACCGCTGACGACCGCTGATAATGCTGATCGTAAGTGCAAAAAAAAGAGCTTCCGCGGATTTACGCGGATGATCGCGGATACGAGAATCTCAACGTAGAAACGTGGCACTGCCACGTCTCACTCTTGACCTGTGAAAGCTCTCGTGTCCCTGTTGGCATCCGCCGGCGACAAGAAACTTCGGGTATCAGACACTCTCCACCCTTTCCGGTGTCTAAATAGCATATGGCCATGCGAGTGCCAGCCGCGGCACGAATCAGGACCCATAGATGGCTGTCGTTCTCAGCGCTACCTTCGTTCGCCCTCGCCGCGGCGATAGTCTACTTCATCGCGTTTGCGATCTTCTTGGTTCTTTGGGCCGCGGGACAACGTAATCCCATCGGATTAGGCGTTCATCTCCTGAAACCAGGTCCCGCCATGATGAATAGTGGGCCTTTGACCGGGCCCATTGTCATCCGGCTTGAACTCATTCGCGCTGACGCGCCGCCCAAAGTCTATTTGCAATCAAAACTCGTTGCGTGGAGCAGCCTGGATGGTGCTTTGAAGGACGAACTGAAATTTCGTCCCGAGCGCGTGGTCTATGTCGCTGCCGATCCTGATTTGAGTTGGACAGATGTCGTGAACGCCATCGATATCATTCGCGGAACTCAGGCGGAGGCCGTCCTGCTCACCTACCGCTTAGAAGACGCTCGGCACAGAAAGAAAGCCATCCACTAGCACGTGCCCGGGTGTTCTTTCCCGATCAGCGTCATCAGCGTTATCAGCGGTAAGGTTTTCTTCTATTCCGAAAACTCAATCCAAATATCCGTGCCCCCGCTCTTGCTATCGAGTTTTACGCTTATCGTTCCCCAGGGGAACACATTCTTTCCGCCGAGTTGCGTAGCCAGTTCCTGCTCATATTCCTGTTGCCGCGCCAGTTCGCTCTGCTCCGACCAGTTGTCCCAGGTTTCATCNNAGTCAACTGGCGGACCGAATACCGTTGCCAACCATCATTCGCTCCCAGATTGTCGCGGTTGAGCAACGCCGTGGCAGCAACAAACTCCGCTTGCGGCATCAGGGGACGGAGCTCCAGAGCCAGGTCAGGGAAACAGACCCGGCCGGTCGCGGAATCAATGGCAAAAGGAGCGGCCATAAAGCTGATAACCAGTAAGGAGTCTAACAGCGCAAGAAGAATTCGTCAGGCGGGTTGAAACGTTGCCCGCCTCCGCTTCACTAGATAACGATAGACAATCCTCAGACTTGGAGATCTGCGGCAGTGTTCTGCGTTGTGTCCTTCCCTGAGGGAACCAGTCTTTCGTCAACAATCGGCCCACAACTTCGGAGCAACGGTAGATTTCGATGGACCATTACTCAACACTTGAGTCCACATGTTCGAGGGCGGAACAAATTCTTGTCTACCCTTTCGCAGAAAACGCTCAAGAATGGAACTCGGGCCCGCTTTTAATTGCAGATTAGTTTTGGAGGTATTTGTGAATTTCATCGAACGTCTGTTTCACATTTTTCCCGACGCCGGTAGCGGAGTAACCGAAGCTTCTTGTATCGCTATATTCTTAATGGCGATCGCCACCTTCTCACTGCGTATCCCGTTACGGAAGGCCATTTCGTACCTCACGCGAAACACCCGGCGCAACTCCAATTATCGGGCCTAAGGTACGGGTCTCAGGCAGGGTGGGAGCGGGTCGTTACACCCCGGTTCCGCTCAGGGGCACGTTCACGTTCGGGGTGACCGGGTCAGTGCTCGTAAGCTGAAATACGGCCGTGGCATCGCCTGCCGCGACCGGCTGGAAGCGGAGCGAAAAGTCGGCTTCCGCGCCGGGCGCGATGATTCCGGGCAGGACCACTCCGGTCGAGGTGAAGGCGGTGCTGCCCGAAGTTCTGGAAAAGACATTTACGGTGAGCGGCGCCGAGCCAACATTGAAGATTTTGGCGGCGAGCGTCACCAGGGAACCTACATTGACGCGGCCGAAGGCCAGGTTGGAGATCACGGCCACTCGCGCCGTGGGCGCCGTGGTCAGTTCAAAGACACTACGGCCATTGGTGCCGACGCGGAGCAGAGACGGAGTGCGCGTCCAATCCAGCGCCAGCGCATTGCAGATGGCGGTGGGCAAGCCCACGCCAAGCAACTGCCATGTAGTTCCGGAATCGATGCTGCGCAACACGGTGACGTCATTGCCGGCGATCAGCGCGAAGGGCGCTTCACCAAAGCTGTGGTCGGTCCAGGCAAGTCCATCGGGCGAGGTAACGATGGTTCCCCGATCGCCGACCGCAACGAACAGGCTACCTGTCCAGGCGACGCCGATCAGGCGGCTGGAAGTGGCGGAGGGCTGAATGGCCCAGGTGATGCCGTCGGTGGAGGTGACAACTTCGCCTGTGTTAACCACGCCGACCAGGCGGCTTCCGTTGAAAGCGAGGCCGTTGATTTCGTTCGTGGTCGGCGAAACGCGCGCGGTCCAGGTGATGCTGTCGGGCGAAGTGAGGATCGTGCCGTTAAGACCGCCGGCAACGAACTGGCCGCCGGCCCAGATGACGGCCACAAGATTGTCCATGGTGGGCGCGGCACGCAGCGTCCAGGCAAGGCCGTCCGGCGAGGTCACGATGGTGCCGCCATAACCCACGGCAACAAACTTGCTGCCGCTCCACACGATATCCAGCAAGGCTTGGGGCGAGGCCGCAGCGTTCTCAGTCCAGGTGATGCCGTCGGGCGAAGTATAGACGGCGCCGGTCGAAGCGGAGGTCACGACCGCCCGCGCGCCTGACGCGGCAACGCCCTGCAGCGCTTCCGACGATGGCCCTGATTTGCGTGACGTCCAGGCGACGCCATCCGGCGAAGTGAGGATTGTTCCGCCCAGACCGGCGGCGACGAACTGCGTGCCAGTCCACGTCACGGCGGCAAGAGTGTTGTAGGCGTTGGCAGCCTGCGCCGTGTAGTTGAGGCCGTCGGGCGAAGTAAGCACGGTACCGAACAGGCCCACGACCACAAGCTTGCTTCCCGACCACACGATACCGAAAAGACCATTGCTGGAACCGGGATCCAGCGCCACCGCATAGACCGGACGGTCAGGCAGGTTGCTGGTGGCCGGGCCGCCGTCAGTACCGCTGACGTCGCTCCAGCTTGCGCCCTGGTTGCTGGTGAGGTAAACGTGCTGCGAGCGGTTCGGTGGCGGTACCGTCGAATAGCCCCAGTAGCCGGTCACAACCCGCTGCGAATTGAAGGGATCCACCGCGATGGAGGTGGCGCCACGGCCCACAGGCAGACCGGTGGAATACGAATTCCAGATGGACGCAGCGCCGGCCAGCGCGTTGTCCGTGCGCCAGATCGTCCCATCCAACAGTCCGACCCAGACCGTGTTTGAGGCAGAGGGATCAATGGCAATACACATGATCCCCGCAGGGAAAGTGTGGATGAGGAAAAAATTGGCGCCGGTGTTGGTGCTTTGCAAGAGTTGAGGCGGCCATGTGTGTAGCGGTCCGCCGGCGGCATAGACCCTGGCGCCGTCGTTGGGATCGACGGCCATGGCACCGACCGAGGGCGGCAGGCCGGCGCCCGGGAGCCAGCTTGCTCCAGCAGTGATTGTGCGCTCATAAAAACCATTGGCAGCGGCGTAACCTTTCGTGGGGTCCCAGGTATCGACCGCTACCTGGGAGCCGTCGCCACCGAGGGTGATCCTCCAGTCTGCCCCGGGCAAGCCGGGAGTGCGAACAGTGGTGCCATTGTCCTGCGAACCGGCGTAACTATATTGGCTGTTCGCAGCGGAGCGGCGGCCGATATCCAGCGCACCCATTCCCACCAGAATGTTGGCCACGCCTTCGTTCAAGTTGTTCCAGGTTGTGCCTCCGTCAGGGCTGGCGGCAAAGCCACCGTCCGTGCCAACATAAACGCGCGTCAGCGGCGCGCCCCAATGGCTTTGCGGGCTGAACGCGATGGCGTGGTGGTCCGTATGAACTTTGCCGGCGGTGGCCGCGACAGCGCCGAAGATGCCTCCGCCATTGGTGGAGAGCCAGACATCTTCAAACCCAAGGTACAGCCGCGTGGCGTCCTGGGAATCAACACCGATGGTCTGGTTAAAACCAAACTGCCCGCTGGCCGCAGCCACTGGCGCAGCCCCCGGCTGGATGGCCCAGTTCGATCCCCCATTGATGGACTTGTAGAGGCCGAGATAAGAAGCATTACCGGCCGCAGCAACGCTGGCGTAGAGCGTATTTCCGTTCGGCTGGGTGGACTGCGCCATGGTCACGGCATTGTAGGTACCCGCAGCGGGCGCGCCAAGGTTGGAGAACAGGTTGTTGGGAAAAGTTGCGCCGCTATCTGTGGAGACGAATATCCCCTGCCCGCCCATGCAGGCGTAGATTTTGCCGGGCGTTGCGGTATCCAGGTGCAGGTTCCAGGCCGTGCCACTGAGCATGGCGGCGTTGTTGTTGTAAAAGGGTGAGTTGTTGCCGAAGCTGAGACCGCTGTCGACCGAACGAAAGAGGCCGTTGATGAATGTCGCCACCAGTATCACATCGGGGCTGGGTATCACGATGCGCGTCACGTCCTGCCCGAACATAGCCGTGCCGCCAACCACGCTCCAGGTCTCTCCGCCATCAATGGAACGGAACAATGATGGGCCAGGGGTGAAGATGGCGCCAGCATAAATGATGGAAGGGTTGGTGGGATCAATGGCCACCGCGCCCATCTGGTTCCAGGGAAGCCGGTCCGTCTTGGGCGCCCAGGTGGCGCCGCCATCCGTGCTTTTCCATATCCCGCCAAGCGTGGCAAGATAGATTTTCTGGTCGCTGCCTCCGCTGGGATCGATGGCAATATCGTAAACGCGGCCGGCCATCGGAGCGGGTCCGGAAGCGAAGTTCGCGCGTATCGGGGCCGGACCGACCTGCGTCCATTGCGCGCCTACCAGGTTGCCGCTGCCGGGACCTCCGCCCCCGAAGCCGGAGAACAGCGGCTTGGGAAAATGTTTGATGCCGGCAATCTGGCCAATGCCCTGCCGCCAGATATCGCCGCGAAAGGTCTTGCTCGCATCGGAGTGCGCCAGCCGGGCCCTCTCTTCCAGCATCTGCCGGGTAAGCCGCTCTCGTTCTTCATGCTCCTTGTGTTCGTAGCGGTCCCGCTGCTCGCGCTTTTCTGGCTGTTCCTTGCCCGGCTTCTTTGCTTTCTTCTCTCGCTGCTGCCCCTTCGACTTGGCTTTCATGTTTCCCCTTCTTTCACGCTTTTCGCGCTGAGGCCGCCACCCACGGACCGCGCTGGCATCAACCCCGGATTGGCGGACCTACTGTCTTGGATAGTAGTTCACATATCAAGTGGCGAAAGAGACTCGAGCGTTACAGGAAAACATGGACTTATTTGGTCCGCGACTCGGTTAAATGGCGTCGAATGGGGTCAAACCTGGAGTAGGGTATCCGGGTCGGATGATCGCATGATCGGATGATCTGGTGATCGGGTCATCGGAGCGCAGGCGCAACCAATTGCTGCCTTCTCCAGAACGGCAATCAAAATGTACTGTTTACATCCTCGCAGTCATCTTGATTTTAAGAACAAACGCCATCCTCAGTGCCAGTTGTGTTCGGCCCCAGTCAGGATGCCCGCGAAGATCTCGATGCCGTCCCACAAATTCTGCAAGCGCAGGTTCTCGTTGGCGGCATGCTGGTTGTTGTCGTGGTTCACAATGGGCACTCCCACCACCGGAGTCTTCAGCAAGTCCATGAACAAGTACATAGGCACGCTGCCGCCCAGCATGGGCATCTTCACCAGGGGCGCGCCGAGCGTTTGTTCGATGGAGCTGATGATCGGCCGGACGGCGGGGTCATCCGGCGAAGTGCGTTCCGCGGGGTAGCCGGCTCCCCAGATCAGCTTGATGATCCTGGCATGCGCGCGGCGGGTTTCCATGTCCGGCGCTTGACGCACGATGTAAAAGCCCTGCTGCTGAATGAACTGCTCCACCAGGGCGTGCACCCGGTCCGGCTTCTGGTCAGGGACCAGGCGGAAATCAAGCGATGCTTTGGCCTCGGTCGCGATAGCGTTCTGCGCCTTGCCCTCCACATGGCCCGCCTCCAGGCCGCGCACATTCAAAGCCGGTTGGGTGATGGCCAGGGCCAGCGGCTGGCCGCTGCTTTCCGTCCAGGCCAATCCCAGTTCTTGTTTCAGTTGCGCGTCAACCTCGGGCATCGCGGCGAGGGCCTGGCGCTCAGAAGCACTGAGCGGCCGCACGTCGTCGTAATAACCCGGAATCAGGATATGCGCGTTGGCATCGCGCAGGTGCGCCAGCAGATCAACCAGCAGCGCAGCGGGATTGGGCGCCCAGTTGCCGTAATGACCATCATGCAGCACACGCGCCGGACCATAGACCGTCATCTCCAAGTCGGTGACGCCGCGAGCGCCGAAGTACACCTGCATCCGGCGGGTCTGGTGGACGGGACCGTCGCACAGCAGCCACACGTCACCCTTCAGCAACTCGGCATTCTGGCGCATGATGGCTTCCAGATGCGGCGAGCCAGCCTCCTCTTCACCTTCGAAAAACACTTTCAGATTGACCGCAACAGGCAACTTGGCCGCGCGCAGAGCGTCCAACGCGGTAAGCAATGCCTGGATGGGCGCTTTGTCGTCGCTGGCAGCGCGAGCATAGATGCGCGACTCCGGATTGAGCGGCCCACGCACGCCATCGAGCGCTATCGTCTTGCTCTCCAGCGGCCCTTCGCGCAACACCGGCGTCCATGGATCCGTGGCCCACTGGGTTTTATCCACCGGCTGTCCGTCATAGTGCGCATACCAGAGGACCGTATGCGTGGCTCCGGGCGACAGCAACTCGCCATAAACCACAGGCGGGCTGCCTGCCGTAGCCAGCAGTCGTGTCTGGAAACCGCGCGCCCGCAGAAGAGCTGAGATGTGGTCAGCGTTGGCGCGAATATTGGCCGTGTCGCTGGCCACGTTGGGCAGCGAGAGCAGCTCAAAGTAATTGCGCACGATCTCTACCTCGTGCTTCTGCCGGTATTCCCGTACGGCGCTACGCACGGTCTGGGGAGAAGGCACCTGCGCGGAAGCGGCCGCGCACAGAAGAATCACGAAGACCCATCCCCACACGCGTCTGGCGGACTTCATCACTTTTCTCCTTGGTCTTTTCCTGGTCCCAAAGATACTCTGCAAAAGTCTGGGAGACGAATACTCTACACCATTCCCTCAGCTCCTCTGACATCGGAGCTTCGAAAAACCAGTGTTCCGGCGTACGCGCATGGAACAACAACAGCTGGACCGAGGCCCGTGAGGGCTTTGAGCTTTGATAAGGAGGATCGCACGTTAACAATAAAGTAAGACGCGGGTGCCAGTCGGCTCAGGGCTTCCGCCAAATCGCCACCATCACCGTGCCGCAGGTGTAGACCGACGTCTCCTTGTACCCCTGCGCGGTGTATTGCGCGTTCTTCACCGCATGGTCGAGGATGCTCATGCCATGATGCGAAATCCAATAGCCCTTGGCCGGAATCCAGGTGCTGTCATAACTGGCGCCATTGTTCTTGCAGGTCACGGTATCGGCCATTTCGCCCGAATCGACGAAATGGTCAAACACGCGCTGATAGGCCGAGCTTTCGATGCCATCGTACGTCCAGTTGCCGATCGGGTGCGGTGGCCAGACAAGGATCGTCGCCATCGGCAGTGCGTTGCCCTTCAGTCCGGTCCAGGGGCCGTTGAGGCTGGCGGTGTTGTTGTTGAACGGCGTCGTCTGGCCGCGGGCGAACTTCATGGGCTGCCAGGTATTCGATGTGTTGACGATATGGACGTGCAGGTGCGGCTCGCTCGAGTTGCCGGAATTGCCGACGTGATAGAGCAACTGCCCGGCGGTGACGGTAGCACCGTTAGCCACGGTCGCCTCGGGCTGCGTCCAGACCGGGCCGCCCAGCGCCTTGCCGGTCAGGAACACGGCGTTGTTGGGGCACAGGCTGGCTGGGATGCCGCCGGTGGGGGCATGCGCATACAGCGCGATGTTGCCATCCGTCTGCTTGATCCATAAGTGGTTGCCCTGGAGGAGGATCTTGCCGGTGGCGATCTCCGGGCGTTTGGTGTGGCCGGCGTTTTCCGGCGCGTTACGCCAGCAGCCGATCACCGTGCCACTGGCCATCGCGTAGACCGGCCGGCCATAGACCAGGTAGTTGGAATTGATGGTGTCGTCGGTCTGGCCGTCTTTCAGCACCTGCCAGTTGTTGTCGGCGACCCAGCGCAGAATGCGCAAATCCTTGGCGCCGGTCTGCGGGCCACCTCCAGTGGCATGGATGGTGGTGACGGNNGACGATCCGCTCGCCGGGTTTGAGGTCGTTGGCGTGGAGCGGAAATTCGACGGTCTGCGCCGCTGCCGACATCACGCCTGCAAACATAACAGCGGCGTACATAACACCCATGGGCATACGATTTAGTTTTCTCACCAGAAATCTCCTTTTGGAATCCAAAGCAAGTTTTTAGAATCGAGAGCCGGGCCACCCGGCTTCCTGATTTTTCTAGGTCCTGTGCAATTGAGGTCTTGCGGTTTTTCTCACCCGCTCCTCAGCGCCACAGCCTGTCGGATATTGTTTGACTGTTAACTAGTGACAAAACCTACCATATCGTTTCGGCGAGCTTGGAGAATTCTACTTCGTTGTGGGAAATGGAAAAAGGCGGGTCACCCGGCCGCAGAATATTTGGGGAAACGTTCCTGTCCCAAGGTTTCCCCAGGGTTCTGTCCCCAGGTTTCTGTCGTTCCCGTCTTTAGTGCGGTCGCGCCCACCATGTGCCGGGTAGAAAGCCGGCCCAACGTCGTGTAGGATTGGCGCGTATCGTTTATCTTTATATCTTTGGCTGCGCGGGGCAGGCGCGGACTAGTGTGCCGTCGGCCGCGCCGGGAGGAAATCGTGGCAAAGCCTAAAGCTGAGGACGACCGGGAGAAGAGAATCCCGGAGGAGAGAATCGAAGATTTGAAACGCCACGCAGAAGAGCTTTGTGGCGGCCAGATGAAGGTCGCCAGCCCGGACGACTGCCCAGCCGAGACGGAAGAGGCATTCTGGAAACAACTGGTGGACTACGAGGAAGCTCCGTGGACGACCCACTGCCAGCAACTTGAGAACGCGGGCGTGTTACTCCCACCGCCGGATTCGCTCAAGGATGAGGAACTGACGGCAAAACTCTGGGAGGTAATCCAAAAACTCGCCTTGCTTCATGTGTTCATAGAACAAACAGATCATCTCAGCGACCGCGAGCTCTATACCCATCTCTGGACCGATTCGTTGCGGGAAGAAACAAAGGCATTGCCGCTGGCTGCGAATTCTGCGTACCACATCCAGATGCTCGGCAGCGGCAGCGAAGAAGATAACCTGCTCTATCTCAAGTATTACGCGGATGGCACCTGGCGCCGGCATTGGCAGGAGGACTTTCCCAATGATCCCATTCCGATGCACGAAGACCCGCCTTACGACCGCGACCGTCTGCTGCCCAAGCCGGATTACGGTCCGCCCACTGGCCGAAAGCCCAACTGAAGCGTGGGAAAATTCTGGGACAGGAATGTCGCCGCCATCGAAGGCCGGGGCCACCGGCCGTGGCGCTCAACTCGCCTTCGCGTCAGCGATGTGAATAATCAATCTCTTGCCGAGTGCATGGGCAGCCCGGTTGATCGTGTCCAGGGAAACGGCGGCATTTTCAGGATCGAGCAAACGGTCAAGCTGAGACCGGCTCGTATTCAGTTCTCTGGCGAGCGCCTGTTTTGTTTTCTTCTTTTTTCGCATGGCTTCGGCAAGCTGCCATGAGATCACACGCTTGACCGCAACCGCCTCGACTTCCTCCCGGATGCCTTCTTCTTCCAGGAAACTGTCAAACGACGAGCCGGTATGCCCGGCTGCGTTGCTCTTTTTCTTTATTTTCGTTTTCACTGCGACCTCTCATGTTTCTTTTTGTTCCGCCGTGCCAGGTCTAAATCTTCCTCAGGCGTCTTTTGGGTTTTCTTGATGAACCCGTGTAAGAGCACCATCCGGCCAGCCTTATCAAAATAAAAGAGTACCCGCGCAATGCGGTTTTGGGCCAGGTCAGACCGCACCTCGTAAACAGACTGAACGGGCGGCCGGCTGCCACCGGAGGGCGGAAGGGTGGGTCACCCACCCGGCCTTCATTGCGGTGCACACTGTGCCTGCAATCCCATATCCTTCACAGTCAGGGTCAGGACTTGGAACTGGTTGATGCGCAGCGCGACGTTTGTCCCGAAGTCGGCGCCGTCGTACTTGATCACAGACGCACTGCCGAAGACAGCCTTTTTCGGGGCAACGATCGAGAACTCAAAAACCTTCGCCGCGTCATTCCACGCCACCTGAAACGACATTTCCGATCCGATGGTTGTATAGATAAACACCGGTCCGCCCGTTTCTCCGATATGCATCCGCGCCTGGCCGGCCGAGTTTCCCAGCGTGTATTTGCACGAGTAGTCGTGGAGGAACCGGCCCATGGCCGGCGCTACGTCGCGAACCGGCGGCGCCGGCGGGATTATGACAGCGAAGATCTGCACCGAGCCCTGGGGTTGAAGCGTCGGTGGCAAGTGGCCGACCGGCGGGGTGAATGCCGCGCGGGAAGGATCGGCGTAGGAA
>PLJN01000172.1 GCA_003140235.1 Acidobacteriaceae bacterium
CTCCAAAGGCTTCCGCTGAGCGGACCATGGTGCCCAGGTTTCCGGGGTCCTGAATCCCGGCGACTCCTAGCAGAAGAACGCTGGCGCTGTCGCCTTGAACCAAATCGTCCAGACTGGCCGGCTTGACCTTGACCAGCGCCGCTACTCCCTGGGGGGTTTCCGTGCTGACGGCGCTCGCGAATACCGAGTCCGGCAGCAATAGTGTTTCCACCTGGCTGGCCAATTGCGGCAGCAGACGGACGGCATGATCGCGTCCGCTCTCGCTGAAAAACACTGCCTGGAAACGCAGTCCGCTGCGGATGGCTTCTTCGATAATCCGCACGCCTTCTATCGCGATGTACCCTTCGCTGGTGGCGACGCCCTGTTCAAATGCCTTGCGCAGGTCCTTGACGAGAGAATTCTGACGGCTGGTGACCGGCCGCAGCCGGGTTTGCTCTTGAGGACTCATTACTTGCAATCATACTTACAACGCTCACGCGGAACAAAGCAGGGAAGGCGCGAAAGCAGCGGTCCCTCGCGGTGCGTGTTGCCCTAGGTTTTAGGTCAAAGGNNGGTTTATTCTTGTTTCCGGCTGAGGGCGGCGCTGCTTTCGATGCGCCTTGGGGAGTTGATTTGCCAGCGGAAATTGTAAAAATCAATCCGGAAACGCCGGACATGCGCCTGATTTCGTATGTGGCCGACCGCATCAAGGCGGGGCAGGTGGTCGGCATGCCGACCGACACTTTTTACGGACTGGCGGCGGACCCCTTCAACCTCCGCGCAGTAGATCTGGTTTATGACGTGAAGACCCGCAGCCGCCACAAACCGTTGTCGCTGCTCATTGAGAGCGTGGAGCAGGCGGAGTACCTGGCCCGCCCGCTGCCTGACGTCTTCTACGACATCACACTCAAGTACTGGCCCGGACCGCTCACCATCATCGTGAAAGCGTCTTCGCGACTGCCATTGAAGGTCACGGCCAACACTGGCAACGTGGCGTTGCGCCTGCCTGCATCGAGAATTCCCGTGGAGGTCATTCGTGCCGCGGGCGTGCCTATCACCGCAACATCCGCCAATATCAGCGGCGCGAGCGAATGCACTACAGCCGATGGCGTTCGCGAGCAACTGGGTGGCAGGATCGGACTCATCGTAGACGGCGGCGCCAGTCCCCGTGAAATCGCTTCCACCATCATCGACATGAGCGACCCTCTCAGGGTCACTGTCCTGCGCCACGGCGCAATTCCGGAGAGCGAATTGGCAGAATTCCTGCTGTGATGCCCCCGCGACGGTGGAGACTGCGGCTGCTCCTGGTCTTTTTGCTCGCGGTGTTTGTTTACGTCACCGTGATGTATGTGCGCATCGTCAGGCAGTCCGGTAAGAACGAAGCACGTCAGGCAGACGCCATTGTTGTCTTCGGGGCGGCGCAGTACGGCGGTAAGCCTTCCCCGGTCTATAAAGCCAGACTCGACCATGCGGCCCAGTTGTATCATCGCGGGCTTGCGCCTTTTGTGATTGCCACCGGAGGCGCCGGCGCCGATCCTGATTTCAGCGAAGGCGTGGTAGGCAGGGAGTACCTGAAAACGCTCGGCATTCCCGATTCGCAACTCATAGCGGAAACGCAGAGTCTCGACACGGCGGAATCAGCGCGGCGGGTGGCCGCCATTATGCGCGCGAACGGAATGCACTCCTGTCTGGCGGTGAGCGATGGCTATCACATTTTCCGCGTCAAGCAGATGCTGACCCAGGAAGGCGTCACTGTGTACGGTGCCCCTCGACCCAATTCCAAGCCACAATCACTGTGGAAGCGAAGCTTCGCGGTCTTTCGTGAAGTCGCGAGTTACACATTGTGGCGGATGCATTTGACCTAACCCAGATGTTCCTGCCTTCCTACGAGGTACGATTCCTGGACCAGGGCGAACATCGTCTCATCGAACTCACTGACTGACGTGATCCCCGAAATGATGCACGTGATTTCGCGGACCGAGAGATTCAATCCGCTTTGAGCGGGCCACGGTAGCGGAGAGTACAACAAGTTGCGCTATCAGGCAATCACCAGGAACAACCATGCCATTCCCGCGGCTGAGGCCGTGCCCAATAGGTTCACCAGATCATTGTTGAGATAGCCACGTCTTTCGAACACGGCGCCAAGCACGCTATCCATCAGCATGCCAAAAATGCCGGCGCCAACGATGATCGCCGTTTCGCGGTTGGAAGCCAGTCCGGCTAGCCGCGCAGTCACCGCCACAATGACAGCGGAAACAACAGCGGCTGCCGTTCCGTTCAAACTGACGCCGCCATCCAGTCCAACCGGCACGGGCTTCCATGTAGTGATCAGCACGGTCTTGCCCGGGAAACCCTGGCCCGTCTCGCTCGAGGAAGTGTCGGCCGCGACTTCAGCCAGTGCAGCCAGCGCCAACAGACGCCAGCCAGACGGAGCAGCGGCCACAATCAGTCCCGCAACGCCCAGATTGGCCATCACTTGGGAAGCCGAGCGTCCGCTCCGGGGTTCTGCCACTCGCAGCTTCTCTTTACGGGGACTTCCGAGCCGTGTGGCCGCCAATGTCACCGCAAACACAACCACCAGGATCCCGAGAAGCTTCGGATCGGTAGCGGCCATAACAAAGGCTATGCTGGCGCCGGCCAATGCGCCGGAGGCGGTCACTCCGTGCGAAAGCCGTCCCGCAAGGGCAAAAGCCACAGTGATGCCCAGCGCAAGAAAAAGGGGTTGAGGAGGTGCGGGTGTGCCCAGCCGATGTAGCCACATAAAGAGGAGTGCCAAACCGGCGGCAAAGGCCAGAGCCGTCACATCGGCAGCCCGAGATTGGCTTCTGAGCAATCTTCTCTCCTGGGACCGGCGATCGGCACCGGTATTCTTTTGCAGCGAATACTACCTTGAAGACGGCGCTATTGGCAGAAATAACGCGGTCGGCTTGCCCACCATCGCCTGCGCGCACCCAGGAAGGCAATCCGGAAAGGCAGCCGGATTGCTGACTGCTGCCTTACCCGATACAATAAGGACTTCGCGTCAATTCATGACTCGAATTCATAAAGCTATCTTACCGGTGGAGCCGGCGGAGTAATAATGATTGCAAAATTCCGGAGTATTTGGCTGGGGCTGGCGGCCGTTCTTTGTCTGTTGCTGGTAGTGGGATGCGGGAACACTTTTCGTCAGTTTATTACCCCTGTGCCAGGGCCATCGGGCGACCCTGGTGATCTCTCTCATGCCGTGGTCACGTCCACGAATCCAGCCGCGTCGGGACTCGGCAGTAACTTGCATGTGAATGTTTCAGGCGACTCACTGTCGGGAGTCGTCCCGCTTGGTCCGACCCCGTTTTTCTTTGGCTACGGACAGGGGCGCGCCTTTACGCTGGACGCGAACGGCAATTTGCTCACGTACACCGGCTTAGCTCCGCTGACGACGGCCCTGCAAACGGCTGCGCCACCCGCCGGAGCGAACGGTCAAGTGGCTGCTGGTATGACCTCGGGTGGAGCTATTTATGTAGTCAATAGCGCAACCGACAATGTCAGCCCGCTTTCCGCAACCTCGAGTGCATTCAGTTCGCCGCTGGCCTTGCCTGCGACCTCGCACAAGCCGGTGATGGTTGCTGCCGGATTGGCCGACAAGATTTATGTCGTCAATAACACCAGCAACGATGTAACCGTTATTTCCACACTCGACAACAACATACTTAAGACCGTTCCGGTCGGCCCTTCGCCCATTTGGGCCGTCATGAGTTCGGACGGAGTCAACGTGTTTGTGGTGAACCAGGGCGACGGCACCGTCAGCGTGCTGGACACCACTCTGGATATCGAGGTTTGTTCCGACACTCATAACGTCGTCCCCTGCACTCCTGCCAACCGAATTCATGTTGGCACTTCAGCGGGATCCTCGCCGAATTTTGCGTTCTTCGATGGCCCGCGCCGGCGCGTGTATGTCACCAACACCGGTGAAAACACTGTTTCGGTCATCAAGGCGGACGGAGTCAATTTAGGCGTCAACCCCCCCATTGTGCCTACTCTCCTGGCCAACGTGACCGTCTCCGGCAGGCCGACTTCAGTGACCGCGCTGGCAGATGGTACTCGCGCGTATGCCGCGCTGGGCGGCTGCCCCGCGGGCGTGAATCACCTGACGATCATTGCCAGTTTGCCTCTCTGTACCGGTAATCTTGTCAGCGTGATTGATGCGGTAGGCTTGCTGCAGTCAAGCACCATTTTAGTGGGGCCGGGAGCGGTTTCCATAGCCAGCGCTAGTGATTCTTCCAGAGTGTACGTGATCAGCGCGTTCGACACGACTACGATCAAGGACAATAACCATAATCCTAACTGTGTCATCGGGCAGCCGTGTACTTCAACTGGCGGGCCTTGCATCGCGCTTCCGTGCCTGGCTGGGCCGCCTCTGCCGAACAGGACATTTCCTACAACGCCCTCTGTTTCGGTCATCAAGACCAGTACCAACACCGTGATTCGGTATGGCACGGATCCTTCGCTGCCTGGCCTGATACCGACTTTCCTGACGCCGGCGCAGAACCCGACTTGCGTGGCAACCATCGATCCGAATTTCAATAAGACCTTTGGCATGCCCTGCGCGGGCCAGATACCTTTCCATGTCCTGGTGATTCCCTAGTTTTTAGTCTTCGGGATTTTCAAAAATTAAAAGGGCGGCCTCGGCCGCCCTTGATTGTTTGAGTTGAAATGAGAGGACCTACCCCGGTTTGCGGTCTGCACGCCGACGGCGGGTGTAGCGCAGTGCAATATTCATGAAGACGTTTCCGTTTCCGGTGTCAAAGCACATCACCAAGGCTTCCTGGTCCTCGCTGCTTTTTTCTCCCAACTCATCGGTATGGACGGTGGGTGGGTTGATCTTGAAGCGGAACCCCTGATCGTTCAAACAGGTCACCGCGCTGCCAATGACCATGTTGGCGAGTTCGCACACGGTTTCGCGGGCCATCTCTTCATTTTCCTGCATGGGCTCTCCGGACAGATAACTCGCCACCTTGGCGGCTGTGGGAGAGTCAATGTCAAAAATGATTCTTCCCTCAATGTCCCCTTGGATGGTGACCACGGAAGCCACTCCCTTGCGGCGATAGGCTTCCTCGTCCATGGTCAGATCGCCAATGCGGGTCGGACTGTGCAGCGTCTCGGCCAGCACAGCGTCGGCAGCGTTGATGAAGGGCTGGATCAATTCCATTCTCATGGCTAGCTCTCCTGGACGGCGGGCATGACAACTTCCGCATCGTCTCCCATCACGTATTTGATGACCTCATAGAGGATTTCAGCCTTCACCGGTTTTTGTACGAAGTGGCGCGCGCCTTTTTGCAGAGCGGCCACAATGTTTTCCTGGTAGCCGACAGAGGACACCATCACAATACGGGCCTCCGCGTGGGCGCGAACAATGCGCTCGGCCGCCTCGATGCCTTCCATCTGGGGCATTGTAATGTCCATCAGCACCATGTCCGGCGTGGTGCGGTCGTATTCCGTGATGGCGGTGCAGCCGTCGCCGGCTTCGCCCACGATTTCACCGCCAAACGCTTCGACCATCTTAGCCACGTTCTTGCGGGCAAAGACTGAGTCGTCCACGACCAGGTAGCGTATCGGCTTGTGGTCCTTGCGCAGCAGTACTGGAAATTGCTCCATAATTTTCTCCTTACAACTCCAACTAAGCTCGAATCGCCTGCGCAACCCTTTCCGGGATGCACTGGGCAGTAATTGTATTGGCCATCATGTCCAGCGACACAACACGCATGGCGTAGTTTCTTTCAATGGCCGCCTTCGGCATTCCGTAGACGACGCACGATGCTTCGTTTTGGGCGATCGTCAGGCCGCCGGCGGTCTTAATGAGTCCCAGACCCTCTGCGCCGTCCTCGCCCATGCCTGTCATCAGAACGCCAATGGCGCCGGGGCCAAGTTCCGCAGCTACCGAGCGGAACAAAACATCCGCCGAAGGCCTGTGTCCGTTGACATGGGTCTCATCGGAAAGCACGACGCTGTCGCCCAAAGATCTCCGCCGCACTTTGATGTGGCGGTTACCAGGACAAATCAGTGCCCGGCCCGCTATCAACAGATCTCCGGATTGGGCTTCTTTGACATCAATGGCGGAACATTCATTCAGCCGGCGAGAGAACATCTCGGTGAAGCCCTCCGGCATGTGCTGTACCACCACGATGCTGCCGGGGAAGTCCGCGGGCAGTTGCGCGAACAGATATTGCAGAGCGTTTGGTCCGCCGGTGGAAATCCCAACGGCCACAATTTTGGTCGCCTCTTTGCGCGGACGCGAAGACGGCTTGTCTGCTGGCCTTCCGGACTCGAGCAGGACCGGAATTTCCGCAGGCCGGCTGCGCGCCGCGCCCTTGATCTTGGCGATCAGGTCCCGGGCAATCAGCTCCATATGCAGCGTCCCGGCATCGCGCGGCTTGGCGACAAAGTCGAATGCGCCCAGGGCCAGTGCCTTAAAGGTGGCGGATGCGCCTTCGGTGGTGAGCGCACTCACGACAATCACCGGCACGCGAGACCTCCGGGTGATTTGGCGCAGCATCTCCATCCCATCCATGCGTGGCATTTCCAGGTCCAGCGTCACCACGTCAGGCTTGAGCTCGTCAATCTTCTTGAGTCCAAAAGCGCCGTCCATGGCAGTACCTACTACCTCGATTTCGTTGTCTGAGGCCAGGATTTGGGGAATGAGCTTGCGCATGAGCGCGGAATCATCCACCACCAGCACTCGCACTTTATCGCTCATGCTGTGGCCTCCATCATGATCCTGTGCGAGCGGCCCAGTTTGGCGACAACGCCGGACAGATTCAAAATCAATACCACAGAGCCGTCGCCCAGAATGGAAGCGCCGCTGACCAGGTCTGTTGCCACTAATTGGTCGTCCAGGGCCTTGATCACCAGTTCTTCTTCTCCCACGAGATGATCCACAACGAGTCCAAACTTGCGCTCACCCAGGGAAATGACCACAGCAAACATTCTGTGTGCGCCGGTGGAGTGTCTGCCTAAGCCGGCGAGATGTACCAGTGGCAGTACTTCGCCACGCAGTTGAATGACGTCGTGGTTGTCCACGCGGTGAATGTTTTTTTCGTGGATGCGATTGATTTCAACCACAGAAGCCAATGGAACTGCGTACACCTGATTTTCCACCCGGAAAAGCAGTGCATTGATAATGGCCAGCGTCAGCGGGACTCGCAGATAGAACGTGGTTCCCGCGCTGGGAGCGGTCTTGATGCTCACGCTTCCCTTAAGGCGTTGCAGAATGGTCTTGACCACGTCCATGCCCACGCCGCGTCCGGAAATGGAGGTTACCTGCTCGGCGGTGCTCAAGCCAGGATGGAAGACAAGATCCAGTGCTTCCGCCTCGCTCAGCGCGGCTTTGTCGGCGGCCGAGAGAATACCGCACTCCAGGGCCTTGGCCACGAGTTTGTTGGAGTCAATGCCGCGCCCGTCATCGTTTACTTCAATCACGATATGGTTGCCCTGATGATATGCACTGAGGCGAAGCGTGCCCTGGGCCGGCTTGCCGGCCTTTACACGATCTTCGGCAGCTTCAATCCCGTGGTCCACGGCATTGCGCACCAGATGCGACAGCGGTTCGGCCAGCATGTCGAGGATGCTCTTATCCAGATCGGTATCCTCGCCGCTGGTGACCAGATTGACCGTTTTGCCGCAGGACTTGGCAATGTCCCGAACCACGCGTGGAAAGCGGCGGAAAAGCTGTTCCACGGGGACCATGCGGACTTTCATCACGGACTTTTGCAGGTCATTGAGGATGCGCGACTGAAAGGCCATGGCGTCCGCAAATTTTCCGCGGAGCGGGTCTTTGGGGAAACGTTTATCAAACTCGCCGATGCACTGGTGAAGCATGCTCTTGCCGATGATGAGTTCTCCCACCAGATTCAGGAGCGCATCAATTCTTTCCGCGTCCACCCGCAACAATGTTTCTGTGTTGGCGGGAACGGTGGATTGCGATTCAAAGGGTTGAAAGACCGGCACGGCAGTGGCTTCCGCCGGAATCAGTGGCTGAATGCCGATTTCCAGCACGTCGTCTGTGTATGCGTCGATCGGAGCATAGACGCGTTGTACCAGGACCTGTGATGTGACTGAAGGTATGCTGCATCTCTTTTCGATCCACGCTTCCGCTTGCTCGCTGGCGAGCGACACTTCCACCACGTCCCGCTCGTCCGTCAAGGCGTTTTCGTCGGGAACAATGGCCAGCAACCGGCCACAGTCCTGCACCGCGTTTCGAATGACCTGGAGGGCGGCGCCGCGCATGGGACACTGGCGGTCGATGGCGAAGGCCACGTTGTAGACGGTCTCCCCTTTGCTCCAGGCGTCGGCAATCACGGCTTGTTCGTACTCAGGCCAGCTAAAGCTCGCTTGCAATCTGTGCGGCGCCGGAGCTGGTTGTTGCGTGAGCGAAAGAATATGGCGGCGCAACTCATCTCCAGCGGGGGGCTGCATGTTGCCGCGATAGGCTGAAAGCATGGAGCTGAACGTGTCCGCGGCAATCAGCACGACTTCTGCAAGGGAACCGTTGCTGTTCGCGGCAGCCTCGCGCCCCAGCACGTCTTCCAGTTCGTGTGCTAGCGCACTGAGTTCCTGATACCCGCACGCGGCGGAGTCACCCTTCAAGGTGTGGACGGTCCGGCGCACTTGCCGGACGATTTCTTCGTCCTGCGGACGCTTCTCCAGTTCCAACCCTTCCTCGTTGAGGTTCTGCAGCAATTCGGCTGCACTCTCAAAGAAAAGGTCGCGGAGTTCCGCGGCGCGGTCATCGGAAAAGAAACTCACGAATGCACCTCAATCCGCTGATAGGCCGTGCCATTGTTCACATGCACCATGCGGAAGCGGTCGGACAGCCCGAACAAGCTTTCCGCATGTCCGATGAACAGATATCCCTCTGGATTCAGACACCGATAAAACTTCTCCACCAGGCGCTTCTGCTCGGCCTCGTCGAAGTAGATCATCACGTTCCTGCAGAAGATCACGTCATTGCGCTGGGGCAGAAATTCGGTCTTGAGATTATGGAAATCAAAATGGACCAGTTGTTTGAGTGACTGCTTGACGTTGTATCTATCGCCGGCCTTGTCGAAATAGCGCAAACGGTACGCGTAGTCCACGGGCTCCATCTGATCGTCTGGATAAACAGCTTCTTGCGCCGTGCGCAGCACGGAGTAGTTGATGTCCGAAGCCAGAATCTCTACCTTCCAGGGCGGAGGGATCAGGGGCTTGGGACTGGGCATCTCAAAAGGCAGCGGATTGCGCAGATAGTAGTAGGCCAGAGCATCCGCGATGAGCATGGCCATGGTGTACGGCTCCTGGCCGGTCGAACATCCGGCACTCCAAAAGCGCAGAGACCAGTCGCGCCGGTCTTGTTTGCGATGCAGCAGTTCTTCGAGGATGGTCCGGTGAAAGAGGTCGAGTTGTGGTTTGTTGCGAAAGAAGCTGGTTTCATTCACCGTCAAATTTTCCACCAGCAAAGCCAGTTCAGGCCTTCCCTGATGGCTGGTCAGTACGCGGTAGTAGCTGTAGAAAGTGTCCAGGCCGCACGCTTTGAGCCGGCGCTGCAAGCGGTCCTGCAGGAAATGAGCGCGCCGCTCGTCAAAATACATGCCGCATTCCTGATAGATCAGGGTCTGCAGGAGCTTCAGTTCAGCTTCCGTAACCTGGATTTGCACGCTAGATGTCGCCATGAGTCCCCGTCTGAAATGCGTTCTGTTCCGTTTGTTATGCCGATGCCGCAAGCTGGGACTGAGCAACTTCTCCCAGCCTGCGCAATTCACCTTTTTGCAAAATCCTCGTCAGGTCAACCAGAATGATGAGTCGCCCCGAGAGTTTTCCCACGCCGGTCACATAGTTCAATTCGCCTTCTTCGAAAACGTTCGGAGGCGGCTCGACGTCGCCTTCCGGAATCTTGATGACCTCCGAAGCGGCGTCCACAATGAGGCCGACCATTTTGTGTTCCACTTCAGCCACCAGAATGCGGTTCTTTCTGGTAGAGCTGATCTCCGCCTCGCCAAAGCGTTTGCGCAAGTCCACGACCGGCACGATTTTTCCGCGCAGGTTGATCACGCCCTCCACGTAGTCAGGCGCTTCCGGCACTGCGGTGATTTCGGGCACCCGCACGATTTCATGCACCATCGCTATCGGCACGCCAAAAGTCTCACGGCCGATCCGAAAGCCGACGATATGTAATTCCCTGGCCATCCGGCGAATCCCTCCGGTCCGTTAGTTGTACGACGCGCCCGCAGTTGCGTAGCGCGGCGGGGCCACACGGCCCGGTTGTTCTTCTCCGCGGCGGGCTATTCCATTGCGGCCTTCGCCATGACTGCTGCCTTCGAGCACAAAGCGGTCCATGGCTTCCAGCATGCCACGCGACATCTTGGACATCTGTTCGGCCGAAGCTGCCAGTTCCGTCGATCCCGAAGAAGAGCGCTGTACCAGCTCGCGCATCTTCTCCATCGCGCGGACCACAGCTTGTGCGCCTGAAGCCTGCTCTTCCACTGAAGAGTTGATTTCATGCGTGATTTCGTTCAGCCGGGTCGTAGCTTTGGCAATCTGCGAAGAACCGTGGGACTGCTCGTTGGTCGCGGCCCCGATTTCCTGGGCGAACTTGAAGACTTCCGATACCACATTGGAGATCCGCTTGAGCGCCGTGCTCAGGTCGCTGCCCAGAGAGATGCCCTCATTCACGATGGTCGTGCTCTTTTCCATGTTGTCCACCGCTTTGCGGGCTTCCTTCTGGATACTGGCGATCAGTTCCGAAATCTCGCGCGTGGACTGCGCCGATTTTTCCGCCAGCTTTCTGACTTCATCGGCCACCACGGCAAAGCCCAGACCGTGTTCACCCGCGCGGGCCGCTTCAATCGCGGCGTTGAGCGCGAGCAGGTTGGTCTGTTCGGCCAGGTCATCGATGACTTCAATGATCTTGCCAATGTCATCGGCCCGCTGTCCGAGAGCGGAGATGATTTCCGCAGATGCGCCGATGGTTACGTTGATGCGGTTGAGACCGTTGGTGGCTTTCTCCATCGTTGTGATGCCGCTGTGTACTTCATCGCGCGAACGTTGCGAGATGTCCAGCAGCACTTTCGCCGTGTCGGCAACGCGCTGGATGGACGCTACCATCTCGTCAATCGAAGCTGAGGTCTCGCTCACGTTGGAGGACTGCATCTGCGTGCTCTTGACCATGTTCTGTACGTTGATGCTCATCTCATGCATGGTGCTGGTGACTTCATCAATGGCGGAAGCCGCCTGCACGCTGATCTTGGCTGAATCGTCGGAAGCGTTGGCCACCTGGTTAGAGCCACTGGCTACCTGGGCTGCGCTGTCGCGCACATTCTTGACCAGGCTGCGAAGACCGAGCGTCATTTCGCGGAAAGCCTGTCCCAGAGTGTCGCGTTCCGACCGGGGATGAATTTCCACTGAAAGGTCGCCACCAGCAATGGCTTGAGAGACCGCCGCCATTTCCCGGAGGTACTGCACCATGTTGTTGAAGGTCTGGGCCAGTTGGCCGATTTCGTCCTGCGAGCTGACCTCGACCTTCTGGTCAAGATCGCCGGCATTACCAATCTGACCCGCCACCGCAATCAACTGGCCGAGAGGCTTGGTGATGGATTGGGCCGCTTTCCATGCAATTCCCACTCCCAATCCCATGACTAAAAACATGCCGAGTATGTTGATGCCCATCGTGACCCTGCTCGCCGTCTTGTCAGATGTCTTGGCGTCTTGCAGGGCAGAGTCCATCATCCTGGTCAGTTCCGTGAGTGGCACCTGTTCACGTTCCGTCCATTTGGCGGAATCTGCCTGGAGGTAGGCGATTTGCAGTGCGTTCGCTGTTGAGTTGGCGGCATCGACCTGACGGCGCATTTCCATCATGGGTCCGGCGAACTCCTGCATCCATTTCTTTTCGGTCGTCCGAAGATCTGCGAGAAGTTGCCGGGCCTTGTCTTTGCTGGCGCCCATGCCGGCTACCGAATCTTCAGCGGCGGTGATGCTCCGGTCAACCTCTGCAACTCCCTGGGTAATCGCCTCGGATTGGTGGTGGCTGTTGTCCAGGTCACCAGTCAGCAGGAAGTCGCGCAGACGGGAACCGTTGTCCATCCTTGCCCGGTCTAATTTGGCCAGGGCCTGGGTCGTCTTGATGGCGTCTTCGTAGACTTTCTTGGTGCTCTGCTCATTCAACGCGGCAAAGATGTTCATCCCGAACATCACCAGAACGATGGCCAGGATGGATCCAAACCCGAGATAAAGTTTCTTGCCAATGCTCATGTTCCCAACCTCCACCTGCCGTTGATCGGCAAGGGTCTCCATTATCAGAATCGATCTTTTGGTCCGTGTTCTTTAGCCATATGTCGGTTTCGCCGAAATAGGCTCGTGGCCGGGCAGCTTCACCTGGACACAGATGTCCACGCACAAAGTGCGCGGCGCATTCGGAAGTGCAATGCCAGGGCCAGTCTCGGAGGGAATGAGTACTCTTCGGGGACATTACTTGTAAGTTGTTTTAAATCAATTGTTTAAGATGCTAATTTTTAGGAAAACTGTTGAAACTCCTGGCTCTGAGCCAAGGCCTATGTCTCACCAGGCAACACATCGATACGTTTGATTTGTCTCACGCTGAGACGAATTACTGCCATGGCAAGGCTTTCTTCTGTGGTTCCGGCCCCGCTATTCCTATTGACTCAAAATGAGATTGCGGAGTACCTTCAGATTCCGCACTTAATTTTCTTTATGAGACTACAGAGGAAACTCGGACAGCCAGACTGGCAAGAGCCAGGTGAAGCCTCAATGCCACTGCACCAGGTGGCGGAGGTCTCCGCAGAACTGTCGTTGCTCACCGGGGACACAGCCTCTGTGCGAGCTCACGTGACGGAGGCGGTGCGACGGATATTCAGTCTTACGGTCGCTGGGATGCTGGTGCGTAGCGGCAATACCTACTTGCTGGATGCCATTTCCAGCGAAGAAGACCAAAAAACCAGCAATGCTTCTCTGGTGGACCACGCCAAGTTGTTCGCGGAGCAATCCATTGATCAAGAGGTACTGATCGGCTTCAGCTTTTCTCACAAGCAAGGTCACCAAACCATGATCTATCACGGCCTGGCCCATCCGCTGGTGACCTCGCAGTCCGCGATCTCTTTGGTGGCTTTGCGACCGGCAACGTTCTCCGAGGGAGAAGTCACTGCCTTCCGGATTCTGGGGAACATGGCCCGTCTGGCCCTTGATTACCGGGAACTGGCCAGCTTTTCTACCGCGCAGCAGCAACATCTGGACCAACTGCTCGAGATCTCAACAGAATTAGCGTCCACGTCCCGCTTGGATAGCTTCCTGCAGAAGTTCGTGGTCCGAGCGGCTGACTTCTTGGGATTTGAGCGGGCTTTTGTCGCCGTAGCCGAGGGCGGCGAATGCCGCATTCGCTGGGGATCAATTAGCGGCATCGCCAACCCGGTGGATCTTGACCTGTCCAGCGTTGGCACTACGCAGCGTATTTTCGAAACTCGGGAACCATACGTCTCAGAGGACGTGAACGAGCTGCCAACCGATGAAGCCGGCAGGCAATTGCGCTCAGAATACGCGGTCAAACAATATCTCGGAGTGCCGCTGCTTACGGGCGGCGGGCGCATCCTGGGTCTCCTCGGGCTATTGGACCGCAAAGGCGGTAGAAAAATCAGCGAAGAAGATATTCATCGCGCCAAGGCACTGGGCGCGGAAGTGGGTGTGGCGCTCGAGGCCACGCAGAACCTGCATCTCTCCGAGCAACACCGCAAGCGCGCGGAAGACCTGATGGAGATGGCGCTGGATCTGGGTTCGGCCCTGCGTTTGCCGGAATTTGTAAAAAACTTTACCGGTCGCGTGGCCAACATGATGCATGCCCGGGTCGCGGTGCTGGCTTTGGCCCAGGGGAGCAAGGTGGAATGCGTCGGCTTTCATGGCCTGAAGCCGGAGAAAGAAGAACAGCGCAAGCTGAACGCGGCCCTGTCGGAGTATGCGGACCGGCATCCGGGATTGAAGATCACCGGAAGCGGCTTGCAAACACTGGACCGCGAGGCGGCCCACAGTCTGGCCCGCGAAAACCTGACGCTGGTCCGGCTCGAAGGTACTGAAGGTGATCTGCTGGGCATTCTCGGTCTGGGAGACATTGCCACAGAACTGCTGCCCAACGACTTGAACTTGCTGCAAGCCCTGATCGGCCATGCGTCCGTGGCGCTTGAGAATTCGCGCCTGTTTACACGTATTACGCAATCCAGCCGCCAGTGGGCAGAGATTTTTGATTCCATTTCAGACTACATCGTGGTGCACGACGAACACCACCGCGTGTTGCGCGTGAATCGATCCCTGGCGGACTTCATCGGCGTGCGGCCGGCGGAGTTGATCGGGATGAGCATGCGGGCGCTGATTTCCATCAGCGCAGATAGTGTTCAGCCCTGTCCGTTTTGCCGCGGCGCAGACGACTCCGACGAATATCTGCATCCGGTACTGGAGCGCAGCTACCTGGTGTCCACTTCGCGCGTGCACGGCGCTCTGAACGAAGGACTGCAAACGGTCCATGTGCTCAAAGACATTACTGATCGCCGGGAAGCAGAACGCCGTTATAAGGAGCTGTTTGACAACGTGCAGGAAGGCGTCTTCTTTGCTTCCGACGAAGGGCGCTTCATCGAAGTCAACGATGCTCTGGTGCGGATGCTCGGTTATCAATCCCGCGAGGACGTTCTCACACTGGACCTCGGCGCGCAGGTGTATCTCTCCGCACAGCAACGCAACGAAATTACCCGGCATTTGCAGGAGTACGGCGCTGTACGAAATTATGAAGTCACACTTTGCCGCCGCGATGGCAGCCTGATTCACGCACTGGAAAACGCTTTTGTGGTGCGAGACGCGCAAGGCAAGGTCCTGCAATACCGTGGCGTATTCCTGGACATCACGGAAGTGAAAAACTTCCAGGCCCAACTGCAGCGCGAGCGGGATTTCACCAGCAAGATCCTCAACAATACGCAGACCATGATCATGGTCGCGGACACGGCCGGGCTCATCAGTTACGCCAACCGCCGCTGCTATGAAGCTGGCGGGTACGATCAGCAGGCACTGGTCGGCCACCGGCTCGACGGCATCATCAGCGCCGCCCATAAAAAAGAGTTTGCCGCAGGATTCGACTCTAGCCTGCACGGAATGCAGGTGGACAATCTGGAACTGATGATCATGCGCGGCAACGGTTCCCCGGGCAAGTTTTCCGTGAATCTAAGCCCCATGCGGGACGAAGGCAGCGACGTGACCAGCGTGGTGGTGCTGATGACCGACATCACGGATGCCGCCATGATCCAGGCCAAACTGATGCACACCGAGAAGATGGCGGCCGTCGGCCAGCTTGTTTCCGGCGTGGCCCACGAAGTAAACAATCCCCTGACGGCGATCATGGGTTTTTCTGATCTCCTCATGGAAAATCCGGAAATCCCGGAAAGCGCCCGCAAAGACCTGCAAGTGATCCTGGAAGAAGCCCAGCGCACTAAGGAGATCGTGCAGAACCTGCTGAGCTTTGCTCGCCGGCGTCCGCCGCAACGTCTGCCGTTGCGGATCAACAGCCTGCTGCGCAAGACTGCGGCCCTGCGTTCGTATGATTTTGCCAACCACGGCGTCCAGATCCTGGAAAAGTTTGATGAGGGACTGCCGGAAGTGATTGCTGATTCTCATCAGTTGCAACAGGTGTTTCTGAATATCCTGAACAACGCCTACGACGCTGTGCGCACGGGACAGAGGCCTGGCCGCATTGAAATTCAAACGCAACACGACGGTGGCTGGATTGAGGTCCTGTTCCGCGATAATGGCGAAGGCATCAAGCATCCGGAGCGCATTTTTGATCCTTTCTTTACCACCAAACAGGTGGGCGAGGGCACTGGATTGGGTCTAAGCATTTGCTATGGCGTCGTCCGCGAGCATGAAGGCGAGATCCTTTGCGCCAATAATCAGGACGCACCCGGGGCAACGTTTATTGTGCGCCTTCCGGTTGCCAGCAACCCGGACTTGGGGCTGGCCACCGCACTAGGAGCCAGCCAATGAACCTTGTCGCCGAACCGGTGGAAAGACTTCCGCTGTTGCTGATTGAGGACGAGCGCTCTGTGATGGACTTTATTCGCATTGCCCTCGAACGCAGCGGCTACCGTTGTGAGACGGCCAACTCCGGGGTCGAAGGGCTCAGGCTGCTGGAAGCAGGAGAATTCAGTGGAATTATCTCTGACATGCGGACTCCGGGTGGCGTCACTGGCGCCGATGTCTACAAATGGGTCCTGGTCAACAAGCCGGAATTGAAAGAGAGAATGCTGTTCATAACCGGCGACACCGTAAACGAAGAGACCATGAAAACGCTGAACGACACCGGCGTGCCCTACATCGAAAAGCCGTTCCGGGTGCAGCAGTTGGTGATCACGGTGGAAGAAATCTTTGGCAGGGCAAAATGACTCAGAGTGTGATGAACGACGATCTCCGGGTCCGCTTCTTGATTGTGGATGACCATCAGAGCATCCGCAAGCTGTGCATGACCGTGGGCGCCTCTCTCGGTTTTCACAGCATGGAAGCGGAAAGCGCTGAGGCTGCGCTGGCCTATCTGGAGACAGACTCGCCCGACATCATTCTCGCCGACTTGATGATGCCGAATATGACCGGGCTGGAGTTCCTTCCTCGCGTCCGGCAGATTCTGCCGCGAACGGAAATTGCCATTATGACCGGGCACGGCACGATTGAAACCGCGGTCGCGTCGATCAAGAAGGGCGCCTACGATTTCGTGGAGAAGCCTTTCAAGGCCGACCGGCTGATCCATGTTGCGGCGCGTGCGCTCGAAGCGGCGCGGCTGAAGCGCGAAGTGCAGGAGCTGAAGCTCAAGGCAGGCGACGAGGGCGAACTGGTGGGGAATTCTCCCACCATCGCCCAGCTGCGGGTGCTGATCGACAAGATCGCGCCCACCAACAGCCGGGTGCTGATCGCGGGGCCCGCGGGCTCGGGCAAGGAAGTGGCGGCGCGGCTGATCCATGCCCGTTCGCGCCGCGCCGGCAATGCCTTTGTCGCCATCAATTGCGCCACCATGGCGCCCGACCGCATCGAGGCGGAACTGTTCGGGGTGGAATCCTCCGAAGGCCCGCGCAAGACCGGCTTGTTCGAGCTGGCGCATAACGGCACGCTCTATCTCGACGAAGTCGCCGACATGCCGATGGAGACGCAGGGCAAGATCCTGCG
>PLJN01000027.1 GCA_003140235.1 Acidobacteriaceae bacterium
CTCGTATCGGCAGCGATGAGAGCTGCGGGGTCAGTCAAGCAGGATAGTGACCCCATCGGCCTCGCTCCCTTCCCCTTCCGCCACGTCCAGGATCTGCCGCAATTCGACACGATCCAGATTTAGGAGACGGGCAAGCTGCCCTTCGCTCAGCAGCCCCTGGTGATACACTTCCGCCGCCAGCAGGTTCAGTCGGAGCGTCGTCGGGCGATCTGCGTCTGCTTTGTAAGCATCAGGAAGCGGCAGATCGCCGAGCACCTGGCGTGCCTGATCGTCGGTAATGCCCCCGTTGGACTGAAACCAGTCCCAAGTGGCTGGTTTCACAAGACTCAATTCTTCAAGTCGCCGGAGCATCGCCTCGCGGGATACGCCAAAGAAGTGCGCCAGCACAATCACATGCCGGCGGCTTAGCCGATCCGAGCCAGCCGTTACGTCGTGGAATTTCTGCGTCACCGCGCGCGCGGGCGTAAGGAAGGCGCGCGCAAAGGCGTTGGCATACCGCTCTTCGCGCGAATTCTCATGCTCGTAACTGTGCAGAATCTCCGGCTCCCGCCGGGTTGAAACGAAGTGGCCGCACTCATGCGCCGCCGAATGCGTCCGGCGGTCGCGCGGATGATTTGCATTCAAGAGCATGCAGGGGCCGAGGGCTTCGTCATATGCGAAGAGTCCCGAAATCTTGCTGTCCAGGCGTCTGACATAGACGCGGATGCCAAGCTCCAGTTCAAAAAGCGTCACGATGTCGGAAACGGGGCTGTTACCCAAACCGAGCCGCTGCCGCAGTTCCATGGCGTCCTGCTCAGCCTGGGTTCGCACATCGCCGCGCAGAATAGGGCGCTCTGGCGGGTAATTTGGAACACGCCTGAAGCCCAACAAATTTTCCAGCTCAACTTCAGCCTTCGCTAGATCGGCTAGCAGCTTAGCAGCGGCATCGGCTGCTTTGTCGCTCGTGCCGATGAGTTTCCGAAAGCGCGGGGCCAAGTCGACCTGAATCGCCTCCTGCCGCAGCAGCGCGTTTACCGATGTGGCATATCGCCGAGCAAGCTGCTGCAACTCGTTCATTCGGATGCGACGCTGTCCCTGTTCGATAGCAACGAGCGTTGTCCGCGCAACCTCAATCGCCAGAGCAGCGTCGGCCTGCGTGACGCCAGCCGCTTCGCGCGCGATTCGCAGGCGTTCGCCGAGATCCGCAGGAGCCATTTGTTCAAGAGGTGTCATAAGCTTCCGTGAATGGCCCACTGTGCCACAAATGAGTTCGGTCCCAGGGAATGAACAAAGCCCTTCCATTCATTTTCGTGCTGGCCCAGCAAGCGATCTATCTTTTCGCGCACTTCCTGCTGCGGCACGCCAAGCGAGCGGCTTAATTGGAAAGAATGAAGATCCAACTGGCTGCGATTTGCCGCTGACGCTGGCAACCCCGCAAGGTGGTCCAAGTGCAACGAGCCGGCGATCGCATAATCGCGCATTTTCTTCGTGATTTTCTTCTCCGCGAAGGCTGGGGCCGCGCCCCGATAAAAACTGGTCGCGCTAAGGTTTTCCCAGACGTACGTGGTTTTCGATTCCGCCATACCGGCGGTGTGCACGCTCATTCGCCTCAGCATGCAAGCGGCGCATATTCCGCACTGCCGCTTCTTCTTATCTACACTCACTTGGCGGGTCTGCTGCCAGCAGGACCACGTCACCGCCCAACGGGATGAATCCTCGCACTCATTCACGAACTTGCTAAGCGTTTCGCCCTTTGTAAACCAGAGTCGCGGGAACTGGAATCGAACCTGATGGCCAAATAGTTCGGCCAGAAATTTCTCCATCCGGTCCGTGAAGAACGGATGACTTCTGTAATCTTCGTAAGCCTGGCCAACCGTAACCAGAGCAGGCCCGAGCGCCCCCTGCCCGCTCTCCGGCACGATCACTTGGCCAGCCTTCCCCAGATACGCCGCTAATCCGCTAATGAGCGCGAACTTGAAACCACGGGAGCGTGCGCTCGATTCTCTGAAATCCCGCTCGGACGCCCGAACGCGGTAAGGGATGGAGGTGAAAGGATATGTGCGGCCCGCGGACGATGTTGCGTCGCAGGTCTTAGAGCCCAGGCGCACACGTATAAGTCTCTCGCCCATATGCCGCGCCATTAAGTCGGCAACAATCCGGGAATCTAGGCCGTCACTGAATGGGATGACTGCGGTTAGTCCTTCAGGGAGATCCAAAAGCCCTTGTCGCGGCTGGTCGGCCGGACGAGAACGGGCATAGAACCTGATGCTCCAGCGGTCTCCCGTCAAAAAATCAAGCGCTTCATGCAATGCATTCAGGACACGTTGGTTCCACCGGCCCGGATCGTGAACGGGGATACGAAGCTCGATCTCCCTGTCCCATTTCAATGCAGGCCGGGCCTTGCTTCTGTCCGCAAACTCAACAGCCGCCGCTACCAGCATGGCATCGTAAATCACAGGTTCCCAATTGGCGAAGCAATAGGTTTCGAGCCGGGCGGTGTTGAACTCGACATTCTCTCCGATTTGGCAATGCAGCCAGCCTCTTTGCTTCCGTCCTCCCGATTCAATGACATCGACGGCGATCCTCGGTGTTACCGCACTGTTCATGTCTCTTGGCATCAGAACCTCACTCCATCGTCCAAGCCTTCTTGCCGTAATGGCTGCCGCGGAGAAGGAGAATCAGCGTCAATAATTTGTCGCACGAGTCCACCAATGTCAGCGCCCCGGATACCTTCTTCGATTCGCTCCCGGACTTTTTGCGCGCGCGGCGAACTCGACTCTCGGCAATAATGTTCTTCAACCTGACGAGCGCCCTTTGCGGCACGATCAGCCAGCGCATTCTTAAGCGCCTGCTCCAGACCTGTTCTGCCCGTTACTCCACGTTCGGCTACCAGCATGGCATGGTCCAGAACCATGCGCCCGATCCCCGATCCGGCGATGTCTCTGAGGCCATCAAGTTGCTTGCTGATTCCGTCCTTGAAGAGGGAGGTTTCGTGATCCCGGAACGCTTTGTAGACTCGGTCGATAAGACCGGGTTGCATTTCGGCGCGGCAATCTTGCGCTAGCGCTGGGACAATCGCATGGCTGATCTCGTCGGCAGTGAAGGCTCGCTTGTCTCCACGCTCTGCTACGTGCTTCCAGCCTAGCCGCATCGGAAGACTTCGGTGGGGTCCGTCGCTCATCCTTAACTCCTTATGTCAGGATACTACACAAAACAATCTGACAATGTCAACAAGGAAGCCGGGTGCCCGACGTTAGTCTTTTTTCCGTTCTCGTGGGGGCATAAAGACACAGGCGGTCGCGGTAGGGATACGGATTGCTCCGTACCCCCCGCACAGATCCGGACGAGCGGATTTCCCGCATCCGGCTCCTGCCTTAGGTGGTGACGCTTATGAGGGATAGCCCCCTCCGGCCTTTCGCGTACCCGCTCCAGCGCACTCGGCACGTCATGTTTCCGGCACTGTGTCCGGGACGCGTTTTGCTGTTGCAGGTTCCCTTTGGCCAAGCCCCTTCCCTCCATCCTCTCCGCTGCCGCTGTACTGGCTTGGTTCGAGGACTTCTCGGGTACTACGGGCCTGTCCGACTTCCCGCGTTCGTTCATCATCGGCGTACGTCCTTAGACTTCCCGATACGTCCCGCGTGCGCTTGCGCTCGGGTGAACACGGGATCTCCCGGTTTCCGTGCGAGATGTGTCCCTGCGTGCTCAGGGTCTGCGACCGCGCGGGGCTCCGTCGCATCTCGCGTGGGCGATGCTTCGGATGTTGCCTTCCGCCTGGCACCATGGCGTCGGCGTCCCGGAGTTTAGAGTGTTTCGCGGTTCAATGCCCTGGCCCGCACTTCCCCCTGTCAACGCTTCGGCTCTACCCTTGCGGGCAACTCCGCATGACTCGGGGCCAGTGTGGTTCGCTACTCCTTCACTGTATGACTCTTTCATTCACTACATCTCGCCGGCTTTTACCGGCGCACGGTGCCCCATCCCTTTGCGGGAAAGCCGGCTCTTGTTCTTTCGGCTTTGCCGCAAAGGGTGGGCGAGATCGACCGTCGTCTCTTACGCTGCGTTTCTTCCAGACCGATAGTGAGGACAAGTGCTTCAACCCGCACTGGGTCTCGGCGACTTTCCTCTTGATGAAAGATGAAAACAGTATGCCCTTCGGTACGCCGACATTTTAGCCACCCACCTTTTGCTCCGAAGCCGAAAAAACAAAAAACCGGCTTCTCCGCCAAAAAAGGGGCACCCTCGCTGTCGCGAGGCTGCGAAAAATCAAAGCAAAGATTCAAAGTCGAAAGCCGGGCCACCCTGCCTATCCGCCAGCCGGCCAATTAAGTTCTTGTCATTCCGAACCTGAGCTTGCGAAGGGGAGGAATCTGCTTTCCGCTGCGAGTAAAGATTCTCTGTCTCCAGGCTGCCGGCTTCTCGCAAGGGCAAACATTCCCAAAGCGCGAAAAGAAAGCAGATTCCTCACTACGTTCGGAATGACAAGGGGTTAGCGGCTATTTTGCCGGGTGCGATTCGCATCGGAGAGTAGTGAGGAACGTCTCGGTCTTCCACGCGGAAGCCCTGATACCTGCAAGCCGGCAGTGACGCACGGGACTCGGGGTCGCTCTCCAAAAAAGAAATGATGCCGCATTCAGGCTGCCCGCTTTTATCATTCTTTTATCATCGAAGAGATGGGACCGAAAGGAGTGCCACATGGCCCACTTGAATAGATTTAGATTATGGTTGATCGTCGCGACTTTCGTCTTAACCATCTGCGCGGTGCCGCTAGCTAAGGCGGCCGAGCCTCCCGCGGACCTCTGCTCGTTGCTGCCGGCAACAGAAGTAAGCAAGACGTTAGGACGTGCCTACGACGCCCCGCAAAAGAGCGTCGCTCCCCGTCCTTACGCAAACACCGCTACGGGGACGGATTGCAATTATCTATCCAAGGACGGGAGTAAGCTCTGGTTCAGGGCTTATGTTGATCCCTCGTCGTCCGCAGCGGCTGACCTGTTCGCCAGATTGAGCAAGTTTTATGGGCCGCCAACGCCGATTGCCGGCCTCGGAGACGAGGCTTATTTTGACTCGTCTCATGCGCTCCATGTCCGCAAGGGCAAAGTTCGTTTCTATATCAATCTTGGGCCTATTCAGAGTTTCACTCCCGCAATCCAGCAGCAACTCAAGGACCTTGCCGCACGAGTTATCGGACGACTGTAAGTTAATGAAAAAAGGGGTCCGCCTGAGAGCCGAGGGTACGAGAGAGAATGGGAAAAAGAAGGGCAGGCCACCCGCCGGACGACAACCCGGACGACAACAAAGTTACGATCATCATCTATCGTTTATCGTCTATCATCTATCATCTCCCGCCGGGGGTGCGTGTAGAACTGCCGCTAGCTGCCGACGAGTTCTTCCAGTTGGGTCTTGAATTCTGGATTGGTCCAGTAACCCTCGTCCTCGTCTATGCCACCCTGCAGGAAGTTCGTGGTGCGCGTGATGGAACGGACTGTATCTATTCCGCCATCGATCCCTTGGTTGTTCATCCAGCGGAGCAACTCCGCCAGCGGGACGCGCCCGTTNNCGAAGCACGTGCTCCACGACAGTTTTCTGTGCTGGATTGAGCGAACCCCATTGCTTCTGGGCTTCGCCCTGACGTTGGGGTGGAGTGATCGTCGGCTTGGGAGATGCGTACTGATCGAAAGGTGTGCCGAGTTCCAGTCGTTGAATGCGCTGCTTCATTGCTACCTCCGCTACTTTTCTTCCATTCGCGTCGCTGTTGCTTGATGGCCACGCTGCGATACACGTCCTTCCGGCTTCCATCTTCCATCTTCCATCAACCATCAATGGCCGCAGCGGCCTTCAGGCAAGACCTTTCAACGGACGATGCAATCGCCCGCTTGATCTTTCTGGGCGATTCTACTCCAGTTCCTGTGGCTTGCAGAGACAAAAGCAGCGGCGCGTAAGGGGTTTCTTTCTTCCAATCAGGCCCGCGTCTCACAAATTCTGCCGCCGCAATCACAAATGCAAAAAGTTGACTAAAATCTATCAACTTTGTTCGTACAGGAGACCTCTATGACGTTAAGGCCGGAAGTGCTGAGGAGCGTTCCTCTCTTTGCTTTGCTCGACGATGATGAGACCGCGGTGCTGGCCGCACAGGTTGAGCTCAAGACCTTCGCTCCGCGCGAGCGCATCTACAAGATCGGAGACCCGGGCGGACAGGCTTACGTGATGCTCTCCGGTAGCGTCCGGGTTACCACCGTGGACGAGGACCACCAGGAAGTGGTCCTGGACGAACCGGTGCCGGGCGAGTTCTTCGGGTTCGCCTCCATGCTGGAGCAGAC
>PLJN01000166.1 GCA_003140235.1 Acidobacteriaceae bacterium
CACTGATGTCATCGGACGAAGTGCGCGACCGCGCTTTCGACGCGGTCGTGCTCGGCGCCGGGCCCAGTGGCTCGGCGGCGTCAGCGGAATTGGCGCGCCGTGGTTTGCGGACGGCGCTCGTCGGAAGGAGCGACGAGCAGCGGCCCAACATCGGCGAGTGTCTGCCGCCCGGCATCCGTACGCAGCTTGAGAAAGCCGGCGTGTGGGAAGAATTTCTACGCGCCGGTCACACTCCCTCCGCCGGAATCCGCTCGGTGTGGGGATCGCCGGAACCCGCGGACCGCGATTTCCTTCTGAGCCCTTACGGCGCGGGCTGGCATATTGACCGGGCCCGCTTCGACGCCATGATGCGCGACTCCGCCCGGCGCAGCGGAGCGGAATGGCTGGAATGCCTGGCGCTTCGCGACGTGGAGCGCATGCCCGAGGGCTGGCGGATCAAGCTGGCCGCGGGCTCCGGAGAATACTGCATTGATGCGCCGATGGTAGTCGATGCGACCGGACGCGCTTCCGTCTTTGCACGCCGTGCCGGCGCCAAACGGAGTTCGCTGGATCGCTTGACCGGTGCGGCCGGATACTTTTCCTTTCATGATGTCCCTTCGTCGATCGAGCCGGTGCTGCTCGTCGAAGCAGTTGCAGATGGATGGTGGTATACGGCTCCGCTGCCCGAGGGAAAGCTGATCGCTGTCTTCATGACGGACGCTGATTTTGTCCAGAGTCAAAGACTCACGCAAGTGGACCAGTGGATGGCGCAACTCGTCTCGACCGTCCAGACCAAGCGGCGCATCGAAGAACATGGCCTTAAGTTGGAGGGCGGAATACGAATCGTTCCGGCAGAAAGTTCTTTTCTGGATCGCATCGCCGGTGACGGTTGGATCGCAGCGGGGGACGCCGCTGCGGCTTACGATCCGCTGTCGTCGCAGGGGATCATTGCCGCGGTCTCTTCCGGACTGGACGCCGCCGAGACTGCGGCCTCCTGGTTGAGCGGCGATGAACACGCGCCAGTGGCGTACGCGGACCGTGTGCGCCGCGGATATGCCGAATATCTTGCGCATCGCAGCGTATACTACGGAATCGAACGGCGCTGGTCCGAGCATAGCTTTTGGAAAACAAGGCACGCGCCACCGTCCGCACTCTCCGCGAAAGGGAAGGCTGTCTCCGCATGAAAGCCTGGATGCCCCTGCTGCTGTTGCTCACCGCGCTCGCCGCTGCGGAGCAGCCCCGCATTCCCGATACGATCGTGCAGGACCAGGACGGCCACCAACTTTTGTTCTACAGCGATCTCGTCAAGGGCCACACCGTCGCGATCAATTTCATTTTCACGAGTTGCACAACCATCTGTCCTGTGCTCACCGCGAATTTCCGGAAGGTCCAGAAGGATTTGGGAGAAAACGCCGGCGGAGTGCGGCTGATCTCGATTAGCGTTGATCCAACCACCGACACTCCGGACCGCCTGAAACGGTTTGCCGCGCAGTATCAAGCCGGCCCGGGATGGTCGCTGGTTACCGGTAATAAGACGGAAATCGACACCTTGCTGGGCGCACTCGGTGTTGCCGTACAAAACAAACTCGACCACACTCCGACGGTACTGATCGGCAACGATGTGTCCGGATACTGGCAGCGCGTGAGTGGATTGGCATCTCCCGCGGTGATTCTGCGCACCGTACAGGACGCGGCGGCGAGCCAGCCCGAGAGTCCGTCGGCAGCGGCGGCGGTCAAGTATTTCCCCAACGCTGAACTGCTCACGCAGGATGGCGCCAAGGTCCACTTCTACGACGACCTGCTCAAGGGAAAAACAGTGTTGATCAATTTCATGTTTACCTCGTGTGCCGGGGTCTGTTCTCCCATGACCGCCAACCTGGCGCGCGTGCAAAAGCACCTCGGCGAGCGGCTGGGGCGCGACATCGTCATCATTTCGATTACCGTCGACCCGGTGGCTGACACGCCGTCTGTACTCAAGGCCTACGCGGATAAATTCGGCGCCAAACCGGGCTGGTATTTTCTTACCGGAAGCAACGCGAATGTGGATGGTGTTTTGTCCAAACTCGGCGGCTACGTCGAAGACAAGAACCAGCACTCCAGCGTGCTGATCGTCGGCAATGTTGCGCGAGGAGGGTGGCGAAAAATTCTCGCCATCGGTGACGCGGAAGCCATCGCCAACGTCGCACTCGATCTTGCCCGATGAGAATGCTCCTGGTGGCCGCGCTGCTTTTGAGCGCTCTTACGCTCGATCAGCAGCACGGGCGCGAAATCTACCGGCGCGGAAAGTTCGCGGGATCGGCGGTCGGTACAGCTACGATCGGTGCAGAAGGCGTGCCGCTGCCGTCGTCATCGTTCGCTTGCGCAACGTGTCACGGGATTTGGGGCGAAGGCAGCCGCGAAAGCGGCATCGAACCGCCGTCGCTGGTCTGGAAGCGGTTGATGTCGCCGGCAGTCTCGCCAGTCACCAGCCGGCGAAGGACCGCCTACACTCCCGAAACGTTGCGCCGGGCGATCACCGCGGGTGTTGATCCATCGGGCGCACACCTGCATCCCGGAATGCCGCGTTACAGCATGCCGGACGAGCGTCTCACTGAGCTGCTCGCGTATCTCGAACGCCTCGGCGATGACGACGACACTGACCCGGGCGTAACTGCCACCAGTATCCGGGTCGGCGCAGCCCTTCCTCTCAGCGGACCACTCGAGCCTGCGGGAAGAAGCATCCGCGAGACCCTCGAACAGCTCTTTGCCGACGCTTCGCGCAACGGCGGAATCTACGGGCGCAGAATCGAACTGGTCGTAGAAGACTCCGGCGGAACCGCGGCGGGCCTGCTCGAAGCAACGCGCCGGTTAGTGGCCGGCGATCGCGTTTTCGCGCTGGTCTCCAGCTTTGAGACAGCAGGCGACATGGACGCGGGCCGTCTCGTGGAAACTGCGGAAATTCCACTGATTGGCCCAGTCGCGCTGTCACCTCATGACAAGAATCTGCCCAATGCCTACGTGTTCTACTTGCTGCCCAGTCTCTATGATCAAGCCCGGGCAGTCGTCGACTTCATCGCCGCGAAGGAAGCGCCGCGGCATCCTCGTCTGGCGGTGATCTATGCGGGAACGGCACTTGACCAGGATGTCGTCGATGGGCTGCGCAGTCAGGCCGCGCGCGATGGACTGGAGATCGTCTCAGAACAGAGCGATGTTCCGTCCGCCGTGACCACGGTCCTTGCCAGGCAGGCCAACTACCTGGTGTTTGCCGGCGACGGCGCGGGTCTGGCTCGAGTGGGCAGGGAACTGGACCAGGCCGGTAACGGCCCGGTCCTGGTAGGTTTCATCTCCACGGCCCAGAGCGGCGTAGGCCAGCTGCCGCCAAGCGTTGCCGCGCGCGCGCTGTTCGCTGCGCCGGCCCTTCCTCCGGACACTCGCCAGGCCTCGGCATTCTTTTCGCTCTTGCAAGCGGGGCATTCGCCGCGGACCTACCTGGGGTTGCGAACGTCTGCGTTCGCCGCCGGCAGTGTTCTCCTGCAAGCGCTGCGTTCAAGCGGAAGCCGCCCGAATCGTGACTCGCTGGTTGGTACGCTGGAACGCCTCCAGCACTTTGAAACCGGTGTAACTGCGCCGCTCACCTTCGGTCCCAACCGGCGAGTGGGCAGTGCCGGAGCGGTTGTTCTGGCGCTCGACCCGGCGAGCCATGATTTCGTGGTGGTGAGCGGTTGGATTGCTCCGAAAAACTAGAAAAGTTTAGAGCACGACCGACTGGCTTGTTCCAGTGGCGGCAAATACAGTGGAGACTTCCGCTGCCGCGATTTGGATGAATGGCTGAACCACATCCGGATCAAACTGGGTTCCGCTGTCTTTGATGAGCCGACGAACTGCTTCTTCCACCGGCAGCCCCTGGCGGTACGGGCGGTTCGAGAGCATGGCATCGAAAGCGTCGAGNNGACTATACGCGAGCCGATTGGAATTTCCGTGCCGCGCAGGTTGCCGGGATAACCTGTGCCGTCAAAATTCTCGTGGTGATGCAACGTGAACAGGCTGACCTGTTCTAGACCAGGAATAAGACGCTGGATGGCCCAGCCGTACTCCGGATGCTTGTTGATGATGGCTCTTTCTTCAGCGGTAAGCTTTCCGGGTTTATTCAGGATGGCTTCCGGTACACCGATTTTTCCGATGTCGTGAAGGATTGCGGCAGCCTCGATGTCGCGCAGACAGGTATCCTCGAGTCCCAGGGTCTCGCCGACTCGCATGGCCCATTCTGCCAGCCGTGTGCTGTGCATCCCAGTGTTTAGGTCCTTGAGGTCAAGCAGTTGGCTGAGGGCACAAATGACTCCGGTGCGAGTGGACTGCATTCGTTCTTCCAGCTGCTTGATTTGCAAGCTGTCTGGAATGAAACTGCACTCGTAAGCCTGGCTTTTGAGGTCATGTAACATGTCAGCCCCCTTTCTGCTTTCCCCTTACCGCAGTCCCAAACTTGCCTGCCAGGTTCGAACGGCGGTGTAAGCGTCTAGGCGGCGGTTGGCGATTGGGGGAGCAGGGATAGGCTGAACGTAGGTGAGTGCATTCGCCACCTGGGATTCCGTGGTTGGGCTATTCAGTCCGACAAGTCCATGCCCCGGCCGCAGACTGGGCAGGCCCTGGCTGACCATCAAAGCTACGGTGCCAGTCACCAGGGGAGTGCTGAATGATGTTCCCCATCCGGCTGCGTAGGTTTGAAACGGATACGTGGTCATAATGCCTTCACCCGGGGCGGCCAGCCATACCGGCGGAGCGCCGTAGTTTGTGAAGGACGACTGCCTGTCGTCGTTCGCGGTGGAGGCAACATCAATCACGTTGGGCAGCGCCGCAGGGTATACCAGCCGCTGTTGCCCGTCATTTCCCGCGGAGGCCACACAAACCGCTCCGCTTCGGGTTGCATAATCTACCGCGTTCCGTAATTCGGGCGAGGACTCAGTGAAATCGAAACTCATGTTCAGCACCTGGGCGCCGTTGTGTACGGCATAGTAGATGGCCCGCAGAATGTCAGATGCGTAGCCAGTCCCATCCGGACCGAAAGCTTTCAAGGGCATGATCTTGGATTGAGGCGCGACCAGGTGGACAATGCCCGAGGTCATGGTGCCATGGCCAAAAGCGGAATAGCCGTTTTGATCCAGGACGGCAACCGTGGATTGGTCGAGCACCGCGACCGTGGACTGATTTACTTTTGCGATGTGACCGCCGTCGAGCACTGCGACGGTTGACTGGCTGACGTCGCCGCTTTCGTCGCCACCGGCTTTATTGCGGGTAAAGTCGTATCCCTTCACCAGGAATGGCCCCAGTACGGTGCTATTGGCATCTACTCCAGTATCAATCACCGCCACCGTTACGCCGGCGCCAGTGGAATGGAGGGTGGAATGGACGGCATCGCTCCGGATGAGCTGCACGGCCGGCTGGATAAGATAGCCTTCCCAGACGGTTGTGCCGTAGTAGTTCACCGGAGTTCGGTCGTTGAGATACTGCGCGGCGTCGCCCGCACTTGCGCCCTGCACTCTCACCGGCTGGTCAATCTCCACGCTGGTGATTCCGGGCTGCAGAAGCAGGTTGAGCATTGTTGTCACGGGGTTGAGGATGGGTGGAACGGTCACGAGAAACAGGTGCCCGTCGGGGTCCCCCAGACCGTGTTGGACTTCGCATCCCACCAGCAAGCAGGAGAGATTTAGTCCGTTTAAGCCGCCCGTGTGTCGCACGATGAGGCGCGTGTCGCCCGTGCCACCGTGATTCCGCGAGAACTGGGCGGATGCGGGCTGGCTTACAAAGCCAATCGCGAAAACAAGCGTCAACAACAAAAATAAGCGTTTCATAGGTAGGGCTCCTTATTCCACCGAAGCGCCACTGTGTTACCAAAGACCAGTATTCAAACATGTACTGGTGACCAAGGGCCAGATTACGTTGGTAACGACGGCAGCTTCCAAACTCTTGCAATCGATCATTTACAGCAAATGCAATTTTTGGGGGATGGTTTCAAGAGGGGGATCTTGATCCCGTATAACAATTCAACCGGTCAGATTACCTTGGTAGCCATACCACAAAGCGTCCAAGGCTATTGTAATCAATCATTTACAATACCTCTGTGCTTGGGGGACCAAGAGGGGGAATCTTGATGCAAACATAATTCTCGCCCGATGGATCAACACGTACCTGGAGATCACTGGCGACGGGGAACAAAAACTGGAATTCCCCAAAGTTGTTGGTTGCCGTGCTGGCGATTGCTTTTTCGCCGCTCAAAAGCTCCACCCGGATTGCGCCTGGACCACGCCCTGGTTGGCGTGTATCCAGCACCTGCCCAATGATGGACATGTCGTTAGCGCCCACCGCATGCTCCAACCGGATATCAATGCAGGAGTCTCCCTGACGATACAGAAGCTGGCGTGACGTGGTCATTGCCGCGCGCACCCCAGCCATTGCTGGCTGCATGAAACTGTCGAAGACCAGCGGCCACATTTCACGAACCCGCGCTTTCGCCGCTACGGGATTTTGCGAAGGCATGAGCGATTTGCCCAGGCGGACAGCTTGTGCCGGGGGCTCGTAACCTGCTTCTCTTGCGCCGACCGCAGCAACGCTTTTCATGGTTGCCAACGTCTGAGTGCATCTGCCACATCCACCATTCAGGTGCTGCTGCATCTTCCCGGCGTCTTCGGGGGACACGACGTTTCTGGCAAAGTCTGCCCATTCCTCTATTGTGAAGTGACGCATTTTCCCTCTGCACTTTTTTCAGGACTGCCCTTTACAGGTGCCGTGGCGCTAATTCTTGGGTTTCGACAAGTAAGGGCTCGTTCAGCCCGATTTGATATAGGCAATTATAGGTTTTTTTAACAGAACGGCTAAGCCCCTGATTCATCGTTAGAGGCCGCCGATCAGCCTGAAGGGCGCCCAATAATAAGGATGGGGATAGACCTCCCGAAGCTCCTGCATCGCACTGCGAAGCGCCTGAACTTTATTGTTTCCTGCGCGGAAGCGGGCGTAGAAGGATTTCATCAGCTCGGTGGTCGAATGGTCGTGCACATTCCACAAGCTCAGCAGCAATGACTTGGCGCCAGCCTGCAGCAGGCCTCGAGTGAGACCCAACAATTCATCGCCGGCGGCCACGGTGGTCAGGCCGGTGGCGCAGCCGCTTAGGGTAATCAGCTCAGCCGGCAGATGGAGATGATACAGGTCGTAAAGGCTCAAATAGGAGTCGCCCAGGCGAATGCCGGAGAACAGTGGATTATCCTGGCGAAAGAACCCGTGCGAAGCGATGTGGATGAACCGGGCCTGTGCTCCCTGCTGGCGAAGCCTGCTGAGGCTCGCCGCCTCGTTCAGAAAGAGTTGCGTAGTGGCCAGCGATTTCGCCACCGCCCTGGCTTCTTTGGTGATATGAGGCGCGCCTTCGTCGGCCACGCCGAACACCAGCGACGGTCCCGTCGCATTCCCGGTCTTGCGATTGCACAGGACGAAAATGCTGGAACTGGGCGCGTAAGACACAGTGAAGCTCTGATCGAGATAGCGCTCACCATCGTAAAACGCATGAAAGGGAAGATAGTGCAACAATCCGTGCGGCACAATAACCAGGTGTTCGGCTTGAATATGCTGGCGGACCGGAGCGATCAACTCATCATAAAGCCCCTTCAAATGGGCCTGAGTGGTGCCCAGGAGTTGCGCGGCGAACCGCCCGGCGTACTCCGGTCCTAAATGGAACTTTGACATTTGAAACTGCAGCAGCTGCAACAAGTTGGCAATGCGCGAAATTGGAGTGACTGGAACCATTTCCAACTGAGAGCGTCCGACCACAGCGGCGTAGAGCGTTTCGCCCAATTGAAAATACTCAAGAATGGACACTCCGGCGGGAAGCGCGGAGCGAATTTCCTCGAGGTCAAGCGGGCGCGCAGCCTGGAGGCCTTCGGCCTCGGCTTCTTCAGAAGGAAGTTCTCGCAGCATACGAATGAAATGGTCCTCCTGCTGACGAAGCTGTTGCTGCAATTGCTGTATGCGTTCCGGAGAGCGGTCCTGTTGGCGAAGCTGTTCCTGTTCGATGCGGTGATAGTACCAATTGAGCTCTTCCCGCAGCTCGCGGATGTTTTGGGCCAACGGACTCTGTGCGGGGTCGCGAGGCGGCAGGATGGGAGCGGATTGAAATATCAGATCGATGAGGGCCCGCGACTTTGACTGCTCCACATAATGAAATGCCTTTTCGCGCGAATCTTCGCCGGCGAGACAGAGTTCCACCAACCGCTCGTAGACGGCAAGCCGGTTCTTCATGAACGCGATTTTCAATTCTTGAGCGTGCATGCTTCCGCGCAGGCTCTCCAGGTGCTGCCGTGCGGTCTCGAGCAGGGCATAGGCTTCCTTCCGCCGATGCGTCACGGCCAGCAGTTCGCCCATCTGCAAATGAGCCTGATAGCTCAACATGGGAGCATCGAAGCCGGTGAGTTTCTCCAGCGCGCTGGAGCACTGCTGGATTGCTTCTTTCACCTCGCCGCTGCGAGCGTGCAGTCGCGCCATGAGCAGATGGCAGAGCACAGCCTTTCCGGTGAGTGTTGAAGAATCGAAAAACTCAAGCGCGGAAGCGCACAAGCGCCGCGCTTCAAAAAGCCTGCCTTCCTCACACAGTAGAAGCGCCTGATAAAGATCAATCAGCGAGGGCCACGATGAATTCTGCTCGCGCACAAAAATGTCGCGCGCTTGCGCAAACAGTTCCAAGGCCCGGAATGCGTGGCCCTGCTGTCCCATGGCGGTGGCGAGATTAGCCGTGCACTTGGCATTTTCGTAACCCATTCCCAGGGACGCAAACAGGGCGGCGCCTTCGCGCGCCGTTTCAGCCGCTTCCTGGCTCAGGTTCAAGTCCAGATAAATCTCGGAGAGGTCCATGTGGCAGAGTGCGAAATGGTATTTGTCGTCATTCTTGCGGCAGGCTTCACGCGTGTTACGCAGCATCTGGATGGCGCGGCCGTAGTTGCCACGCAGGTAGTAGAGCCACGCGATGTTGTAGTCGGCTTGCGCAACGAGGCCGGGCATGCCGTTCTGCTCGCAGAACTCGCGGGCCTGCTGGTAGGTGGCTAGGGCGCTGCCGAACTCATTGAGCGTGATCTGGCAGGTTGCGATGTTGCTGAGGACCGCAGCGGTAGCTTCAGGATCGGAGTGCGAAAGAAACTCCTGATGGGCCCGCTGGTAGCAGGCCAGCGCCTCTGCGAAGCGGTCCTGCCGATGGTATATGTTGCCGATGTTGATATCGAGCCGGGCAATACGCCAGCGGTTTCCACTGGCCTCGAAAATCCGCCGCGCTTCTGCGGCAGCGGCAAAGGCTTCTTCGTATTGGCCCAGTAGCAGGTGGGGCTGGATCGAGGCGCTCAACGTGCGCGCCAGTTCGTCGTGGTTTCCCAGAGAAATAAAACAATCAGCGGCACGGCGATGGTATTGGACAGCGAGTCTGTGTTCTCCTACTCCGTAGAGCGCATTGGCTTTGGTGCGCAGGCCATGGGCGAGAGACTCAGGATGGTCAAGCTGTTCGGCAATCATGAGGCACACTTCCGCGAGACACAGCGCCTGGGCGGGATCGTTCCTCAATTGCCTGAGCACGAGATCTTTCATCCGCAGGACAGCTTCCGCGGTGCCAAGTTCCTGGTGCGCTGCCAGGAACTGCCGGCGTGTGTCTTCGGTGGTGAGCTTGATGCATTCGGCTACAAGCTGTTCATCCGTGACGATCTCCTGCTTCGATGTGGCGGAGCCATCGCTCATTGGAAGCCCGCTTGGTCCAGGGCTCGCCGCAACTTTCCCAGGCAGCGACCCCGAATAAAACCAATCGAGCCCACGGCCAGACCCAGCCGAGAAGCAATTTCTGCGTAGGGCCGTGAGGGACTCTCATAAAACAGCATGCGAACCAGTTTCTGGCAACGCGGAGCAAGACCGCCTAAGGCATTGCGCAGGGCCTGCTCCTGGTTGATCTCATGCAGGCGGTCCTCAGGCATCATGCTCGCTGTGTCCGGGAGTGTTTCCATTTGATCGGCAGGGCCCGTGGGCAGTTCGTGCCTTCGGCGGCGCAGACAGGTGTGGGCGCTTATCTGTATCAGCCATTTCGGCAGGGCCTTGACATCGCGTAAACGCGGCAGTTCGCGCAAGAAATCCAGACAGACGGATTGGAAAACGTCGGCAGCGTCGTCGGGTGTGAACCCATACTTGATCGGAATCGAGAAAATCAGGTTCTTGTAGCGGTCGATCAGGGCGCCCCAGGCGTCTTCGTCGCCTTTGAGGCAGGACTGCACCAGACGGTCGTCATCCCACGAGCTTTTTTCACCGGCGGCAGGCTTCGCGGAGGTAACCACTTTTCAAGTTTATACTACAGCTACTTAATGTAGAGTTGCTCAACATTCCACAGCGTGTAATGGTCGAGAATCGCTGGTTGGAAATTCCCAATCCTCTCTCTCGCGCCCACCAGAACATTGGGGCTGGCCAGGTTAATGAAAGGGAGCTGTTGCGCGGCGATTTCCTGGACACGGTCGTAGAGTTGCTTGCGCCGCTTGTAGTCCAGCGTCGTGAGCTGCTGGTTCATCAGGGTATCGATTTGCGCTTCCCAATCCGTCGCTGGTTTTGTCTCTCCTAAGTTCCACAAATGGCTGCCGCCATTGGACATCCACACGTTGATCTGCGAGTTGGGGTCCACGTCGCCGCCGCCCAGGGCCATGATAGCGGTGTCGTAGTTATGGGTCTGGAAAACCCGGTCGAGCATGCTCTTGAACTCCAGTGGCACAGCCTGCACTTTCATGCCGAGTTGCTTGAGATCGTCTTGAATCAGCGTGGCCATCTGGCTGCGTTGCGCATTGGAAGCGCTGGTAAGAATGGAAAACTCAACCGGTGCGCCGGATTTATCGAGCAACGCGCCCTCGGCATTCCATGAGAAGCCGCTCTTGCGCAACAGTTGCTTCGCATGCTCAATCGAGCGCGGTGCGTGCGGCAGAGACGCGTCAAGCCACAGCTTGTTGGCCGGCGTGACGGAACTCCAGAGTGCCGTGCCGCGGCCGTGAAAGACCAGGCGCACAATCGCGGCGCGATCAACCGCCTCGGAAACGGCCTGCCGGAAATTGACGTTACGGAACCATTCCTGGTGGCGGACGATATCCGCCGCCTCTTTTGGAATGGCGGAGTTCAGATTGAATAAAAGGAAGTTGTAATCGAGACTGGGGCCCAGATCAAAAAGACGAAAGTGGCGGGACACAGCATCCTTTTGCAATGCTGAATAATTGTCGGCGCTGAGCCGCTGGATCATGTCGGCTTCACCGGCCTCAAAACGCAGCACTTGAGCGTCTTCGCTGGAGACGAAAAGAAAAACCAGTTCGTCTAAATAAGGGAGCCTCTGACGGCTGCGATCCATCTTCCAGTAATACGGGTTGCGCTCGAGCGTCAACTTCTGGCCGGGCACATATTCCTTGAGGCGAAAGGGCCCCATGCCGGCAATCTGCGAAGGCGGCGTAGTCAGGTTCCAGGCTCGCGCCAGAGTCCCCGCGTGGTAAGCGTCCTGGAGCAGATGGCGCGGCAGGATCTCCATGCTATCGAAAAGCCGTTCGGCTGCGGCATACGGGCTGGCCAACTCGAAGAGAACTGTTGCGTCATCCACTTTTTGCACGGAGATCGGCTTGCCGCCAATAGTCAGAAGATCGCGCTGCGGCGAGTTGATTTTTTCATCAAGCAAAACCTGGAAGGTGAACAGCACGTCGTCCGCGTTCATGGCGTGGCCGTCTGAAAAACGCAAATTACGGCGAAGCGTAAGTGTGTAACGCAAACCGTCTTTAGAAACTTTCCACGACTTTGCCAGCGCAGGTTCCGCCTGTTGCGACAACGCGTTGATGTGGAGCAGGTCGGCCATCATCCGGCCCATCACCTCGCGCGAAGGCTGGTCCAAAGCAGTGACCGGGTTGAGGGTTTTTGGCTCTGCCCGCAAGGCGACCACAACGCGACCGCCGTACTTGCCAGGATCATTGCCGGTAATCAGCAAATCTTCAGCGGGCGTGATCGGTTGGGGACGCTGTGCGACTGCCGCGGATGGCGCCACCAGTAGCGAAACGTACATCAAGCTCAGCAAAGACCGTAACGACCGCGCAGGCCAACGACATCGGCTATTCAATACAGCTCTCCGGAAGTGATGCAACAGTTTAGGCAGAGGCTGATTGTACGTGCGCTTGAAGCGCGTCCGCAACGGTAAAGTAACCAAGAAACAGGAACGCAAGCGCAATACCAGGCAGGAACATCCACCAGTACGAAACCATCACGTGGTACTGCTGCAAACTGGAAAGCATGTTACCCCAGCTGGGAACAGGCTCCGCAACACCCAGACCAAGAAATGACAGCGTGACTTCCGCCAGAATGAATTGCGGGATGAGCAGAGTCGCCTGGGTCAGCAGGACACTGTACGTCTGCGGAGCGATGTGTCTGCGCAGCAGGTAGAGGTCGGAAGCGCCGAAGCCGCGCGCCGCCAGAACGTATTTTTGCTCTTTGGCGCTCAAGACCACGCCGCGTACCAGGCGAGCAGGACGCACCCAGCCCACCAAGCCGATAATCGCCACCACCAGGAAGAACGTCGAAGCCGGAGACGCTGAGAGCGGAAGAAAGGCCCTGACCGCGAACAAAAGATACAACCAGGGAAGCGCGAGAAACAGTTCCGCGATTCGCATCAGGCCGTCATCTACCCATCTGCCGTAGAAACCTGAGATTGTTCCGACGATCGCGCCCAGGGAGAGCGATAGCAGCGCCGCCAGAAGCCCGGCGAACAGAGACACCTGTCCTCCATAAAGCAAGCGCGAGAATTGGTCCCGGCCATAACGGTCTGTACCCATCAGGAGGACCTTTCCGCCGGCATCCACTCCAAAAAGGTGAACGGTGCAGGGGACCAACTCGGCGAGCTTGTAGGGTGCTCCTGACGGAAAGGCCCGGAAGAAGTACTTCTGCCGCGGATCTTCCGCGTAGCTTCCGTCGTCATTGGCGACGACGGCATAGATGAACGGCCGCAGGTGCCAACTGCCATTCTGATCGCGGAAATGAATCGCGGTAGGCGGAGCAAATGGCATGCCGCGGTCTTGCTCCGTTGGGTTGTACGGCGCAACAAAACCGGGGACCAGCAGCATTACGTGCAGAACGGCCAGGACGGCCAACACTATCCAGAGATGAGGTTTCACTTTCATGATCTGCGAATCCTCGGATCAGCCGCGAACAGGAGCCCATCGGCAATAAGATTTCCGGCGACCAGAAAAACGGTGGAAAGCAGCACGGTCCCAATCACCACGTACACATCACGCGCCATGATTGCTTCCAGAAAAAATGGACCCAGGCCGGGCCAGCTCATAATAATTTCGATCAAAAGAGAGACGCTTAGCAGAGTTGCGAGAGAGACGCCGAACAACGAGATCAGTGGATTGGCGGCAACTGGCAGCACATGGCGAAGCAGGAGCCGGCCAGGGGCAATGCCGTGGGCGCGCGCGGCCCGCACCCAGGGAGCGGACAACGCCTCAGCAACGGAGGAACGGACATGCCGGACAAGAGTAGGCACCAATCCGAAAACCAACGCGAGCACCGGGAGCATCATGTGCGCGCCAATGTCCCTGGCTTTTTGCCAGAGAGTGAGATCGGCGAAATCGGTCGAGACCATTCCGCCTACAGGGAAGACTCCGGTGCGCGTCGCCACCAGCAATAGCGCCAGCGCGACCAGAACATCCGGCAGGGCCAGCGAAATGGACATCACCCCTGTGCAAAGGCGGTCGTCCCAATGGCCGGCACGCATCGCGCTCCACACTCCGATTACCAGCGCCAGCAGCCAGGCGATGAGGGTAGAAACTCCGGCAAGAAGTGCGGTATTGCGCACGCGCGTCTTCAACAGAGGAGCCACGGGGCTGTTGTAGGCGAATGAGTATCCGAAGTCACCGCGCGCTGCGGATTGCAACCAGAGACCGTAGCGGACGGGAAGAGAGCGGTCGAGTCCAAACTGCGTGCGCAATCCGGCGATCGTTTGCGGTGATATCTGTGGGTCGAGCTTCATCTCGTCAAAAAAGTCGCCGGGCGCCAGCTGCAAAAGCAGGAACGACAGAAGCGAAACTCCAACCAGCAAAAATCCGGAGCGCATCAAACGGCCCAAAAGAAATCTCATGCGCCACTTCCTGCCGGTCGCGCGATCTCCCACCTCGGCATGGCGGCAAGAAGTGCGCGAGTGTGCGGGTGTTGCGCATGCCGGAAGACCTGGCTTGCGGCGCCTTGCTCCACGATTTTGCCCGACTGCATGACGGCAACATGATCGGCAAGGCCCGCGACCAGGGCGAGATCATGGGTAATCACTAGGTATGTGAATCCATAGGAAGCCTTCAATGTGCGTAGTAGTTCGAGTATCTGCGCCTCGAGTATGAGGTCGAGACCAGAGAAAGATTCGTCAAAGATAAGGAGTTCGGGGCGCAGCGTGAGCGCGCGGGCGATTGCCAGCCGCTGCCGCTGGCCTCCGCTCAACGCCCAGGGAGAACGCCCGACGAGGTCAGAGGTTAATCCAGTCAATTGCATGTACTCCAACGCTAGCTCTCGACGTCGAGGCTTGCTGGCGGTACCCAGAATGTCCAGGGGTTCCGCGACTATTTCGACCGCGCTGAGCCTTGGGTTCAGGGCCGACGCGGAACTCTGAAAAATGAGCTGGATCTTCTGGCGAATGGACAGTAGCTCCGCAGTAGTAAGCCCGGTGAGGCGCTGTGACTTCAACCAAATGTCACCGGAATCCGGCGTTTCAAGCTGCGCGATGCACATGGCGAGCGTGGATTTTCCGGAGCCCGACTCGCCGACAATCGCAGTCGTACTCCCTCGCTGAATTTCCAGGCTGACATCACTCAAAGCCTGTACCGCTTGCTTCTTGCGCCAAAAGCCGGAGCGGTAGTACCTCCTGCTGAGTCCCTGCACACGCAGCAACGGTTCCGTCAGTGGTCCGGCAGGCGACGCGCTCGCGTGAGAAGCAGACATAGTCACGCGGGCCCGGCCGCGGCCAGGGTGCGTTGGTCCATGGATGAAAGCAGCAATTTCGTAAAGGCGTTAGCAGGGCGGCTGAAGACGGCTGCCGTTGGTCCTTGTTCCACGATTTCTCCGTAGTGCATTACCATGACGCGTTCGGCAAAGTTCAGTAACAGCGCAGGATTGTGAGTGATGAACAGGAGCGCCATGTTGTGCGCTCGCCGGAGTTTCTGCAGCAGTGCAAGGATTTCGGCCTGAATGGTCGAGTCCAGCGAGGCAGTCGGTTCATCGGCAATCAGCAGGGCTGGACGACAAGCCAATCCCTGAGCGATTAATACTCGCTGCGCCTGTCCGCCACTCAATTCGTGCGGATAAGACTTGAAAATTCGGTCAATGTCGTCGAGATCAACCTGGACCAGCAGGACACGGGCCTCATCGCGAAGGCGTTGCCGCTTCCAGTTGTGGTGCGCGCGCAACACTTCCATGATTTGAGTTCCCACTTGCATGACCGGGTTAAGCGCCAGCCCGGGTTCCTGAAAGACGATTGAAATTCCCGCGCTCCGGACTCTGCGCATTTCACGCTCGCTCAGTTGTAATAAATCCCGGCCGTCAAAGCTGATTGATCCGCGCACACGAGCGTGAGCGGGCAGTACGCGCAACATGGCCAGCGCCAGTGTGCTCTTTCCCGAGCCGGATTCCCCCAGCAACCCACTGACCTCCCCGGGGAACACGTCGAAGCTAATTCCTTTCAGAACTTCATGGGTGAGCCGCCGCTTGGCGCCATGGAAGGCAACCGACAGATCTCTTACTTTGCACAATGGCGAGGGAACCTGTTGGTCTGTAGACGCGACGCCCAATGGACACATAGATTTTTCTGCCCGACACCCGGGAAACCCAGTGATGTTACTGAGGGTGCAACTGCGAAGTCAAACAAGGCAGGCGGGTGGCCCAGGTTTTCGATTTTGAATCTTTGTTTTGATTTTTCGAAGCCTCACGACAGCGAGGGTGCCCCATTTTTTGCGGAGAAACCGGCTTTTGCTTTTTCGGCTTCGGAGCAAAAGGTGGGTGGCTAGAATCTCGATAGGCCGAAGGGACAATGTTTTTCCGCAAGAGGAAAGCCGCCGAGACACGGTGCGAGTCTAAGCGCTCGTCCCCATCGCCGGTTTGGAAGCAACGCACGGCAAGAAGCGACGGTCGATCTCGCCCACCCTTTGCGGCAAAGCCGAAAAAACAAGAGCCGGCTTCTCCACAAAGGCTGGGCACCCTCGCGGCCCAGACATGATGAGGGTGGCGTCGCGAGTCGCTACGGCAAGCTACTCAGGAAAGCATTCATTTCACGCAGCACATCCACCTCGTTTGACAGGAAGACATAATGATTTGCATGCGCTAGCCGGACCACGCGCGCGGAATGCACGCCATCTTCAAAAGCTTTCGCCTGCGCGCCAGTGATGCGAAGGTCCCTGGCCTCCGCCGCGGCTCGCACCGCGGGATCATTGGACGCAGGCCCTCCGGCGTGAGGGAGCGCATAAATAGCGAGAACGGGGACGCGGATATCCGTATACTTTTGTTCGCCTGCGAGAATGGCCTGGACAACAGCCAGCATCTGGGGTGGAATCGAGTTAGCTGGCGAGGCTGGCTGCACTTGGAGATCCTTTAGCTTTTCTTGCAGGTCTTTTTCAAACCGCGGAAGACTGCTTTGGAGCAACTCCTGGACTAATCGCTTTTCGTCTTCCGACCCCGTATTGGGTGAAAACAAGGCCAGTTTTCTTCTCAGTTCATTTGAATCGATCGTTAGATCTCCAAGGGAGGGATTGTAGTAGGCATAGGGATAGCCGGCATCGAGGTAGATCAGCCCGGCGACTTTCTCGGGATGCCGGGATCCGATGGAACTCAACTCCTCGCCAGCGATGGAATGCCCCGCCAGAACCGGCCGAGTAAGCTTGAGCGAGTCGATCACAGCAAGCACGTCATCACCGAGCCGATCCGCGGAGTAGTTCCCATTTGCCGGGGCGGGAGCGCTGGAGTCGCCGAATCCGCGCCGCGTGATGCTATAGACATGGTAGGCGGGGGTAAATTTGAGGGCGAACTTATCAAATACGTGAGCCGTGTTCCCGAGGCCCGCCAGAAAAACCAGGGCGCGTCCGGAGCCACCCCAGTCCAGGACCTCAAGCTTGACGCCATTATCTACGGTTATGAAAGAGATGGTGTGAGGTGATGGGTCGCGCTGCCACATCGTCTCTTTGGTCGCGCGCTGAAAATCGAGCGGCAGCGACTGGCCTTGTGTCCAAGTGCCCTTGATGGAATCGCCGTCCGCGCTGAGCTTTCCTGCATAGCCGCCGTGGATGAGGTCTCTTGCAGTGTCACGGAGCTGACAGGTATGCCGTCGGGCCCCTGATCGATGCTGTAGAACATTGCGCTCCAGCCGCCGTTATCGCTCTTCGTGATATGCAGGACAATTCGAAGACTAGCGCTCGCGTCCACTTTGATGGTTCCTTGCCAGTCGCCGGCGATGTCCTGAGCGTGAGTGTCCTGCGCGTGCAGAGTGATCCCGGACATAGACACGATCATGATCGTGATTAGTGCTGCTAGCATTGTTTTCATCATGTGGGCAATCTCCTTGTGACAACAAAATCACTGCTTCGACATGTTTCTAACAAGAGCGCTGCCTGAAATACCCTAACCAGATGAATGCCGCAATAATCCAAACGATTGCGAACTCCACCACTGGCCCGCCGGCGAAGACCGAGTGCAAGACGAAGGGAATGGGGATCAGCGTAAAAAAGATCGCGCACACCAACGCGGCCGTGCGCATGCGCAGGCGCGCGAAATAGAGGAACCACAGGACCGCCGCCAGGCTCCACTGAAACGCGCGCCAGGGAGCGTCGCGAACCATCAGAGAGACGATGTGTCCATGGGTGAAATCGAATGACAGCGGGGCGAGCGTCAAGAACAGGCTCACGCCGAACAACCACTGGCGCCGCCGCAATCCCCAAAGGACGCTCTCCAGGTCGCGTTTCTCCTTTTGTGAGCTGGCCGCGATGGGCGCGGCGGCCCGCAAAGTTTCGAGCGGCGTCGCCGCGGTGCGCGCAATGCGTTCGAAGTCGGGATCCTGGCGAAAATAATCCTCGACCAGCACCTTGGTATCCCCGCTGGCCTCGCCCGAGAAATAAACCGGCAACAAATCCGTGACCACTTCCCGTGTAACGTTCATGGTTTTACTCCTGTGGCGGGAACGAGTTCCCGCCATTCCTGCCTGGTTTGCATCAGCTTCAATCTTGCGCGATGGACCTTCACTTTTGCGGTGACCACCGGGATTCCCAGCGTCTCCGCGATTTCCTCGTACGGCATTTCGTCGAGCGCGCGCATCAGCAGTACCGTGCGGTCCATCTCCGGCAGTTGCTGCAACGCCGCAAGCACCGCGCGCACTTCCGCGCTCAGCTCCATTTGCGTCTGCACGCTGACCCGCGTATCGGGCATATTCTCGTCCAGCTGCGTGTGCCGCGCGCCCCGTCGCAACACATCGGTATACGCGTTGCGGGCAATGGTGAAAAGATAGCTTTTCACCGTTGGCTGGCGAATGCGGCCAGCCGCCATCCACGCGCGCACAAACGTGTCCGAGGTGATCTCATCCGCCATCACCACATCGCCGCACAAGTACAGCGCAAATCGGCGGACATCGCCGGCATAGCGTTCGTAGAGGTTTTCGATGTCCGTCATTTTGATTGCTACACAGGTACGGGCGAACACTCGAAAGGTTACATCAAAGGAATCCCCGGCAGCTCATTCCTGTGCCCGGCTGAAAAGGATAATCATCTTAGATTTTGCCTTGAAATTGGGTGATGGATTCAATACTATCGCCCGCATGCCCGGAAAATACACGATTGTATTTTTGCTTTGTGCAGGAATTCTGTTGGCTGTGGCGCCTGCTCACGGACAGCAACTTCAGACATTCAAGGATTGCGTGGTTGGGAAACGGGTTTCAACCAACGATGGCCGTAAAGGCGTGATCACACGTCTCGATACCGCGTGGAGTTATTGTTACGTGCGGTTTGATGACAACGGTAAAGAGTCCAGTTTTCTCTACTCACTGTTAAATGCGGCAGGAGGTACTGGCCAGGCGCCCGCCGGCCGAGGACAACAATTGCAATCATTCAAGGATTGCGTTGTCGGGAAACGGGTTTCAACCAACGACGGGCGCAAAGGCGTAATCACGCGTCTCGATCCCAAGTGGAGTTATTGCTTCGTGCGATTTGACGACAACGGCAAAGAGACCAGCCTTCTCTACTCCCTGCTGAATTCTGAAGACAATACTCCCAACAGCGGCAACTTGACGGTGGGCACATATGAATGTGTGACCGGAGGACGCTCTACAACCATGCTCCTGCGCATCACTGGCCCCAACGCTTATTCCGTTTCCGGCAGTGCGGGTAAGTTTCACCTTGAGCCAAGCGGCAAAATTGTATTCGAAACGGGTCCAATGAAGGAATTCTCCTCCAAACTCTTGTCTGGAGGCAGAATCGGGTTGAACCTGAATGGCGGCGCCTTCTATGGGACATCCTGCGAGTTGAATCGAAACTTACATTGAGTATAAGGGCCGGTGGCGCAAGTTAAACATTGTTATATGCGGGGTGCCCCGACGAGCGAGGTGATTGTAAATGTTTCGCCCGGGCTACCCGCCCAACCCAGGTTTCCCAAAGACGTCCTTCACCCGATCAACATTCAATTGGCAATGGCAGGGAGGAAAAATGTTTTACATCACTTTCCACAAAACAGAGTCGAACATCTGGGCTTACGATGATAGCGGGAATTTGCTGACAACGACCCTCCTCGCAACTTCGGGTGCTCCCACGCTCGCCGAGCTCCGCGGCATGACGTTCGGCCCCAACGTTACCTATATATAGCCAACGGCTATAAGAACGCCAGTCAGGTTCTGGTCTATGAAGCGAGTAGCGGCGATACTCCCTATCCCTATGACTTCATCGGGATTTACGCCGATCCCACGGTATCCACCGGCATTGCCCATCCTTTCGCAGTGGCTTTCGACTCCAGCAATAACGGGTACGTCTCCAGCCAGGATACAAACGTCGTCACCCTACTCCCGCCTTACCCCTTGGCGACTCCTCCTTCTTTAGCAGTCGCAAGCTATCTGCAGACGACCTATCCCAATCCCCCCAACAACCCGTTCCTGCCTGGGACCTTCGTTGCGTCATGTTATGGCGCGCTGAACGGTGTGAGTCCCTCGCCTCCAAACGTACCGCAGCCACAGGGGCTGGATATTGACCCACCCACGGGACCGGCACAGAATTCGGTCCGCGATGTGCTAATCAATAACGGGCTTTTATACGTCGCAGACGAACCCGGGAATGCCGTAAATATTTATTATCTGACCGACCAACCGCCCAAGACGCAGGGGCAGCTTCAGGGACAGATTACAAACACGAATCTGCAAAGTCCTACACACCTGCTTGCGAATGATGGCGGCCTTTACATCGCATGCTCGGATTGCATTCTGGCCTGTGTCCTGGGAGGTACAGCGGTCGCTACTTTTCTTACGGGCCTGACCTCGCCTACCGGAATGGCCTTTGATTCCAACAGCAACTTTTTCTTCACGGACCGCAAGGACCAATGCATCTATCAATCCGCTTATGATTCGGAAAAGAAACAATACAATCCGCCCGCCGTATTCATCCCTGCGTACGACAAGAAGCACGCGCCCGACGGATTGAAGGACGAGCCCGAATTCCTGCTGTATGTAGAGTCCGCATAAACAGGTCTGTGTCGCGCAAGAAGCACTGTCTAAAATGCGAGGAATAATCCCTGGCTTTTGAGATTTCCTCCGGAAAACCGGGAACAGACGGGGAGCCTGTCGGAAAGAAAAGTTTTTGAACGAAGAATCAATCACTTACAGAGACGACGGGTAGCGTAACTTGTTGATTCTTCGTCCGGGAATTCTATCTCCGACAGGCTCCTTGATGTGGGAGAAGCAGAGTTAGGAGCGGGCGGCCCAAGCCTGGAAAACGCTTCGAACCTATTGCAAACCAGCCAAATGACGATCCGCCTAATGCATTGAAAACATGGACAATGGAGGCATTGACGCATTGACGCATTGACGCGGCTTTGCCCAATAACCGGCGATTCGGTGTGATTTATTGGGTAGAGCATAGAATTATTGGGCAACTCACAGTTGCCTTTTTGTTCGTCCCGTCAGTTAACATACAATGGAAAACGCGATGAGCAGTGGCGATATAACCGGGCCTGGTAGAGAGCTTCACGCAAAGTTCATTGCACTTGGCGACATGACAGGGAAAACCTGGCAGGAAATCATCGCCGTTGTCGGCCCACCAACATCCAGAAGTTCGATGGCGCAAGACCAAATGCTGCTGCAATGGCAAGAGACAGGTTGTCATATGGCGGTGCTCTTTGATAGCACTGGGCGGTTCGTAACGATCACACACGAATACGCGCAGTATGCTCCTGCGCCTACCGGGTGCATGGCTGTCATGTCACTTCTGATCGTTATCATGGGAATCATAGCAACCGCGCTCTTTCGTTTGCTCTAGTCTCAAAGTAACCCCTACCAAACCCTCGATAGTGTCTGAAAAGTGCGTTGAATCAAAACAGCGAGCGTACAATTGAGCAATAATGACAGATTCTGCAAAAGTCCAAAAGAATTGGTGGAAGAAAGTCGGCGATATTAATCACCCAATTATCGTTCGTAACGCACGTAGCAGTGAGCGCATGAGTTGTCCAACGTGTGGCAATCAATTGTTGATCGTGGAGCGTACTCCAATGAAGAGGAAGAGTACCAGACACAAAGAAGGCGTCTATGTGACCTGCTTGTGTACTCCCAGATACAGGATGCGAGTCGTTTCCGGGCCGGGTGGATAAATCGCGCAAAAAGTAAAGCCCGGACGCCAATCCGGGCCTGAAAGTGTGCCGTTGGAAGCACTCTGGAAAGAGTGTGCGCCAATGGCGTCTCAGAGTCAAGCTCCTAAATCCCGCTCAAGAAAATCAAGAGTGTTGCGCCTTAATTCTGCCAGCAGCAATTCGTTGTCTGTTTACCGCCATGACGAACGAAACGCTTTGTAAGGTGCTCTGTCATAATCTTGTGGTGCTCATTCACGAAATGCACGAACTAGGAATTGAGCCGACCGCGTTCTCTAAGTCAGAAAACCCGGCCCGCCCAGGCGGACCGTTGTGGGAAGATATTTGAAAAATTAGAAAATCGGTATCTGGTAATCAGTAGCGAAGGACTATGTCGCGAGTGCGTACCCGCCTGTGAGTCCGCGGCCATTGGCCAACGTAACACCGGCGGGTTGCCGTCCGTTGCGAGCTGTAGGAGTCCCTGTTATTCCCTGATAGTGCGCATTTTAATCCCTGTTCCGTTGCGGAATTTTCCGTCAGCGGTGTTGCGCTTGTGCCTTTCGAATGTGATAGATAGCGGGGTCGGGGCGCGAAAATCCGGCGCTAAGGTTGATTGATGCCCTGTTTTTCTCCCTGTTAGCAGGGAATTCCCGGGCGAAGGACGCAGATATATAATGCTCAACGATTCGCCCGATTTTCTTTGAGCTAAAAAAATAATATGGCCAGCCTGCTCTCCATCATCGCTCTGGGATTTTTTCTTGGGATGCGCCACGCCACTGATCCGGACCACGTGATCGCCGTCACAACCATTGTCAGCCGGCAGCGCAAGCTTGGGCGGGCTGCGATGATTGGGGCGTTCTGGGGCATCGGTCATACGCTCACGATTTTTGTGGTGGGGACCCTGATCATTTTGTTTGGGATCGTCATTCCTGCGCGTGTGGGATTGAGCATGGAACTTTCTGTCGGACTCATGCTGGTGATTCTGGGTGTGATGAACGTTGCCGGCTTCCTGCGCGCGGTCCCTTCTGGTGCGCGGCTTGACGATGAAACGCACGAGCCGGGAGAGCCCGAGGTTGTGCATTCGCATGCGCACAGCCATGGTGACTACGTCCACAGCCACGCTCACAGCCATAGTCAGGGGCACTCGCCGGACGCGCACACGCACACGCTGGGCAAGACGCCGTTGTCTGTGATGGACCGGCGATTGGGAAAGATCTGGATGTACCAGCAAATCCGGCCACTGATTGTGGGTATTGTTCATGGACTTGCCGGCTCTGCCGCCGTGGCGCTGCTGGTGCTTACTACCATCCGCGATCCGCGATGGGCGATTGTTTATTTGCTGGTTTTTGGCGTGGGTACCATTGCTGGCATGATGCTGATCACCATGAGTATCGCTTCTGCTTTCACATTTCTGGGCAGAAGACATCACAAGTTTTTCCACTGGCTGGCACTTGCTTCTGGAGTCCTGAGTCTGGCCTTTGGCGTTCTGGTGGTCTATCAAATCGGATTTGCCAGTGGACTCTTTACCGGCCATCCGCAATGGACGCCGCGCTGAGTTTGGGATATCGCTGGTTGCGGCGGTAGGTTAGCTGGCCGACGCGGCCGGTTGATCTCATCCAAACCGTCGTAAGTTAAAGTCTCTTTACATGATGTTTTAACTTAAGATAACCTTAATCTGGAATTTGGGTCATTTTTTCATATGGCTTCATTGCGTCGACTCTGCCCATGGCCTTCCTGTAAAGCACTCCTATGGCTCTTCTTATTAACACGGCGAACCGGCCACGATGAAAAGGCCGCTGGTTCTTTCAGGGAACAATGTTCTTTATCGTGGTCATTGTCATTGGACTGAGTCGCGTGAAAAGACGGGCGCGCCTTCCACGCATACTTCGCGAACACATTCCGCGCCGGCGAGGGTAAGGAGAGCGGCCAGCATCCGCGCTGGATTGTCAGCGCGTGCTACGACTGCGGCCAGCGGACTGTTTCCCTCTGGTCGTAGATAGACGAAGTCCGCGGCTTTGCCAGGTTGAAAATCTCCGATTACGTCGTCCAGCCCCAGGGCTTCTGCGCCGGCCCGTGTGGCCATATACAACAAGTGCGCCGGGCCAAGCGCGAATCCTTCCGGCGCCAGACGTTGCAGCATGTAGGCCTGCAACGCTTCTTTCATTAATCCGAAGCCAGTCCCGGCGCCAACGTCTGTGCCGAGCGCAACGCGCACACCGGACTCAATGTGACGACGCAACGGAAACCATCCGCTACCCAGCGCCGCGTTGCTGCACGGACAGTGGGAAATGCTTGCCTGGCTCACGGCCAGCCGCTTCAATTCGTCGCCGTTCGGATGCAAGTTGTGTGCCAGCACCGAGCGTGCGCCCACCAGTCCATAACGCTCGTAGACGCCGAGATAGTCCCTGGCCCAGGGAAACAATTTCAGCACCTCGGCCACTTCGCGAGGACTTTCATTCACATGGGTTTGAAAACGCACGTCGGGATGTTCGCGCAGCAATGACTGGCACATTTCCAGCATGCCTTCAGTAGTCGAGAGAGCAAACCGTGGTGTGACGGCATAGAGCAATCGGCCCTTGCCGTGAAAGGTGCGAATCAGTTCTTTAGACGCGGTGTAAGCAGCCCTCGGCGTCTGATGCAATTCCGGGCGGAGCAGCCGGTCGGAGACGACCAGCCCGCTCACCACACGCAAACCACTCTTCGCCGCTGTTTCAAACAGGGCCGCTGTGGCGGATTGGAAATGAGCGCCGAAGACCAGCGCGGTCGTCGTGCCATGCGCGGCCAAACCGTGGACAAATTCGGCGGCCACGGCGCGCGCGTATCCTTCGTCCGCCAGACGCGCTTCTTCGGGCAGGGCACACTGGTGCAGCCAGTCGAGCAGTCCAAGACCCAGGCTTCCGAGAATGCGTATTTGCGGAAAATGAGTATGCGTATCTACCAGGCCGGGTAGCAGAAACCCGCCACGTAAATCGCGGATGGCGGCCTGCGGATACTGCGCATGCAAAGCCGCATAGTCACCGCATGCGAGCACGCGGCCGTTGCCGACCAGAAGAGCGCCGTCGGCAAAAGCCTCTAGCGCGGCTTCGGAAACAAATGGATTGCGCGGCGTATGAAACACCGTGGCGCGCAAGAGTTGCTGTGGAGCGTTGGGGTTCACTCGGCGCTTACTCCGGCTGCGGAGGGCACGGGAGCTTGATGATGAGATCGCGCTGCCCGGAGGGTCCAGCAGGCAAATCCGACGGAAGATGGGCCGGGCTGAGAGTTAGATGACACGTTGGGCACCGGGCTGGTCTCGGGAATTCTAGCACTCCGGGCTGCAAGGACATATTTGTCACTTTTCTTGTCCGGGCTGAATCTAACAATCTGAGTAATAATAATGATGATAGTGCGCGGCGAGGTGCCCATTGCTGATCAAGAAACCGGCTGACATACCATCTTCGGAAATTACGCCCAAGTCTACTTTCCTGAATCGTCGTAAGTTCCTGCTGGGCGCCGCGGCAACGGGAGCAGCGGTGGCTGGTGGCCTGTACCTGCGCCGCAGCAACTGGCAGATGGAGGAGACCGTCCATGCCGGAACCAAACTCAGCGGCATTGTGAAAAGCCCGTTCAGCAC
>PLJN01000050.1:0-2449 GCA_003140235.1 Acidobacteriaceae bacterium
AACAAGTAGCTAGAGGCTAACCTACGAACCGGTAACCACCCCGAAACCGTGGGAGAAAGAAAACAGAGAAACAAATGGCGACAAAGACAGCACCGAGACTCAAAGAAAAGTTCGACAAGGAAATCGCTCCGGCCCTGGTCAAAGAGCTGGGACTGACCAATCCCATGGCCGTTCCGCGCGTTCACAAAGTCGTGGTAAACATGGGCGTCGGCGAGGCCACGCAGAATACGAAGATGCTGGACCCGCTGGTGAATGACCTCGGCCAGATCTGCGGACAGAAGCCGGTCGTGACGCNNTGCGCGGCGATCGCATGTACGAATTTCTGGACCGGCTCATCAACATTGCTCTGCCGCGTGTGCGTGATTTCCGCGGTGTGTCGACAAAGTCTTTTGATGGCCGCGGTAATTACACGCTCGGCCTGCGCGACCAGTTGATTTTTCCGGAAATCGATTATTCGAAAGTGGACAAGCTCAAGGGCATGAACGTAACCATCGTGACCACCGCCCGGGACGACAACCAGGCGCGGGCACTGCTCAAGAGCATGGGAATGCCGTTCAGGCAGTGATTAGTCCTTAGTATTTAGTACTTAGCAAAAAAGGAAAAAATGGCGACAACAGCAAAGATCGCGAAAACGAATAAGAAACCCAAGTTTTCCACCCAGCATCGCAACCGCTGCAGCATCTGCGGACGGCCGCGCGCGTTCCTGCGCAAATTCGGTCTGTGCCGTCTGTGCTTCCGTGGCCTGGCGTTGAAGGGTGAAATTCCTGGAGTGATGAAGTCGTCCTGGTAGTTGGTATTTGGCCTTTGGTAGTTGGCCAAAACGCAGGCGAGTAGAGACTTCACAGGGCGAACGATGGACTTTGGGCAAGAAGCGGCTGGCCAAAGGCCAAGTACCAAGAGCCAACGGCCGTTTTGCAGTACGTCACGGCAGGTTCTCCGGCGGGGCCGGGGCAAACGGGTGACGATAACAGGAGATGAACGAAGATGAGTTTGACCGATCCGGTTGCAGATTTGCTGGCGCGCATACGTAACGCGATCCACGCGCGGCACCAGAAGCTCGATGTCCCCGCTTCCAACCTGAAGCAGGAGATCGCGCGCATTTTGAAAGAAGAAGGCTACGTCGCCAATTTCAAGGCGACCGAAGAAGAAGGCAGAAAAGTCCTGCGCATTTATTTGAAATATGGGCCGGACAACAATGCCGCTATTTCAAATTTGCAGCGCATCTCGCGTCCGGGATGCCGCGTGTACGTTGGGCGGAACGATATCCCCCGCGTGCTCGGCGGACTGGGCATCAACATCCTCACCACGCCCAAAGGCGTGATGACGGGACGCCAGGCGCGTAAAGAAGGCGTCGGCGGCGAAGTTCTGTGCGCGGTATGGTAAACGAAGCTGCTGGGCCGCTAGCTACTAGCTGCTAGCCAGCATGTTTCAGGCCACGTGTTTGCGTGTACCGAAAAGAATTTGGGTTTTTTGGCCAGCAGCTAGAAGCTAGAGGCCAGTAGCTAACCAGCGTGGAACTTGATTGCAGAAGTGATCAAGGGACTTGCTTAAACGAAGGGTCGAGAGAAAATGTCACGCATTGGAAGAAAACCGATTCCGCTTCCCACGGGAGTCAAGTACGAAGTGAAGGGCAACAACGTTGTCGTCCAGGGGCCCAAGGGCACCGTGGAGACGCACATGCCTGCGGGCGTGAAACTCGAAACCAAGGACGGCTTCATCAACGTTATTCGTGAAAACGATGATCGCGCCGCCGTGCATGGCCTGGTGCGCGCCCTGGTGAGCAACGCGGTGGAAGGCGTCACCAAAGGCTGGACGCGTGAGCTCGAAATCGTCGGTATCGGTTATCGCGCGGAACTAAAGGGAAAGAACACCGTGGTGTTTACACTCGGCTATTCGCATCCCATTGAGTTTCCGCTGCCTACCGGCGTGACCGTGGCGATTGATGCCAAGCAGACTAAGCTGAGCGTGACCGGTATTGACCGGCAAAAAGTCGGCCAGGCGTCCGCGGACATGCGTTCGTTACGCCCACCGGACCCCTACAAGCAAAAGGGGATTCGTTACGCAGGCGAGAAATTGAAGAAGAAAGTCGGCAAGACAGGAGCCAAGTAAGATCGGGTGACCGGGTGATCGGGTGATCTTGGAAACCGATCAACCGATTTGGCGGCGAGCAAGACACATTTTGTTTGATCGTGGCGCGCAAGAGCACTACGAAGCAAAGGGACTAAACATGATTCCAGATAGTTCAAAAGATAAGACACGGAAAAAGATCCATCAGCGGCTGCGACAGCGGCTGGCTGGTTCACCGGAGCGTCCACGCCTGAATGTGTATCGTTCGCTGAACCATATTTATGTGCAGGTGATTGACGATACCACCGGCGCCACTCTGGTTGCGGCCTGTACGGCGAAAAAAGGCAAGACCAGCGGTGGCAACGTCGCCAGCGCCAAGGAC
>PLJN01000050.1:2538-2675 GCA_003140235.1 Acidobacteriaceae bacterium
AACATGTCGTTTGCCGCTCTGGTGGTCGTGGGCGATCCGGGTTCGGGCGTAGTTGGCTATGGTTCCGGCAAAGCGAAAGAAGTGCCGCAAGCCATCCGCAAAGGGATTGAATCCGCCAAGAAGAACCTGATCAAGGT
>PLJN01000011.1 GCA_003140235.1 Acidobacteriaceae bacterium
ACGAAGAATCAACAAGTTACGCTGAGCACCATGTCCGTAAAGTGATTGATTCTTCGATCAAAAACTTTTCTCTCCGGCAGGCTCCTGAACCGCACGATTATTCCACCCATGACGCTCCTCGCTGTGTAAAAACCTTTCGCATTAATCAGCTTCATCCACGGCAGGCCGGGACAGGTCAGCGATAGGGTTTTGAAGTCTGGAGTAGTGTACACGTCAAAAGGAACCTGCAACAGCAAAACGCGNNGCAATCCGTATCCCTACCGCGACTTCGATTGTCGTGAAGGCTTCAAGAAATCAGAACCAAAAGTTCAAAATCAAAAACCCTGGGACACCCGGCTTAAGAATCGCTGGCACAGAGAGGAAACTCGCCCTACAATAAGGGCACCATGGCAATTATTGCGCGCTTGGCCGGTGAAGGAATCGGACCACTCAAGAGCTTCGATTTTGACTTTTCTGATGCCGCGGGAAATCCGCATCCTGGTCCACATGTCTTTGCTGGTGTGAACGGCTCCGGCAAATCAACGGTCCTGCGGACTATTGCATGGCTAACCGAATTGCGATCTTTAGATGGCTTTCAGTGGCAGGAATGGGAACACTTAATCAGAGGCTATGCTGGTACCAAGGCGATGATGGTAATCTGCCTGCCTGGTATAGAACCGTTTGTCACCGCACAAACGATGGACACCAATGACGGATGGGAAGAGCGTCTGTACCAATGGGTAATAACGTTACTTGCCACTGGAAAGGTGGAATCGCTCAAAGGTAATTGCCCGCGTCGCTCTCACAAAGTTTGGCCGCCTAGCGAGGCAAGAGCGTCCCAGACGTCAAGCTTATATGGGCGTCAGCCCTTGGGATGTTTGATCATTGGGGGCCAAGAAAAATCAGAGTGGAAACAAAGGTTGCTAATAGCCGGCTATGGACCGTCGCGGCTGCTCAAGCACTTGCCGGAAGTGAATCTTTCCGTTCGCCTCAAGGAATTCAGAGAAAAATCGTTATCATTTGAAGCTACTGTCCAGAACAAGGCTGTTCAGAGCTGGCTTCTAGGTCTGTTCAGCAAGAAAGCCATCGCGAGAGAGCGCGGCAACGGCACGTCAAAATATTCGGAAACTCTCGAGCGCTTTGAAGACGCGCTTACGCGCATGTGCGGACAGGACGTTAGATTCGATGTTGATATTGAACCTTCCCTGCAGCCCATGCTGATGATGTACCACAACCGGTTGGATTTTTCGCAGCTTCCTGACGGAGTCCGCAGCACCGTCGGCTGGTTTGCAGATTTCCTTATGCGTATGGACGCGCATGATTGGGAGCCCAAGGATGAGCGGGCATGCGTGTTGCTTCTGGATGAGATTGATGCCCACCTGCATCCAAAATGGCAACGCTCCATTTTACCCACCATAAAGCAAGTATTGCCGGAAGTCCAGGTTTTTGCGACTTCGCACTCGCCATTCGTGATCGCCTCATGTCAGGGTGCTCGAGTTCATGTACTGGAGATAAGTGAAGATGGGAGTGCACACAATCGACCACCGGAAGATGCGCCCATCGGCGAANNACCAGCTTCGTCGGAACCAAGAAGCGGGCAGGCTCTCACCTCAAGAGAAGGAGCAGTTGGCCGGGTTAACGTTGGCTTTGAGTTCTCGAAGCGAAGAGCTACGGCAGATTGTTTCCCCGGTCGTTTCAATTAGTGACTCTGTGATAGCTTCCCTTCAGTCACAATCTGGCTCTGCACATGAGCGGCCAGAAAAAGTGAAGGCAAGAAAGTAAAAAGGCGCTCACCTTGATCCAACTGGTGCGACCAACTGAGCCGGAATCCCTCACACGCTTTCGCGCCAGGTGGACGACCCGCTGGACGGACAGTTTGCGGGACGGCAGCAGGATTGACTGGGCAACTCCTTCGGCAAAGCGAATACTGCGCGGTCTTCTGCTTGCACTTTCTCGCGGAAAATGCGCCTTTTGCGAAGGGATTCTCCGTCTGACTTCGTCTGATGAGATCGAGCACTATCACGCTAAGACAGTGCGGCCTGAATTAGTGTTTGATTGGCCCAATCTGTTTCCGGCATGCGGCATATGCAACCGGAGTAAGGGCGATCTTGATCATCAGGGCAGATTGTTGAAGCCCGACACCGAGAACCCTGAATTGCTTCTCTGGCTGAATCCGGATACGGGGGAACTCCAGCCGCATCCCGCACTGGATGCAGAACCGGAGCAGGCACGGCGCGTGAAGGAGACCATTGAGGCCTACGGCCTGCAGCGCGGCGCGTTGTGCGCGCAGAGAATTGAGATGATGGACGAAGTGAACCGCTGGCTTAGACGGATTGACAATCAAGCCGATATTTCACAGGAATGCCGTGAAGAGTGGGAAAAACTGATCCATCCGTCCAGAACTCTAAAGTTTGTGATTCGTCATGTCTTGACGTTGGGCGGACAACCCCAACTCGCAGAAATCGACCGCCAGAGATTCCGAGGGCAAGTCTGAGTAGAAACGTCTTGATCAAACACAGGGTGGGCGAGATCAACCGTCACCCGCGCCGCACAGCCGCAAAAAAGTTCGTCACAAAAATCAAAAGAAACAACCCATTGATCACAATGCCCACAAGCGCGTTCGCCAGAATACCTTTCGTCCCGTATTTGCGTATTCCGAATAAGGCGACGATACCCATCACCAGGCCAACGACCAGACCCAGAAAGGCGACCAGTTCGAGAGCCACTCCCAGGCCAACAATGCGCTTGCCAAAGCCGTTGAGGAGCATCACGACAACGCAAATGATCCAACTCGCCTTGGCTGCCCGATGCGCAAAGGCGTTGGGCGTTGGTTCTGGCTGGGGCTCGGGCAGGGACTGGGCGGTTGCTTGAACCAGCGGCGGCGGTGGCTGTGCACCGGCCAAGCGTTCGTGGGCATCGTCGTGGAGAATCTGCCACAGAGCCGGACCGCGGTCTTCCCAGTCCGAATGGCCGCACTCGGAACACTTGTACTCGCGAATATCGCGTCCGGAGGAGGTGTCCTTCTCCTCGAGACTCATGGTGGCACCGCACTTCGCGCACGTCATAATTTCTACCCATAATACGCTGGCTGCGCGGAAATCAGCAGTTGGCAATTAGCAATTAG
>PLJN01000036.1 GCA_003140235.1 Acidobacteriaceae bacterium
TCGAAGAACGGCCTGCTCACCACGCTCGCCTACAAGATGGGCAGCGCCGACGCGACCTACTGCCTCGAGGGTTCCATCGCGATCACCGGCGCGCTCGTGCAATGGCTGCGCCGCCTCGCCCAGGTCGGACGGCCGCAAGTCGATTCGAAGCAGGAGGCGCTCAGGCAAAGGCTCACGGGGGGCCAGCAGAAACCCGAGGAGTTCACCGAGGAAGAGATCGTCGGGGAGATGTTCCAGATGGAGTTTCGACGGATGACGTCCCTCCCGCTTCACCGTGCGGCGGCGGTCCTCCGCACCTCGGGGCTGACGATGCGCAAGGTGTTACGAACCCCGGCGGACGGATCAACCCTGATCGCGGTCGACAAATAGGATAGACAGGTCGTCGACCGGGCCTACCCCAGCGGACCGGCCGGCGCCGCCGCGGTAAAGAGGCGCTCGGTGTCCTTCGAGAACAACACCCACAGCCCGTACGCGCCGACGATCGTGCCGAACGGGACCATCATCATCCCGAAAATCGACAGCACGATCCCGGCGACGCATGCCCACGGACGCAGCCGGAACAGCCCGATGCCGGTGATGATGACGGGGAGCGAGAGGGTCAGCAGGAACGTGACGAGCGCCGCCGCGAGGGCAAAATACACGAGATATCCCGAGAGCCGGTCGGCAAGCTTTTGCACGGGAGCGCGCGATCGCTCCGCTTTTTCTACCGCCTCAACGATGCGGCCGAAACTGGTGTCCGCTCCCACGCTGGTCGCCTGCACTTCAATGGCGCCGGTTTGATTGATACTGCCAGCATAAATTGTATGGCCCAGCATCTTTTCCACGGGCAGCGGTTCGCCGGTGATGGCCGATTGGTCCACGAAGGACGAACCACGAACAAGAACTCCATCTACGGCAATGCGCGTGCCGGGGCGCACCAGTACCCGATCGCCCGGTTTAATATCAGTCAAAAGGGTCTCGATAACCATCCCATCTTGCAGGACTTCGGCTGTGCGTGGGAGCAGGTTGAGCAGATCATCGATGGCTTTTCGTCCTCGGCTCACGGTCAGGTGTTCCAGGATCTCGGCCACCAGAACAAACAATGTGATGATCAAGGCGGTAAAAAACTCGCGAATGAAAAGCGCGGCCACCAGCGCAATAGTCATGGAAAGCTCCATGGTCATGCGGCGCTCCAGAATGCTCGCCCCGGCTTCACGGAAAATCGGATAGCCGCCGATCAGAGTCGCTGCTACTCCAATCAGGCTGAAGGAAGAAAACGGTTCGTAGACATGGAAGCCTACAGCGGCGGCGGCAAGAGCCACGAATGCCACCCTGACCAGATCAGGCGCATTCCACGCTCGCCCGTGGCCTTCATCATGTTCATGCCTGCCAAAGTGGTCGATGCCTGCAGGGACGGGTATGATCGCATCTGACATAATTTTCCTCCTGTCTTACTATTACATTACCCCGGTATGGTATAGTCCATCTTGCTCTTGCCATCCAATGGATTTCTTCGTATTAAGGAGTTGTCACCTAACCAGAAATGTCGCCGTGGGGGCGGAAATCAAAAACCGCCCCCAGGTAGCGACTCAGAAGTGGAATCCCACTTCCGCACTCAGAGTGCGAGGCGAGATGTAATGGGTGCCGCTGAAGGTTGAAAGAAAGTTATAAAGCGCTGTTTTGTTGGTCAAATTGACAGCCGTCAAACGCAAGCTCCACTTGTAGCGTTCGCCGTGGAACAGGTTGTCGTGACCGATGCTGGCATCAAACAGATTACGCGGAGCGACGCGTGGCGGATTGTGGTCGTCGTTTTCTTTCCCCGGCGCGGGTATCGTGAGCTTCGTAGATCCGTACTGAGACGGCGCGCAAGTGGTTAGAGGCGCCGTCAAAGTCGGGACCTGGTTTCCGCAGAACAGTCCGGCCTGCATCTGCTGGTCGGCTGTAAGACCCGTCAGGTCCACCGGTGTTGTGGTGTCCGTTGCGAACGGCACCGCGCCCGCGACCAGGCCGCTGTCATAACGCCAGCTGAAACCAACCCAGGGCCCACGCTTTCCTATCTGATATTGCAGGTGCGTGCTCTGCTGGAAAGCCTGGTCGTGATCAATCCGGAAAACTCCGGTCGCTGGAGAACTACCCAGACCACCCACCTGCGGGTCGAAGAACCGCGAACGGACGTGGCTCAGAACAGTGAAGGCAGTGAACCCGTGGTAGTTGACTACGTTGACGCGGAAGGAGAACCCGTCAATTTTGGAATTGTGCCAGGCAATGGGGAAGAAGATGGGCGTATTCAGCAGGTCGCTGAAATCGTAACCGTTGTGTGTGTACTTCCACAGATAATCTCCGTCGATTACCAGGTGTTTACCGAATGCCTGCTGGAACCCGCCATGAAATTCATTGCGCTGTCCCGCCTGAATCTGCGAGACCGTGCTTTGTCCGAACAACGCGCTGAGCACGGGATTGGTGACCGCGCTGGATAGGACCAGGTTTTCGTTGAATGGCGATTCCAGAATGCGGGCGTAGGAAACGCGCAGCACAGTATTGGTCTTCTTGATGTTGTAGGCAATTCCCGCACGCGGCTCAGGCTGCCAGGCACGGGAAAGTCCGCGATACACATCAAAACGGACGCCTACATTGAAGGACCAGTTGCCTTTGCTGATCGCGTCCTGGATGTAGGAGGCGAACTCTTTGATATCGGAGTGGCCGTGGAATCCGAACAGGCCAGCCTGCGCGGCGGCGCATCCATCGCCGGGGGCCGGGGTCCTGGTAAGATCGAAACAGCCGAGCAGAGGAACGAATGGAGCAGATGCATTCGGGTTAGCGGCCACATTCGGCCCAAAACCAGCGCCGGCGCATTGCGCCGGATCATTGAGGGTGGGGTCGCCCGCGCCGACAAAGTCACCGGCAACGTTCTGCGTGATGCAAGGGTCGTTCACCGTTGGGTCGGTAAGCCCAATTTTGAAATCTTCGGTGATCAATGTGTGCTGGAAGGTGACGCCGGCTTTAATGTTGTGTATCCCCTTCACGTAACTGATGTCCGAACGGATTCCTGCGTTGGTCAGCTTTCTGGTCTGGCTGGTCGTTTCTGTCAGGTCCGCTAGAGGGTTGCGGCTGGGGTAGTAGTTGAAAGTGTCATGGCGAAGATAGGCGCCCAGGGTAAAGAGGGTCGTCGGACTGATCTGGTGCGTCCAGCTAGGGGCCAAATTGTACGACTGGATTTGCGCTCGCTGGTCCTGGAGTGTGGCTTGGGCATCGAAGGAGTTTGGTTGTTGAAACCAGGAGCGGGTAAAGCCGGCATTCAAATGAAGGGAATCGGTATCGGACGGTTGGAAATCCACGCGGTCGAAGACGTTCTGTTCATTTCCTTTTGCGTGGACCACTTGAAATTCAGGCGGATCAAGGAACCGGCCCGTGTTGAGGCCGCTGACAGAGATGAAATTGCCAAACTTCTGGGTCCCTAGAGCCAGGTTGAATCCTGCAGTCTCGGTGCCGAACGATCCGTAGGAGGTCGTCACGCTGCCTGTGGGCTTAGTCTGGCCAAGGCCGGACCGAGAAGTAATGTTAATAACCAGACTGGTTTTACCGCCATATTCGGCGGGCGGCGCACCCGAAATCACTTCCATGGATTGAATGGCATCCACCGGAAGCTGGTTGGAGAAGACCTTGCTTTGCTGGTCGGTATTGGGCTGGCCGTCAAGGGAAACGGAATTCTCCGCATGGTCACCCAACCCATGGACCAAACCATCGGAGTCAGCCACTGCTCCCGGCGACATCTGCGTGACCAGGGAACTCAGGGAAGACACTTTGTCCAGCGGTATCTTGTCGAAAAGAGCGCGGTCCAGATCGGTATGAGGCGTGGAATCAATCTCCAGCAGATTCCCTGTAGCCGACACATCTACAGTGGTGGAAGCGCCGGCGAGGGTGAGGGAAATAGCGAGTACTACGGGAACGCCTGAGCGCACGTCCACGTCCTGAATGTAAGGCGTAAAGGTCTTGGCCGTTACGACCAGATGATAGGGATTAAAAGGGACATTCGTAAATCGGAAATCTCCAACCCCGCCGGTGATAACTTCGCGGTGGAACCCGCTGACAGGGTAGGAAATCTCCACTTTCGCGCCGGCCACAACGGCCCCGGTGGGGTCTTTCACCACGCCCTGAATCGTTCCCGATGAACTTTGGGCTTCGGCGTTATAACAAAAAACAAATACTCCAACAAATAGAATTGCCGTCAACAGCAGGACGTTTCTAAAAGAAATACGCATGACTCCTCCTAAATGGGTCGTGTGGTTTGTTTATTCAGTTGGCAGAGAAAAGAACCAGCTAGACCAGTGGCGGAGGACGACAGAAGAGTGAGAACGCAACGCGCGCCGACTTGGGACCAGGGGCGGCGGCGGAAGTGACATAGGCTGTAGCTTTCAGGGCAATGTAGAGTAGCCCGACCGAAACCACCTGAAGAACCGAATGGGCCATTTGGCAGGTCGGGCAATGCTTGGCGTCGTTGACGACATCACCGGGATGGAGATGCACGGTCTGTGCGGCCACAGAGATGGCGAAGAGCAGCAGGCAAGCCACAATCAGCCAGCTTCTGGCTGACCAGGGGCGCGCGAAATTAGTGTGCTTGAATTTCACTGACTCTCGCGTTCGGCTGCTTAACTTAATTCTTAGACGGATGATGCTGTCTTTCGGTTGCATTTATAATCTTATAACCAAAAGATCCCAAATCGACCAAGAAGTTTAACATAGCCCACGAAAAGATACCCAGGTAGAGTATGGCCCATATTAGAGAATCAAAAAGAAAACTGGTGGCGCGTGTCCGGCGCATCCGTGGCCAAGTGGAGGCCATTGAGACTGCGCTGGAAGCGGGCGATGAATGTGCCGACGTGTTGCAAATCATTGCCGCCACCCGCGGGGCCATCAACGGCCTGATGAATGAACTGGTGGAAGGCCACATTCGACACCACGTCCTCAGTCCCCGAGCGGCCGCCGCTGAACGTCAGGGAGCCGAAGAATTAATCGATATCGTGCGTTCGTATTTCAGGTAAGTGCACACCACTGAGCCATCACACTTTCAGAACGTCGCCTTCCTTCGCGAACATCCGATACAGCACTGGATTCACAAAGAAGCCCAGCACCAAACGTGAGACCAGTCCGGCAACGATCACAATGGCAAATGGCTTTTGGCTGTCCGATCCAATTCCGGTCGAGAGCGCTGCGGGCAGCAAGCCGAGGCAAGCCACGAGTGCGGTCATCATGATGGGACGCAAGCGCAGGAGCGAGGCTGCCCGCGTGGCCGAGCGTATGTCCATGCCTGTGAGCCGCAGCTTGTTGATGTACGAGACCAGGATGACCCCTGTTTGCACGGACACTCCCATCAACGCGAGCAACCCAAGGATGGAAGAAACGCTAAAGGGCGTATGCGTCAACTTCAGCGCGACCAACGCGCCTACCGGCCCGTTGAGCACGACCCCGATCACAATGCCCACAGGAAACTTGAAATTTCCGTAAAGCGCGAACAAGATCATGAAGATCAGAAAGATGGCCAGCGGACCGATGACTTGTAACTGTTGTCTGGCTTCCACCAGTTGGTCATACTCGCCGCCCCAGGTGAGCCGGTATCCGCCGGGGATGCTCACTTGTTTCTTGACCGCATCCTGTCCGGCGCGAACGGCGGTTTCCAGGTCGCGCTTTTCGATGCTGTACTGGATCCCGATGTACCGCGAATTGTCTTCACGATAAATAAAGGACGCGCCGTTTTCCTGGCGAATATTGGCCAGCTCGCTGATGGGTATCTGCTGGCCGGTCGGCGTGCCGATCAGCAGGTTGCCGATTTGCGCAGCGTCGCTACGGAACTGCGGCTGCATGCGCACCACCAGATCAAACAGCTTTTCTCCCTGGACGACTTGGGTTGTGGCTTGACCGCCTACCGCGGCCTGGATCACCGCTTCAACGTCGGCGACATTGATGCCGTAGCGGGCAATCTTTTCGCGGTTTACGTCAATGATCAGGCTGGGCTGGCCCAGTTCGCGGACGACCGTTAGTTCGGTAAATCCGGGGACGGCGGAAAGCACTTTCTTGATCTCCAGCGCTTTTTCCTGCAACACGTTAAGGTCTGCCCCATAGATCTTTACTGCTAAAGAACTCTTGAGTCCGGTGAGTGCTTCGTCGACCGCGTCTTCCGCGGGTTGCGTGTAGTTGAAAATGATGCCGGGAAACGCCGAAAGCCTTTCATTGATGGCCTCGGTCAGCTTCGCTTTGGTATCCAGTTTGCCCTTCCAGGAAGCGTCGCCGTACGGCTTGAGGCCAACGTAGAACTCAACGTTGAAGAAGCCGGTAGGATCGGTGCCGTCGTCGGGGCGCCCCAGTTCTGAACCAACTTCGGTGACCTGGGGATAAGAAATAAGGATGTTGCGTATCTGCGGCGCAATCTTGCTGGATTCTTCAAAAGAAATCGTGTACGGCATGGTGGCGCGCACCCACAGTGCGCCTTCGTCCAGGTGCGGCANNCCGGACGGTCGAGCGACCAATCGAGCTGCCGCGCATAAGTCCTCTTCAGCCATTCGTACGGGCGATTGACTTTTTCTTTTACGCCCTTCTTGAACCAAAACGACGCGAGCACCGGGACCAGGGTCAGCGTGAGCAGCAATGCGCCAACCAGAGCAAATAGCATTGTGTCCGCCATGGGATGGAACAGCTTGCCGGAAGGTCCACCGAGCGCGTAAATCGGAAGATAGGCGGCGATGATCACAGCGACGGAATAAAAAATGGGTCGGTCAACATCGCGGGCCGCNNTCGCGGTAGATGTTTTCCATCATGACGACGGTGCCGTCAATGATGATGCCGAAATCAATGGCGCCGATGGAGAGCAGGTTGGCCGAAATGTTTGCGCCGTGCAGAACAATGAAAGAAAACAACAACGCCAGCGGGATGGTCAGAGCAACGATCACGGCGGCGCGCACACTGACCAGAAACAGGATCAGCACCACCAGCACCAGGACCATGCCGCGAAAAAGATTGCTCTCGACGGTCTCCGTGGTCAGGGCCACGAGTCCGCTCCGGTCATAGAAAGGCTTGACCTTTACATCGCGCGGCAAGACGGAGTTGTTCAATTCTTCAGTCTTCTTTTCTACTGCCTTAAGAACATTCTGTGCCTGTTCTCCGCGCCGCATCAGGATTACGCCCTCGACCGCGTCATTCTGGTTCGAGGTGTGGGTCTGATAGCCAAATTGTCCCAGCCGTGGAGCGCTGCCGATGGTGACTTCGCCTACGTCGCGTATGCGGATTGGTGTTCCGTTGTTGCTGGCCACAACGATGTTGCCGATGTCGTTGGTGTCCCGGACCAGCCCAACTCCAGTCACGTAATTGAACTGGCCGCCCTGGGAGAAGAAACCGCCTCCCGCGTTGGCGTTATTGGCGGATAGAGCTGTGAGCACCTGCTGGACTGTGAGGTGGTAGCCAACAAGCCGGGTGGGATCCAGCAGCACCTGGTACTGCATGGTGGTCCCGCCCAGACCGGAATCGTCCGCGACTCCGGGAACGGTTTTGTATGCGCGTTGCAGGACCCAGTCTTCTATGGTCTTCAATTCCTGCGGACTGCGGTCGGGACTTTCCAGAACGTAGCGGTAGATCAGCCCGCTCGGGCTGAACAGCGGAGACATGCTCGGCGTTACACCCGTAGGAAGCTGGGCGTCCGGTGTGCGCTGGAAGATGATCTCCCTGGCAAAATAATCGTCCGTGGCGTCTTGGAAAGTCATCCGGACATCGGAAAGACCGTAAAGGGAGATGGAGCGCATTACCACCAGTTTGGGCGCTCCGGAATATTCGACTTCCAAAGGGCGGGTGATCAGGCGCTCTACTTCTTCGGCGGAGTGCCCCGGCCATTGCGTGATGACTTCAACCATGGGCGGGGCGAGGTCGGGATAGGCATCCACCGGCATGCGTTGAAAAGAAATGATGCCGAAGACCGCCACCAGGACAACCAGCATCAGCACCAGGAACCGCTGGGTGAGTGCGAATTGGACGATTCTATTGATCATTGATCTTTGATCTTTCGATTCCTTTGTCTACGCCAGCACCAGCCGCTTACTGAAATGAATTTGCAAACTGCAGAAACAAGCTGCCGTCGGCCACCGTACGGTCTCCGGGCTGCAGTCCGCTGATGATCTGAGTTTTACCGTCGTGGCTCTCGCCCAGTTTGACCTTGCGCCGGCCGAATTGTTCCTGGCCCTTGGCATCCTGCCCGGTCGCAACATAAACAAAAGGTTCGTTTTCTGCGTCGCGCAGTACTGCCGAATCCGGCACTACCACTGCATCCTTGACGTTGCCGGCCACGACCTCTGCGGTTACGTACATGTCTTTCTTCAGCAGGTCACCGGGATTGCTGGTTTCAATGCGGGCCTGCAGTGTTCGCGAGGTGGCATCCAGCGCCGCGCCGAGAAAGGAAATTCGTCCTTGAAATACTTTGGGATAGGCGTCGGTCTTGATAGTTACTGAATCGCCAACATGCACATATGCAAGCTGGTTTTCATAGACATTGACCATCACCCAGACCGTGGACATATCAGAAATTGTGAAGCACTGGGTTTGGCCGGCGGTAATCAACTGGCCTGGTGCGCAGAGCCGCTCCACAACTTCGCCACCCAAGGGAGCAAGCAGCGGCACCTCCGGCGATCCTGTAGCTCCAATCAGGCTTTCCGGTTTGGAGATTCCCAGAATGCGCAAGGACTGCTCCGCGGCCGTCAGGTCCGCTTGCGCTTGCCGGACTCGGCCCTCCGCATCCATAGTCGATTGGCCTGTTTGCAATTGATTCTGGCGCAACTGATCCGCGAGCACGGCGATCTGATCGCGCGCGCCTTGCATTTTGGCCTGCGCGTTAGTGAGTGCGGCGCGCGCCTGATCTTCTTTCGCGCGCACCTGCGCATCGTCGAGGCGCGCGATCACCTGTCCCGCCGTCACGGTGTCGCCCTCGCGCACGGTGACCTCGAGAATTTTCCCGCTCGTTTTCGGCGCCA
>PLJN01000195.1:0-53098 GCA_003140235.1 Acidobacteriaceae bacterium
AGCCCGACCAGATCGATGGTGCGAAAGGTCGGAGATTTGGTCCATCCGCCGGCGCTGGTGAGTGCGTCGATTTCTTCGATGGTGAAATCCATCTCCTGCATCAGACGGAAAACGTTCAGCCCGGAAAATGTGCCAATCCGGTTGGCGATAAAGTTGGGCGTGTCCTTGGCGTAGACGTTTCCTTTGCCGAGATGCACGTCGCACAATTGAGCGACTGTAGCAATCGCCGCGGGATCGCTCTCCGGCGTGGGAATGATTTCCATAAGCCGCATGTAGCGCGGCGGATTAAAGAAGTGCGTTCCAAACCAGTTCTTGCGGAAGTCGTCGCTGAAGCCTTCGGCAATGCTATGGACGGGCAGGCCGCTGGTGTTCGTGGTAACGATGCTGCCGGGCTTGCGCACGGCTTCGACTTTCTTGAGCAGCCCGCGCTTGATGTCCAGGTTCTCGGCAACGGCTTCGATGATCCAGTCCGCACCCGCCAGCAACTTCATATCGTCTTCAAAATTCCCGATGGTGATCAGCCGCTCCAGACCTTTTTCAAAGAAGGCGGCCGGTTTGGACTTGATTGCGGCGTCCAGCCCGGCGGCAACAATCTTGTTGCGCGCGGCCTTGTCGGGATTCTGCGCGGCGTCCGGAGGAACAATATCCAGCAGATAACAAGGTATGCCCGCGTTGGCCATGTGTGCGGCGATTCTTGCACCCATGGTTCCGGCGCCCAGGACAGCAACTTTATCGATCCTACGGTGCATGGTTGTCTTTGCTCCTGGCGCAGAGACTGCGCTTGTTTTTTGAGCTACGCCGTGATTCTAACTGAGTCGGATGACCCAGTTTTGGCCATCGTAGAAACCTCCCAAAGTGTAATGAATGAGCGTTCATTCAGTCAACTAAGCACCAATTCATTCCGCTGCTACCGCGTGGCAAGAACAATTTCAGGTGGACGGGCCGGCAGAAAACGTATACGCGACGCCAGGTCCTGCGCCGGCTTCTCCACCCATCGATAGAGCACGTACGCGCCTGCTACGGAAGCAGCGATCCCAAGAATATCGAGCACGACCAGGTAGACACCGGAATAAGGCAGCAGATAAGAGAGCCAGCCAATAACTGTCACGCCGATCGGCAAATGGAAAAGATAGACGGAATAGCTGACGTCGCCGAGAAAGTCCGCGATGCGATTGCGAAACGACACAAACGCAATTACCAGGCCGGTGGCCGCCGCAATCCAGGCAATGAGCATTCCGGTTGGTCCACGCATGGTCCACACCATGATAGCGATCAGGCACAGCATACGCCGCCAGCCGATCAGTCCCATCTTGTACTGAAACACAAAAACTCCGATCAGGAAGACGGGCATCCCGTGAAAAACAATCCGATCGCTCGTCGTGAGAAAGTACACCACCACCGCAAGCGCCACCGGGATAAAGCGGACGACGGCACTGCGGCTCACAAACAGTCCGTGCAGCAGCCCGGCCAGCACGTACCACTGAAATTCAATGGCCAGCGTCCAGTAAACAACGTTGATCCAGGGCGAGCCCACCAGATCATTGAGATACAGCAGGTGGCTGCACACCTGCCAGAACGTCACATGGATTACATCAGAAGAATGAGGATGCACAAACCGGCTTAGTGCCAGAAGCGTAATGGGAATAGATAAAAGATAAGGCGGATAAATGCGTATGCTGCGTTTGAGCATGAACCGCCCAAAGTTACGTAGCTCATATCCGCCGCGCTGCAAGCTGTAAGGAATGATGAACCCGGAGATCACAAAAAAGACATAGACGCCCGTGTATCCGTACTTGCCGCTCAGATTCAGCCAGGGCCCCTGGTTCAGAGAAAAATGTCCCCAGGCAACGAACATGGCAGCAAAAGCGCGGAGCGCGTTCACAATGTCAATTCGCTGGTTCATGCGACTCCTGGTTGGATTTTAAGCAAGCTCGTCTGGGTGCGCTTTCGTGTAAGCCAGGGCCTTGCGCGCGATCTGTTTTTCTCCGGTATACGTCAGCTTGGACGCGGCCTCGGCCAAGGGCAGCCAGTAAGCGCGGCGAACCTCGTGCCGCATGGCGGCCTTGAGTTCGTCGATTCGGCCAGAATGATACTTCATCAAATAAAAACTCACCACTTTAAAGACCTTTTCGCCGCCCGCCCAGGTGCGGGTGTAGACATATCTTATGTCGGCCAGCTTCGTCACGGTCCTGGCCCGCAGACCGGTTTCCTCCAGTACTTCGCGCCGTGCCGCTTGTTCGGGCTTTTCGCCAGAGTCCACGTTTCCTTTGGGAAGCGCGACCAGGTCTTTGCGGTCTTCGGGCTCTCCGCGGCAACCGGGCTCAATGACCGCTATCCACCACTCGTTCTGCATGTGGCGCAGTACCACGGCGCCGGCGGAAAATTCTCGAAGCATTTGGAAGAATCAATTTTGACGACAAAACGCTGATAACGCAAATGCTTCCATTTCCGAGACCTTCCCTGCTGGTCATCACGGCATCTTCCGTGTTACACAAGAACTTACGGACGAGAAAGGGCTGCACAAAAAATAATGCTCAGGCTCCTGTGTTTCACTGCACACCCCGATGACGAAGCCAGCAGCTTTGGCGGCTCACTGCTCCGCTACGCTGAACGCGGCGTTGAGACCCACGTAATCTGTCTGACGGCCGGCGACGCAGCCACGAATCGCGGCGGGGCCAAGTCCAGCGAAGAGCTGTGCGCAATGCGGCGCAAGGAATTCGCTGCAGCCTGCAAGTTGCTCAAAGTCAGTCATGCCTCGGTGCTGGATTACCCGGACGGCAAACTCGCTCTCCAGGATTTCAACTCCGTCGTCGGCGACCTGACGCGGCGTGTGCGCCAGATACGTCCTCACGTGATCATTACCTTTGGACCGGAAGGGTCGGTCACCGCGCACCCCGATCATTCCATGGCGTCTCTGTTCGCTACGATGGCGTTTCAGTGGGCTGGACGCAATAACCGTTTCGCAGACCAATTACAAGGCGGTCTGATTCCTCACGCAGCTCAGAAGCTCTATTACGCCACCACCTTGTTTACTATGCCCGACCGGCAGCCAGTCGCGTTGTCTCCAGTGTCTGCGACAATCGCGCTGAAGTCCCACGAACTGGAGGCCAAGATTGCAGCCTTCAAAGAACACACTTCACAGGCTCCGCTATTCGATTACTTCGAAGGGATGGTGAGAAAGCGCAGCCAAATGGAATTGTTTCATATGGCTGCCAGCGCGAAACCGATCAAGATGCAGGTCGAGACGGACTTGTTTGAAGGCGTTCTCTCACATCCCGAACGTAGTGAGGGATCCCCATAGTCTCGATCCTTTTGCGATCTGGCACGATATAGGGTTCCCTCTCCCGCTCTGCGGGATCGGGATGTTACAAAAAGCTACTTCGCCAACGGCTTGATGATATCGCTCAAAACGTCCGGCTTGGATTCATCGCGAACCAGGTGCGCGTATTTCTCGCCACCATGGTAGTGCAGCGCATACGTCTTGTAAAAGTCGCCGTTGACTACCAGAAGTTCAATGCTCGGCCCAGCGTCCTTACCGGCCTTGATCGCGTCGCGCAGAATGTCCGGGGTGTACTTTCTTCCGTTCACGGCAACCAGCGTGGTTCCGGGAGCAATGTGGGCATTCCAGGCCGGGCTGTTGACCAGCACGTCGCGGATTCCGCCTTTATCGTCAAGCGAGAGCCCGATGGAGAAGCGCGCGTCCACGGCATTGCGGGACCTTTCCATCGCCTTGATGTACTCGCTGGGGTTGTCGTCGTAGACGAGCTTCCAGCCGCTGTTGATGATTCCGCCCAGCGGCGCGCCGGGGCCATAGGTGTCCAGCCGATCGCGCAGGAACTTGCGCCAGTCATACGGCGTAACCTGGTTGAGCGTGCTCACGACGTCATCGAAGGTATAGGTGACGACCTTGGGCGGAGTGTTTCCGCCACCGTGAAAGATTCGGCAAAAGTCGTTGAGTGACTTCTGTCCGTGGGTCTGCTGGCGAATCACTGTGTCCGCTTCGAGCCAGATGAGAAAGCCTTCGGGATAGTAGTCCACGCTGCGGCGCCAGCTCTCAAATTCCGCCGCGGCGCCGTAGAGAAGCTGGGCAGCATCGGCGGTATCCTGCAGCGGACGCCATGAGCGGCCGGGCGTGTTGTCCAGCGCTGCAGCGGTCTCGGCGGTCTCGTCGAGGAACTGGCTTCTGGTCCAGAGCCCGCTACGCGCTGCAAGAATGTCTCCCAGATACTGAGTGAGTCCTTCATAGACCCAAAGCAGGTCGCCTTGCATCGGCTTCTGATAATCCGACGTAGCCAGTCCCGCGGGACGGCGATATTTCCCGTTCCACGAATGCGTCATCTCGTGCGGCAACAGCGAGCCGGCCAGCCAGCGCTGATCATCGTCAATCATGGTGCGCTCGGCCACGCGATCATCGCTGCCCTCGTGGTGCTCCAATCCGAAGTGCGCGGTGTGGTCGCTCAACGTCAGCAGAAAGTGATACTCGCGATAATGGCGCGCGCCGTACAGCACTCCGGTTTCCGCCACCAGACGCTTGAATTTGTCGATAGTTTCCTGCGACATCTGCAAAGCCGAATCGCCGTCGGAGACTTCGTCAATGAAATGCTGGATTGGGCCGTCCGGCGTAAGCGCAATGCGGCGGAAGTGCGCGCCTGCCAGTACCGGCGAATCCACCAGCGTGGTGAGCGACACAGTCTGGAAATTAATCTGTCCGTTGCTTTCACTCTGCACCTGCAGCGCAGTCCCGTAGTGCCAGCCAGAGGGCAGCTTGAGCGATGCCGTGATGGGAATGTCGTCGGTATGTTTGCCCGGCTGATAGAGCACAACCTGGTTCCAGCTCAGCATGTTGAGTTGCGTCGTGGCGGACGCGCCGGAAGAAAAACCTTCCGGTGGGGCGGGCATGACTTCATCGAGTCGGGCTTCCAGCGTGGTAACGCCCGGCGGCACCGTGAGATGAAAGGTGTACATTTCGTCGAGATCACGCCGCCATGCCAGCCTCTGGCCGTTGGCAAAAAACTGCACTCCTGTGAGATCGGTAATCGGGCCGGTGGGACCATGTTCTCCAGGAATCCACTTGGGATAAACCAGCGTTACCTCGCCGGGCGTCACGGGGATTTGCAGTTGCGCGTGCAGGACTTTCTCCGGTGCGCGCGTTGCGTCAACAAAAATCTTAATGGGTTGGACTGTCGAGGGGGTCTTCTGGGCAAATCCGGCGATAGTGCTCACGCAAAGCAAGGTGAACGCAAAGCGCTTTAAGCATGTGATCATATTCATCTCCATTAGAAGTGCAGGGCCACCAGCTTAAAGGCCAGCCAGCCCCAGCGCAAGGGTTACCGGAGCGTAGAAACCCCGATTGGCCGCGAATTGACGGGAATGAACACGAATAGAACGGGCTTGGGGNNCGCGGCACTGCCGCGTCTCACTCCTGGCCTCTGAAGATTCAGAGGTCTGAAAAACGGTGCGATCAAAATTGACCACAAACCAGACTTCCGATTCGCGTTTTTTCGCGTGCATTCGCGGCCAGTCTTCCCTTAAACAGCGGCACGACAATTATTTTTTCTTCCGCCCTGGCTTCGCAGGCTCCGACTGCATTCCTGGCATGGTGGCCAGCACTTTGTCGAATGCTTCCTGGGCCGTCATCTCTTTGCGGCGGCCTTTGTTCTTTCTATATTTGTGTTCGCTGTTGCAAGTGCGGCAGCGCGTCCTGAGCACTTCCTCGCCCATCATGGACACAATCGAATGGTCCGTGGTGCGCTGGCAACTTGAACAGTGATCGTCTATGTCGTCTCCGAGTCGCATAAGAGCTCCTGGCTGCTAGTTTCTGGCTGCTAGCCAAAGTCCGCGCAAGTCTGCCACCAGTTTGGGTTGTGGCTGCGCTTGTGTTTAAATCTCTAGCGTGCCTCACAAAGAACGCGGCAAATTTATCACGTTTGAAGGCCTGGATGGCGTCGGCAAATCCACGCAGCTGGAAAAGCTCGCCGTGCATCTCCGCAAGCAAGGCCTCAAGGTTATCAAAACCCGCGAACCGGGCGGTACATTGCTGGGCGAACAGCTCCGCACCGTCCTGCTCAGCTCGCGGACATCCGGCCTGTCTCCCCTGGCGGAACTCGCGCTCATGTTCGCCGACCGCGCCCAGGACATTGATGAAAAGATACTGCCCGCACTGGCCCGCGGGCAATGGGTGCTGTGCGACCGCTTCACCGACTCCAGCGAAGCTTACCAGGGAGGCGGCCGGGGATTAGGCAGCGATCTCGTACTGCAACTCCACGGGACACTCTGCCGCAATCTGCAGCCTGACCTGACCATCCTGATGGTCTCCGATCTCGGTGCCAACCTCGCCCGCGCGCGCCGCCGAAATATCGAACAAGCAAAAGGCGCGGACAACGACGAAAACCGCTTCGAGCGCGAAAACCACGCCTTCTACAAGCGCGTGTTGGACGCTTACCTGTCCATCGCCGAACGCGAACCGCAGCGAGTCGTCCAGATCGACGCCCGCGAGCCGGCAGGGAAAGTACATAAGAAGATTGTGGAGACTGTGGAAGAGAGATTGGTGAGAGGGAGCAATTAGCAAACAGCAATTGGCAATTGGCCAAAGCATTTATCACGGATCCGCGTGCATCCGCGAAATCCGTGTGGTAAGGTTTTCGGCTAATTGCCAATTGCTATTTGCTAATTGCTTCCCTCCCATGCCCATCGAACCATCCCACTACCCTCGTTTCAAACTCCTGCGGTGCGGCGATCCAGGCTCCGGTGTGGCCTGCACCAGGAACGAGCCAAAGTTGAACGTGATCAGGTGCCGCCTTGGCCAACAGCATTGAATGCCTGGGACTGATGTTCTGGTCAGCCGTCCCATGAATCAGCAACGCGGGAACTGACGAACGCTTTAGAGCTTCCAACGGACTGGGTTGCAAGAGATTAATTCCGTATCGGACACGAGCGTAACACCAGGCTGACGCAATAATCGGGCGTCCCAGCGTATGTCCAAACCAGTCGCCCAAGTGCAAAAAGCCAGAGACACGCTCGTAACTCATCTCGCGCGCCGTGGAAAAAGAGTCTTCTACGGCCACGGCACAAAACCGTGGCTCCGCGGCCAGCGACTGCAATACCAGCGCAGCTCCCAGCGATTCCCCAAAACCGTACACACACTGCGGCGGACTGTCCGCGTAGAGCGATGAGACCCATTGATGAATATCGTCAGCTTCCTTCAAACCGTAAAGCGCAAATTCGCCGCCGCTTTCGCCATGGTCGCGCGTGTCCGGGAGCAGCACTGCGTAACCGTGGTCCATGAAGATCGCGGCATAGCCCAGTACGCCTTCGCGATTGTCCGTGATTCCGTGAGACAACAAAACGGCACTGCCGTTGTAATCACGCGGACGGATGTACCAACCCTTCAGCACAACTCCGTCCGTGGCCCGAATACTGACATCCTGAAGTGAAGCCTGGTAGTGCTGCCGCACATAAGCCGCAACCTGCTGCCGATGGGTGACCGGTCGATGAAAAAGCCTGATGCTACCTTCAGTGACGGCGATGCCCGCGACCACGGCAAGCAGCAGGTAAACGCCGGTGGCGACCGCAAGAATTCTGGCGAGCTTGATGAACCGGCGCATGAGTTAATCTACGTTCAGTCGTGGCAATGAGTTCCATTGTTATGAAGGCAATTAGCCGAGCCTTACCGCGGATTTCGCGATACACGCGGATTTGCGATTCACACGGCGGCTTACCTTCAAAAACGCCTGGCGCAGATCCGCGCTCATCCGCGTTAATCCGCGGTAAAAATGCTTTGGCTAATTGCAATTGCTATTTGCTAATTGCTTGCCTTTCCCCTGAGTTATAATCCCCGCATCATGCCGCCGGAACGCACCAGCGAAGAGTGGGTCGCGAAGTACGCAAGCAGTCACCAACACCCCATCAACCGGGCGTGCCATACTCTGGGCATTCCGCTGATTGTCATCTCATTGGCGCTTTTTGTGGTCGCCATCTTCCTGCATTGGATGTGGATTTACGCCACGATCCTGTTCGTGATCGGATGGATCCTGCAATTCATCGGACACGCCTTTGAGCGCAAAGCGCCCGAGTTTTTCCACGACTGGCGCTTCCTGGGCGTTGGCGTTCGCTGGTGGATCGCCAAGATGCGCGGCAAGGCCTGAACGGCTTCACTCTCACCATGACCGCCTCCGGGTTCCAATGCGCAGGCTGCGGAGAGTGGAATGAAACTTCCGTTGACTCCGCCGCTGGATCAAAACAGAGCTACGTGGAAGACTGCCAGGTCTGCTGCAAGCCGAACCTTCTGCGCATCACTTGGGACATGTCTGCCGGTGAGTACACGATCCAGGCTGAATTGGAATAGCGCGCGGCCTTTGCCGTGGCCCCATCTGCTGCTAGGCTAATACACAGATGGCTTTCGCTGATTTTCACGGTAACCATGAAATTGTTCGCAGTCTGCGCGAGATGCTGGCGCGCGACCGCTTTCCTCACGCAGTGATCCTGGCCGGTCCACAGGGCGCGGGCAAATACACCCTCGCCCTGATGCTGGCCCAGACCATGGAGTGCTTGCAGCCGCGCGAGAGTGACGGCCTGCCCGAATACTGTGGCGTGTGCAGCAACTGCGAACGGATTGCGCAAGCCGCTGATCTGGACGCCCGGTTCGCCGAAGCCGTGGAAGCGCGCGAGAACCTGCGCGACACCGATAAACGCGAGACCCGCATTCTGGTGCAGACGCATCCCGACGTGATGATCGTCCCGCCCGATCCACCGCAAATGATGATCAAGGTGGACCAGGTGCGGCAGGTGATCCAGTCCAGCCACTTCAAGCCTGCGGACGCCCGTAAACGCATCTTTATCTTTACCGACGCCGCCTTCATGAAAGAAGCGGCCAACGCGCTGCTCAAGGTTCTGGAAGAACCGCCGGACTTTGCCAACATTTTTCTATTGGCCAAGAATCCGGGAGAACTGCTGCCGACGATCCGCTCACGCTGTGTCACGTTTACGTTGGGCCAGCTTCCGACCGTGGAGATTGAGCAGTATCTGGAGCGCCATCGTCCGGAGTGGAACCCCCGCCAGCGGCAGCTTGCCGCGCGCCTCAGCGGCGGGGCCATAGGACGTGCGCGCGGACTCGATTTGGAGCAATACATCAACGCACGCAAAGACGCGCTGGCCATGTTGAACGCCGCGTTGCAGCCCGGCGATCATTCCATTCTTTTTCGAGCCACGGAAACCTACAAAGCCGGCGGTGACGGTAAAGAAAAGACTGACCAACTTCTGGGTGCGCTCTACTCTGTGCTGAAAGACATGATGGCCCTAATCTCGGGCGCGCCGGAACTGGTCCGCAACATCGACATCACGAGCGAACTCAAGTCACTGGCTTCTCCGGTCAGCTTCGCCTGGATCGCACAGGCGGCACAGCAGCTTGGCCAGGTGCAAAGCGGCATGCGGCGCAACGTGCTGCGGTCGTTGTCACTCGATGCATTCGCGCTGTCGATGGAAACATGATTGTTGGAACCATGATTCCTCGAACCAAGACGGGAAAGCCGCAACCTGAGTTCCATTTCGGTGTTTGAAACTGCTTCCCTGCTGTGTTAGGTTTAACAGCAATAACCCGCCAGGAACTCCCGGTCAACTTCTCCGTTTCTCGATCGGCCTCCCAGTCGGCGGTCCCGCGCTCACGTATTTTGCAACGTGCGGGAGGACGGACACAGGTGATGAAAGACGGAATCGAAGCAACAGCCACACTTCAGGCCTCAGAAAAGAAAGACGAAGGATTTGTCAGCCGTAAATTGATCCGGCCATCGCTGGGCACAGCGGCCCGCTCGGAAAAACTCGAACGCTCTGATCGCGTGCCGTCCAATGTGAACAAGCGCATTGCTCCGCCCGAGCAGACGCATGCAGAAAATTTCTACTACCAAAAACAAATGCAGAGCAAGACCCCGGTGGTCGTGGTGCTGAATGACGGCGAGGAAATCCACGGTCTAATCGAGTGGTACGACAAGAACTGCATCAAGCTGGTCCGCGAAGGCGAATCCAATTTGCTGATTTACAAGCCGGCTATCCGGTACATGTATAAGGCTGGCGAAGTGCCGAAGCCTTAAAAAACATCCCGAGCGTAGCGAGGGATCCCTACCCCCACGATCCTCGCAATGATAGCGATCCCTCACAAGCAACGGCAATCGGCTTCACCGAACGCCGTTCCCGCCAAGCGCTCTTGGATGGCCCGGCGTGCTGCAGGATCAACTGGCATGACGTCAGCATACGCATCATGACTTATCTTTACGAGGAAGTCCGAGCGTGCGTCCTTAAATATTGGGTAATAGTACGCATCCCATCCAACCAGAATGGGCTGCAACAGAAATATGACGGCGTCCAGCAACTCGTGTTCGCCAAAGAGTTGAGCAGGATTTTCCCGCAGCACATTTTGGGAACCACCGGCTCGCAACAGGCGCATGGTCCTATGGCCGATGTCTTCCACAAACTTTCCCCAAACACCCGTTTGAGTGATCCACAAAAGAGCACCTGCAAAAGTAGTTTCATCATGATGCAAAGAGGCGAGCAGCCGGGCAAAATAAAGAAGCTGGCCCTCTTTCATTGGGAAATGAAAATGAAGCGGCTCCACATCGGATGGCGGAAAGCGGAGTTCGCGTTCATCAACCACCAGATCTGGCTGACTTGCGACCCATGCAACGACTTCATGGTTTGTAAGGGCGCGCATACTACATCTTCGGCAACACAATGCCCGTCTGCTTCTGGTATTTCCCAGCTTTGTCTTTGTAACTCACTTCACACGCCTCATCGGACTGGAAGAACAGAATCTGGCACAGTCCTTCGTTCGAGTAGACCTTCGCCGGCAGGGGCGTGGTGTTGGAGATTTCCAGCGTCACAAAACCTTCCCACTCAGGCTCAAACGGCGTGACGTTGACGATGATGCCACAACGCGCGTAAGTCGACTTGCCCACGCAAAGGGTCAGAACGTCACGCGGAATTTTGAAGTACTCGACCGACCGCGCTAGCGCAAAAGAGTTCGGCGGAATCAGAACCGAGTCACCCTGCACGGTGATGAAAGACCTCTCATCAAAATGCTTGGGGTCGACAATGGCGGAGTTGACGTTGGTAAAGATCTTGAACTCATCGGATACGCGCAAGTCATATCCGTAGGACGAAACGCCGTAGGAAACCACGCCGTCGCGCATCTGGCGATCGTGAAAAGGGTTGATCATTCCGTGCTCCAGCGCCATCTTCCGGATCCAGCGGTCACTCTTAATAGCCATGAAAAGGGTCCTTGCCTCTGTGGTATTTCGCCGTCAAAACCGGCGAATGCGGCTGGAACGGCGGAGAGGCCATCTTATAGACAGACCGCCTCCATTGACAACATGCTCAGAAGTCCAATAGTATCTGCAAGTTACGCCGTTCCTGATTCCTTTGAGGAGAGCGCCATTGATTAAGCTCGATATCATTAATGAAGTCGTCTCCAAAACCGGCATTACCAAAACCAAAGCCGAGCTGGCCGTGGAAACTGTGTTCGCGAGCATGAAGAAAGCCATGGCCCAGGGCGAACGCATTGAACTGCGTGGCTTTGGCGTGTTCAACGTGCGGCCGCGAAAGACCGGCATCGGGCGCAACCCGCGTACGGGAGCGGAAGTAAGCATTCCTCCGGGAAGAGCCATCCGCTTTAAGCCGGGCAAAGAATTGCAGTCGATCGAGTAAGCGGCCCAGGTCTTTCATGCAGGAAAATCTATCTCCGTCTCCGCCGCCGGAATACCCAACCTTTGATCCTGAGAGCCAAGAAGTAGAATTTGTAACCGTCGAACCGCCGAAGCGACGGTATTGGCTTCATGCACTGCTGTTTCTTTTGACGGTCCTAAGCACACTTTGCATTGGCGCCCGTCTCCAGGAGGACTTCAACCACAATATTTGGCCTTACTCCAGCGACGATCACTGGCTGGTTTGGACTTGGGCATTACAGGATTGGCACCGACTGGTTCTTGGGATTCCGTTCTCTGCTTCGCTGCTCGGAATTCTCACCGTGCACGAACTTGGCCACTACGTGCTGGCTTTACGCCGGCGCGTCTATGCTACGCTGCCGTTTTTCATTCCAGCCCCCACACTCATTGGGACTTTCGGCGCGTTTATCCGGATCAAATCTTTTATTCGAAGCCGACGCGACCTTTTTGATATTGGCATAGCCGGCCCTATTGCCGGATTTCTGGTGGCAGTCCCGGTCCTGTTCTGGGGCCTGCTACTTTCGAAGCAACTGACGATTGAGCCGGGGAAATCATGGCCGACGTTCGGTCTCCCACTGATTTTCTACTCGGCTCAGAAGGTGCTGGCAGTGGTGGGAAGCCATTCCGCCGCCGCGCTCCTGCCTCCAACAAAGCTTTATCTTCATCCCATGGCAGTGGCCGCATGGGTGGGAATGTTCGCAACAGCGTTGAACCTACTTCCCGGCGGACAACTGGACGGAGGCCACATCCTCTTTGCACTCAATGCGCGCGCGCACCGCATAGTTTCGCTCGTTGCGATTCCGGTCCTCCTCGCGCTTGGCTATTTCTATTCCATGACCTGGTTCATATGGGCCATTTTCCTCGCGCTTGCCCGGCGTCACCCGCCGGTCCTGGACCAAACACCCCTGGATCGAAGCCGGAAATTACTGGCGATCTTTGGTCTGCTCATGCTTGTTTTGACTTTTACTTACAGTCCCATTGCGCATTCGAGCTTGCCGGAGTTCGTGAAGCAGGTGAAGGACGCAATCTTCGGTGGCTGATTGCCAGTCGGTATTGGCTCAGAGCAGCGATAGCGCGTCCACATCCACAATCACGTTGGTGCGAGAAATCTTTTCGCTTTCCGCAAATGCCAGCATCTTTCTTAATGTAGTGTTGAGTCTCTCCCGGCTCGCGGCTTTCAAGATGAAGTGATAGCGGTAGTCGCGCTTCAGCCGCATGATCGGCGCCACGGACGGGCCCAGCACACGCACGCCATCATTTTTCGTGGACTCAAACCACTTGCCCAACTTCCCTGTCCATTGCAGCGTCTGCTCCAGCTTGTCACTGCGGACCAGGATGTTGGCCAGCGAACTGAATGGCGGATAGTGCATCCATTTGCGGTAGCGCACTTCTTTATCGAAGAAGCCTTTGTAGTCGTGGACCTGGGCAAACTGTATGGCGTAATGATCGGACGCAAAAGTTTGCAGGATGACTTTGCCCGGAGTCTCGCCGCGTCCAGCCCGGCCGGCGACCTGGGTCAGGAGTTGAAATGTCCGCTCGGCGGCGCGGAAGTCTGGAAAGCCGAGCGCAAAATCCGCGCCCACTACGCCGACCAGCGTGACGCCGTGGACATCGTGTCCTTTGGCAATCATCTGCGTACCTACCAGCAAATTGATTTCACCGGCGTGGAACTGGTTCAGCACGCGCTCAAAATCATGGCGCGTGCGCACGGTGTCGCGGTCCAGACGGCCAATGCGCGCCATGGGAAACGCTTCGTGCAAACGCTCTTCCACTTTTTCCGAACCGGCGCCAAGAAAGTAGATGTGCTCGCTACTGCATTTAGGACAAACCTTGGGAACTGCCTGGCGATAGCCGCAATAGTGGCATTCCATACGGTGTCCGCCCTTGTGGAAGGTCATGGCGATGGTGCAGTTCTTGCATTGCAGAGTTTCGCCACACGCCCGGCACAGCACGACCGATGAATAGCCACGCCGGTTCAGCAGAATCATCGCCTGCTCGCCGCGGTCGAGCCGTTCGCGAACTTCGTCAATTAAGCGCTGGGCGAATATTTTGTCTTCGCCGCTCTGCTGAAACTCCAACTTCATGTCAACAATTTCCACTTCAGGCAGCGGGCGGCGTTCCACACGCCCAGTAAGCTCGATCAGCGCGTATTTCCCGCTCAGCGCGTTGTGGTACGACTCAATCGAGGGCGTCGCGGAAGCCAGCACCACAGCCGCACCGGCGAGCTTGCCACGCATCACCGCCACGTCGCGGCCATGGTAGCGCGGCGTTTCTTCCTGCTTATAAGAAGAATCGTGCTCTTCATCCACAACAATCAAAGCCAGGTTAGCGACCGGCGCAAACACCGCCGAACGTGTGCCCACCACGATCCGCGCTTCGCCACGGCGTATGCGGTGCCACTGCTCCGCGCGTTCGTCAGCGGAGAGAGCGGAATGCAGAATCGCAACTTCGTCGCCGAACACCTGGTGAAGATTGGCCGCAGCCGCCGGAGTAAGACCGATCTCCGGAACCAGCAGGATTGCCGAGCGTCCCAACTCCAGCACCGCCTGCATCGCTGCGAGATACACGGCAGTCTTGCCCGAACCGGTCACTCCATGGAGCACCGAAACAGAAAACGCGTTGTCATCCACTGATTTCCTGATGGTCGCCAGTGCAGCCTTTTGCTCTGGATTGAAAATAAAATCCAGGTGGGCTGGCCCGTGCTTTTTCAGGCTGCTGACACTGAATTCCGCGGCTTCGTCGACCAGTTCCGCGATCCCGCGCTTGACCAGCGTCTGCAAAGTGGTGCGCGGGACCGCCAGTTCGCGAATGAGTTCCACCGCGGCCTTGCCTCCGCTTTGCTGCAGGAAAGAGACAATTGTCTGCTGATTGTCATTCAGTTTCCCAGTGACTTCTTTCAGCGCGGCAAACTGCACGGTGCGCCGGGCGTCGCGCGTGGCCGACGCGTCTTCACGCGCCAGCCATTTTCTGCGCACCAGATTCTCCAGTACTTGGCGGTTCGCCCCGGTGGCGGAACGTATGGTCCCTTCAAGCGCCGCGCCGGAGTCGGACATCGAGAGATAATCCAGCACAGCGTACTCCAGCATCTGCGTATCAATGTCCTGCCGCGTGCGCAGCGACGAGCCCGCGGTCGCCGACGCATGCAGCGCCTCGTGTCCGCTTTCGGTCATGCGATAGATTTTGGCTTTCTTGATCTCCGCCGCCAGCGGCAACATGGAACGAAACACTTCGCCGATCGGCGCCAGATAATATTGCGCAATCCACTCTCCCAGTTTCATCAGGGCAGGATCGAGAACAGGCTCAGTATCGAGCACCTGAAGAACGGTCTTAGCTTTCATCGACGGCGCGCGATCATGCACCGCCGTGACCACGCCGGAGAGACGATCATTCCGAAAGGGCACCAGCACCCGCGCGCCAATCACCGGAACGGAATCGGCGATCCGGTATGTGAACACCGTGTCCAAAGGGACAGGCAAGGCGACATCGCAAAACTCAGGCATGGGGCGTAGGGATGATTGTACGGGGTTCGCAGGTCCGCAAACAGTTAGTGATGGCCCAGCTATTCGGGAGCCTTGGCCAGCGGAGTCAGTCCCAGATACTTCATCACCATCTGCAAATCTTTCCAGGCTTCTTTTTTCTGCCGCGGATCGCGCAGCAGATATGCGGGATGGTAGGTCACCGCAAGCCTGGACCCTTTGAAGTCATACCAGTGGCCCCGCAGGTTCGCCATGCTGTCGTTGATCGCCAGCAGGTTCTTGGACGCCACCGCGCCCAGCGCCACAATCACCTTGGGCTTAATGACTTCAATCTGCCGCAGCAGGAACGGTGAACAGGTGTCGCATTCATCTTTTTCCGGGGTGCGGTTTCCCGGTGGACGGCATTTGACCACGTTGCCAATGTAGACGTCTTCACGCTTCAGCCCCATGGCGGTGATCATGTTGTTCAAGAGCTGCCCCGCGCGCCCGACAAACGGTTCGCCTTGCTCGTCTTCGTCCGCTCCCGGCCCTTCGCCTACAAACATCAGGTCGGCATTCACGTTACCGACGCCGAACACGATGTTCTTGCGTCCTTTGTGGAGCACGCAGCGGGTGCAGTCGCCAATGTCTTCGCGTATGGCCTTGAGGGCTGAGGGCTTGTCTTGGATCACGGATAGCGGCGTGCCATCTGACGGCGCTGAAGTCATGCTGATGGCAACCGGAGCGCCAGGCTCGTCCGCCGCAAGCATCTGCTCCGTGACAGGACGGCGGTAAAAATCATAGATGCCCATATCGCGATAGTAGTTCACGCGGGCGGCGAGTTGTTTCTTGGCGGAGGGATCAATCGATTTGGGCATTGTGCTCTGAATTGAAACTAAATGCGACGGGTCGGGAAGTAAATCAAAATCTCGTACGCACGTGTGGCACAGAGCCTGCCCTGAGCTTGTCGAAGGGCACTCTTGCCTGTGCTCGCAGNNCAGGCAAGAGTGCCTGTGCCACATAATCTTGCCTAGGCTCAGTGCGTGGTCAGCGCGTTGGCTGTTCGCTCCGCCTTCAACTTCACCACCGCATCGAGTACCCGATGCGCGACTTCCCATTTCGTAGTCTCGTGCACGGTCTCGGCACCGCTGGGTGTGAGGATCGTTACGGCGTTGCGCTCGGAATCAAAACCAATTCCCGGCTGGGAAACGTCGTTGACCACGATTGCATCCAGCGACTTGCTCTGCATTTTCTTGCGGGCGTTCGAAAGGGCGTCGTGTGTTTCGGCGGCGAACCCAACAACAATACGCTGTCCTTTGCGTGCGCCGATTTCGGCCAGGATGTCGGCAGTCGGTTCCAACTCCAGCGTGATCGAGCCTTTGCGCTTGATCTTCTGTTCCGCGGGATTATGAACCTTAAAATCGGACACCGCTGCGGCTTTGATGACAACACTCGCACGGTCCAGATGGGCCAAAACGGCATCACGCATTTCGCTGGCAGTTTGCACCATGACCACCTCAGCCTANNCCCATCTTGCCGCTGGAGCGGTTACCGATGTAGCGCACAGGATCAATCGGTTCGCGCGTTGGCCCGGCGGTGATTAGAACGGTTTCTCCGGCCAGGTCTTGTGCCGCACCCAGCGCTTCCATCACTGCATGGACAATCGTTTCATTCGCTGCCAAACGGCCAGGGCCGATCATGCCGCAGGCCAGATATCCGCTGTCCGGCTCAACCACGCGCAGGCCGCGCGCTCGCAGCTTCTGGATGTTTTCCTGGGTCGCGGCGTTCTCCCACATGTTCACGTTCATGGNNCGCGAGGAACAAGGTTGTTAGAAAATCATTAGCCTCGCCGTGAGCAAACTTGGCGATAATGTCCGCCGTGGCCGGTGCGACCACCAGCGCATCAATGGACTGGGCCACAGCTATGTGTTCAACAGCGGACTCGATGTTAGGTTCTTCTGCGCCTGCACTAAACAGATCAGTAATGACTTTTTCTCCGCTGAGCGCGGCGAAGGTGAGAGGCCGTACAAACTCCTGGGCGGCGCGAGTCATCACGACCTGTACGCGCACGCCACGGTCCTGCAGCAGACGCACAAGTTCCGCCGCCTTGTAAGCAGCGATCCCGCCGGAAACGCCAAGAGCAACCTTCATGAGAAGATTGTAATCCGGCAGCGCCTTGGGTCCAAGTCAGGTGTTAGACCGAGGCCCCTGACTGGTTACCGCTGTCTGTACCAGCTTCCGCCGGTATATCTTGTCCATTTTTGACAATGAACTGGACCTTGCCCGCGGCGATTTCTTCCTGGGCAATTTTGCAGGCTTTGTGGGTGTTGGTGGTGACCAGCGGAGGAGCTCCGCCGCTGAGCTGGCGGGCACGGCGCGCGGCCACCAGGATGTACCGGTAGTTGCTGTCGAAACCTTCTATCAGCTTCATCGTTTCACCTCGGCATTTTCCAGGACGGCAGGTAAAGCCACATCGAACGACGCCAGTATATTTCTGATCTTCTCTTCCATGTTCGACTTCAGGCATTTTTCCGCCGTCGTCAGGAACCGCTGGTCTTCGTTAGAAAATGGTTTTCCCGCACGCCTAATACGCTCGGCCAGTACGATGGCTTGCAATTGGTCCACCGACTGCTCGAGCCGGTCGTTCACCAGAATATAGTCGTAATTGGGATAGTTCTCAATCTCTTTTCGCGCCGTGTCCAGACGGCGCTTGATGACTTCCTCCGAATGCATGTTTTCGCTCTGGCTGCGTTTGCGTAAACGCGATTCCAATTCCTTGCGGCTCGGTGGCAGCACAAAAATACTGAGCGCTTCCGGCATCTTCTTCTTGACCTGCCGCGCACCCTGGACATCAATGTCCAGCAGCAGATCGTGGCCGTGTTCACGCGCCTGCTCCAGCACGCTTCGCGCGGTGCCGTAGTAGTTGCCAAACACCTCTGCAAATTCCAGAAACTCGTCGCGGTCCTTCATCGCTTCAAATTCCGAGCGGGTAATAAAGTGATATTCGCGGCCGTCCTGTTCGCTGCCCCGGGGAGGACGTGTGGTGTAGGAAATCGAAAACTCCAGACTGGTGACATACTGGCGCAGTTCGTTCACCAGCGTGGTTTTTCCCGAACCGGACGGCGCTGAGATGATGTAGAGAATTCCGCTCATTCGAGGTTTTGTACCTGCTCCCGGCATTTTTCAATTTCTGATTTCATCTGTAACCCTAGTTCGGTGATGTGTATCGCGTCGCCCGCCACTCCGGACGTTTTGGACAGCAGAGTGTTGGCCTCGCGATTGAGCTCCTGCAGCAGAAAGTCCAGTTTCTTGCCAACCTCGCCGCCCTGGTCCAGCAGCGTCCCAAAATGCTGGATATGGTTTTCCAGGCGCACCAACTCTTCCTGAATATCGCTGCGCTCAGCCAGAATGGCCGCTTCTTGCAGAATGCGGTCTTCGTCAGCATTCTCTACTAATTCCTGCATGCGTGTTTTGACTTTCTCCAGATAAGCGCGCGACACCGCGGCCCGCAGCTTGGCCACTTCCTGCGTGACGATGTCCAAGGCCGCAAGGCGGCGGCGCAACTCCGCTTCAATGCTCTGCCCTTCCTGCTCCCGCATGACGTTCAGTTTGTGGATGGCTTCATCCAATCCCGCCAGCACAGATGCGGCAAAGGTTCCATCCAACGGCGCGGAAGCACCCAAGGCACCCGGCAATCTAAAGACCGCGTTGAGGTCGGGCTCGCCCACAGTGCCGAACTCGCTGGCTGCTTTCCTGAACGCCGTCACATATCCGGCCACCAGATCGCGGTTGAATTCCACGCCGTTGCCGCTGGAGCGTTCAATGTTCAGTGTGACGTCCACGTGGCCGCGCGCCAGCTTTTCTTTGAGCACGCGGCGGACTTTCATTTCCAGTTCGTCGGTGTCGGGCGGCATGCGGAGTTGTGTATCGAGAAAACGATGGTTGACTGATTTCAAGGACAAAGTGAAGGAGACTCCGTCAGAGGACGAAGACTTCACCTGCGCGAACCCGGTCATGGAGCGAATGGGCATGGGATTTCAGCAATTAGCAATTAGCAAATGGCAATTAGCCAAAGCTTTCAATTAGAAAAATGGCATTTGTCTGATCACACTTGGCAAAAGCCCAACTGCTCCGGCCAATTGCTATTTGCTAATTGCTAATTGCTAATTGCTTAGTTCATTTTCGGCTCTAAATTCATAAACTGCAATTCATATAATTTGCGGTAAGTTCCCAGCCGGGTGAGCAGGTCTTCATGGGTGCCGGAATCGGTGATCCGGCCATATTCCAGTACAACAATGCGGTCGACGCGGCGGATGGTGGTCAGCCGGTGGGCGATCACCAACACCGTGCGCCCAATCATCAGGTTCTGGAGCGCGGACTGCACCAGGGCTTCCGACTCGTTGTCCAGCGCGGACGTAGCTTCGTCCAAGATAAGGATTGGAGCGTTCTTCAAGAGCGCGCGGGCAATGGCCAGACGCTGGCGCTCGCCTCCGGAAAGACGCAGGCCTTTTTCTCCGATGATGGTGTCGTAACCCTCCGGAAGTTTCATGATGAAGTCGTGCGCCAGGGCGGCTTTCGCGGATTCGACGATGGCTTCATGCGCCACGTCCGGACGCCCGTACGCAATGTTGTTGCGCACCGTATCGTTAAACAGGATTGTCTCCTGGGTCACGATCCCGATCTGCGCCCGCAGCGACGCTTTGGTCAGGTCGCGAACGTCGTGGCCGTCAATCTTGACGGCGCCGGACGTCACGTCAAAAAAACGGGGGACAAGCTGCACCAGCGTGCTCTTCCCCGCTCCACTCGATCCCACAATAGCCAGGACTTCTCCGGCACGCACTTCCAGATTCACGTCACGTAATATCCCGGGCGTGTCTCCATTTTGTTCCGCATAGGAAAAGCTGACGTTCTCGAAAGAAACTTTGTCTTGAAACGGCGGTAGCACCACGGCGCCCGGCTTTTCTTTGATTTCTTCTTCCTCATCCAGGAACTTGAAGACTTCTTGCGAGGCGCCCATGGCCTGGCGAAAACTGTTGTTGAATCCGGCAAATTTGCGGACAGGGTTGTAAAGGCTGATGACGGCAATGATGAAGACCATGAACTGGCTGCCGTCTGTAAATACCGCCCGCTTGATCAGATCGCGGCCCAGGAACAGCAGGAATGCAATCCCGATCGCGCCAGTAATCTCCATGAGCGGACCGCTCACGGCCTGGGCGCGCACCGATCTCAAGTTTGCGCGAAACAGCTTTTTCGCCGCCGCGAAAAAGCGCCCGGTCTCCCAGGATTCCATGCTAAAGGCTTTGACGATGCGGTTGCCGGTAATGCCTTCATGGAGAATATTCTGAATGTCGGCCAATTTGTCCTGGCCCTTGCGAGTGGTTTGCTGCACGCGCCGCCCGATCCTCCCGGCGGATATCACCACGAAAGGAACAAACAACAAAAGCACCAGGGCCAGCTTGCCGCCGGTCACAATCACCACGCATACGGTAAAAATCAGCGTGAAGAACTGCTGCAGGAAGTCCGCCAACACGACTGAGAGCGCAACCTGCACCCGGTCAATATCGTTGATCACGGTGGAGACCAGCGTGCCGGTGGTGTGGCGGGAGAAGAAACCGACAGACCGATACAGCAGGCTTTTGTACAACTTGTTGCGCAGGTCGGTAATGAGGCCCAACCCGGCGTAGTTCACAAGGTATGTCCCCAGATAATCGCACACGCCTTTGATGATGGTTGATCCCACCAGGGCAACGGCGACGATCGACAGAACATTGTGAAAATGACTGGGAATAAATTGCTGGAGGTTCACCACATGGTTGGTGCCAGGGATAGTGAACAGGCGGATGGCGTCAGTTTGCGTGCCGGGACTCAGAACCGGACCCAGGATGGGTCTGATGAGCAGCATGCGGAAGCCTTCCATGAGGCCAACCGCCGCCATGAGCAGCACCGAAGCGGCGAACTGCAGCCAGTAGGGCCGCAGATAGGCCAGCAACTGCTTTACCTGCTGCATGAGACACCAGTGCGCGCTGGAAACATTCCCACCATTCTAACGGAGCACCGCTTCGCGCGCGGACGTCTGGGTAAAGTATTGTGAAGGCCGGATGGCTCTTTGGCTTAACGGAGGCAATGATTTACCGGGGACAATCGCGGTGGACCACTTTGGCTTTATAGCCCGCCGAGGCCAGCCGCTTCTTGACCTCTTCGGAGATCATCACCGACCGGTGCTGGCCTCCGGTGCAGCCGAATCCGATGGTGAGATAACTTTTCCCCTCACGCACATAATGCGGAATCAGATAAACGAGCAACTCGGAGATTCGGTCAATAAATTCCAGCGTCTGCGGAAACGAGCGAATGTATTTGGCCACGGCGGGATGGCGTCCGGTGTGATTTCGGTACGCAGGAACAAAATGCGGGTTGGGCAAAAAGCGAACGTCGAACAAAAGATCAACTTCGCTGGGCACGCCGGCCTTGTATCCGAAACTGACTAATGAAATGAGGATCGTCCGGTCGGTGCGCTCGGCCGTGAATTTTTCATTTACGTGGGCTCGCAGTTCATGGACGTTGAACTTACCGGTGTCGACCACAATGTCGGCCAGGGCGCGAATGGGCTTGAGCATCTTGCGTTCCTGGGCCAGCGCGCGCTTGACCGTGGTCTCCTTGCCCAGCGGATGCGGCCGGCGGGTCTCGCTGAAGCGCCTTATCAGAACGTCATCCGAGGCCTCGAGAAAAAGCACCGTGGTGTTGAGCTGTTTCTTCAACCCGCGAATAATCGCAGGGAGCTTTTTGAGCTGCTCGCCTTCACGAATGTCCGTTACCAGCGCCGCTTTCTCAATCTCCGGCGACTGCTTGGCCAACTCGGCAAAGCGCGGAATCAAATCAATGGGAAGATTGTCGGCGCAGTAGTAGCCCAGGTCTTCAAAAGCCATGAGCACGGAGGCTTTGCCCGAGCCGGACATTCCGGTGATCATCACCAGATGGTTCGCGCGCTCGTGCGGACGACTTCGGCCAGATTTCACAGAGGCGGCCACAAAATCGATACTACCATGAAGGCGAGGCTATCGTTGCGACCTTGGCATATATCACTTACGCCCAGATTTGCATTAACAACTCCTTCGCATCGATTGGTGATTGTTCCGGTAACGCTACTACCTGGCCACTGCGAATGCGGCGCGCGGTCCACAGTAGCGCGTATGCGTCGATCAAGTCCTCTGTAATTCGGCTATGCGCCTGTATCTGGGAGGCTACGGTCGAGAAATGCTTTTCCAAGAGACTGATTCTCTCGCGCCTGCCTTCCAAGGAATGTTTCGAGCAGCTCATCGCTTCACCGTCATTAATCTGAGCGAAGCTCACTTCAGGATGCCCTTCTCTGACGCAGGATTGCATTTCGGGAGTAAGAAGCCTGTCTACTTCCGTGATCTTAGGCACAATCGCCCAGGCTTGCTTCGTTAATCCCTTCCCCTCGGTTGTTAGCCTGTATTTCTTCGCCTCCGCATAATCGGAGCACGCTAACGTTGGACGGAGCGGCGCGCTAAAAACGCAGCAGCTACGTCGTTTCAATAGGCGACGCGCTTCTTGGTCAGCGAAGCGCGTGCCTTTGTCCAGAAGACCAATGGGAATGTCGACGACAACTAACTGGTAATGGCGTTCGAGAACCACACGAAATTCGGGGACGACATCAACATCAACTCGCCCATCACATGTCTCTGACACGATGACCCAGCCGCCCTTGCAGCCGTCTATTCCGGCAATTAACGAGTTAGAGGAGAGTGTAGCCACGCCAAATAATCGGCCCAGCCGGACATCAGTCGGCTTCAATTATCAATCTGCGTAAAGTACGCGTTCATCAGATCCAGGACTTCTCGTCGCCGCTCCAGGGACGCGCCGAGTGGAGGTTGCAGAACACGAATGCTGATGGCGTCCCGATCAGAAATCGAGCGGCTCACCAGCCTCTCGATAGTGAGTTTCTGGTCCGGCGATAAGTCCTTGGCTTGATATATCAATGCCTCCTCCAACTCATTTCTTACCGCGAATTCCCGGCTACTTCTTTGTCGCTCTGACTGCCCTGGCTGTCTTGGCTTCCTTAATCGCTTTCTGCTGCTTGTCGGCTTTGGATCCTTTTTTCACGTGGACGGTGACATCCATCAGAATCGCCGATATGCTGCTCCATAGCGGTTCGCATTGGAACGCCACCGTCCCCCCGCTCCGTTTACGCATCGGGACAGTGAAGTTTATGTCCCCGACACAAACATAGTGGGTCGCCTCGCTCCGGGCGGAAATGGCCAGCTTGGCATGGTCATCCGGTTCGGGCCACGCGGCGTCGATCCCCAGCGGATTCAAATCGATCCCCTTCATATCCACAACAGTGTGAACCTTGTCACTGTCTATGGAAGGTGGAGTAGGATCATGCTCCCAGGTTTCCACGTCCAGATTGTCATGCAGTGTGGGTCCGACCAGATCGTTGTAAAAATCGAGACCCCAGTATTTGTTCTTGGCGATGGACATGAATTTCGTTCCGGCCTTGGAAGTAAACGGGATCACCGCGCTGACCGGTGTGTTCCCGTTCGCTACCTGATTTTGAATCAACTTGACCCGCGGATCGTCGGGCATCTTGGCCAACTCGTTCGGGACTTTCGAAGCCAGATACACTTGGGGTTGCTGCGCCGTAAACATCTGCTTGGCGATGGCCTGGGCCACTGTGGCGTCCTTCAAAGTGATACAAAGAAGCGTTTGCGCGTTGGGCTCGCCCGTTGTCGGAAAACTGTAGGTAGCCTTCGGTGGAAACTTGGGAGTGGACTGGACCAGCCAGAATGCCGTGTTCGTCGCCAGGTCAAAAGCGAGGACGCCCTTGGTATGCCCGCGTGAACTGTTGGTCTTGCCCGTGATCGGATTCTCGTCGTTATAGAAGAACCATCCCAGGCGCTGGTTGGATGCTGCGGCAGTACCGTAAAGCTGTTGCAGCGTTTCTGGCAGGGCCCCGTTCTTGTCCACACGATTGGGTGAAAGCGTGAGTTTGCCATCCGTCGGCTTCCGGGCATCGAAGTAAACATACTCCGTGCCGGTCATCTTGGCCCCGCTTTTTACGGTAGACTTGCCGGCAATTTTGTACATGAACCACCAATCGACTGGGTTCCCGGTTTCATCCATTGCATTGAGTGGCATGGCATTCTCCTTATTACTACTAGTCAGATCACAACATCATAGGACGATGCTGAACAGCCGTCAAAGCAACTAGCGTATCGGCCCAATGAGTGCGTGAATGAACTAGCCTCGCACGAGTGATTTGCGCGCGTGATAGTTACGATCAGCGCAGTTTCAGCAGGTTTCGTAACGCTGCGGGAGTCGCTGAACATGTTCAACAATTCCCTTGACGTGGCTGGCCACTGAATGCATAATTGAACACGTTCAAACAGGAGGCCCAAAGTGACTGAGTCCGCAATAGACAAAAGAGAACGAAACCGGAACTGGCTCATCATTGGTGCGGGCGTTGGGGTTTCTTACGGCTTCGCCGTGCGGCTGCTGTCCCATTTTCTCGACAGAGATAGCTCAATGGTAATGACCGTGGCCTTTACCTGTTTCTTGCCCTTTGCCATGGGTTGCGTTGCCGTTTACTTCGCGGAGAGCAGTGAGGCCCAGCGGGTCGGCACATGGCTGCTCTTACCGTGGGCAGCTCTTGTCGGCGCATTGGGGGCAACGCTGCTGGCACTACTGGAAGGTTGGATTTGCATCATCATGTTCCTTCCACTGGGCATGGCCCTTTCAAGCCTGGGCGGACTGACTGCGCGCTTTCTCAAGTCCAGACGAACCAGAAACGTTTCCCTGACGTGCGTGATGATCTGGCCGCTCTTGATGATGCCCTGGGAGGGCCGTGTCTTCTACCAATCAGAATTGCGCGAAGTCGAAACGTGATTGACATTCAAGCATCGCCAGCGGTGGTTTGGCGGAACATAGAACGCGTGCCGCCGATCCGTCGCGATGAGCTGCCGCCTTCATGGGCCCGCAGTATTGGGTTCCCTGACCCAGTGGAAGCAACTCTGTCGCAGGAAGGCGTTGGCGGGGTCCGCCGTGCTTCTTTCGCGGGAGGTGTGCTGTTCCTTGAGACCGTGGATATATGGGAGCCCGAGCACCGTCTTGCATTCTCCATCGCGGCCCAGACCGATCAGATTCCAGCCACCACGCTGGATGAGCATGTGCGAGTGGGAGGTCCTTACTTTGACGTGCTACGCGGACAATACCGGCTCGAACCACTAACGAATGGAATGACCCGTTTGCATCTTTCCAGCCGGCATCGCATCTCGACCGACTTCAACTGGTATGCGCATCTCTGGACAGACGCGGTCATGTCAGATCTGCAAAAGAGAATCTTGAAGGTTATTCGGCAACGCTGTGAGGCGGCCCAACTGACGCCAGACGGTCCACGGAACTGACGCGTAGGGCCAAGGCAAGGACATTGGCCTTTGCTTGGTTCTCCGTTTCGCCGTAAGCCAGCACGCCCGGAATATCAGTGACTTCGGCAATCCAGCGGTCATCTTTTTCGCGATCAGTTTCTATGCAGAAATTCACTTTTGGTGTCCTCGCGGATTCGGCTGTTTCCCTAATTTTCACACAGTATCCGTCGTCAGCGGGGAGACGCGGCAAGGACCGCGTCTCCCACTGATCCAGGCTATTTCGCCGTCCGCCTCATTTCATCTTCCACGATTCACCACCCAGCGTAATCCTCAACCCGGAGCGGAACGTCAGCGGTAAGGCCGGGAAACCGAAAGCCGCGTCGTAGTGCTCGTTAGCCAGGTTCTCCACGCTCGCGTAGAACGCCAGATATCGGTTGATCCGGTAGCTGCCGGAAAAATCAATCTTCTGGTAGCCCGGCGCCAGGTTGCGATTCGGCAGGAGCATGGTATTGCCGAAGAAGCTGTCGGAGAGGAACGTGCTGTCGTCGCGTCGGGACGACAGGTATCCGGTGAGCGATAACGCAAGCTTCGGACGGGAATAATCCAGCGCAAAGCTTCCCGTATGCGGCGCGCGCCGGAACGGCCGGCTTCCCTTCAGCGGCCCAAACGCGCCGATGAGCACATTGGGAAAGTTCGGGTTGATGGATGGAAACAGAGCGTCACTGGTAAAGGATCGAATCACCACTGCATCAAGATATGTGTAACCCGCCCTCGCCCGGAATCCATGGCCAAAGTTGAACTCCAACTCGTTTTCCGCTCCCAAGGCCCGCGTGGCCCCGGAATTCAGGGTAGCGCCAAAAGGCGCGAGTGACATCGGCACGCCGAACTGCGGCAGCGCCGTGGGATCTACAAATTCGACCTGATTGATAAATTGGTTGTGAAAGAAAGTCGCCGACAATTTGCCCCGCCCGCTCCAGAACACTTGCTCCACACCAACGTCAAAGCTGCGCGACCGCTCTGGCGCCACGGGACCAATGTGGAACTGCGCGATTGTTTGTGCTCCGTTCGGTTGTGTCGATAGCACTCCAAAGAGCGAGAAATTCGCGTCAAAAATGGACGGCTCTTTGATTCCCTGTCCGTAGTTGAATTTCAGCTTGGTGCCGTTCCATCCGCCGCTCGATTGCGGACGCACCAGGTAGTACGCCAGTGAAGCGCGCGGCACGGCCGAGATGCCGAACACTGCGTTGTGCTCCACCGATCCGCCGAGCGTGGCGTAAAGGCGATTGCCCAGACTGCCATGCACTTCCCCGATGTAGCTATAGTTGGTCCGGTCGGCCAGACTCTTGGTCCCGAACGAGGTGTATCCGCGCTCATTCTCCATGCGAAAACCAAACAACGCCGTCAAGTGCGAGTTGAATGCGTAGTCGGACTGGACATATCCAAAGTCCCGGGCAATGGAACTGTTGAACAACGATGGATACACACCGCCGAAGTCCAGGATTGCCTGGCCGGTGGTACTGAACCCATTCGCGCCATGGATCGTCACCGTCTTACCCAGGAAATTTCCGAACAACGGATCAGGAATACCGGTGGGTGAAGGATTGTCTTGAAACCGGCGCAGCCGCGTGGCGCCGTAGCGGAACAGGTTGTGCCAGTGGGACGTAGTCTGGTTCTGCAGCGTCACGCCGATGTAAGCATTCTGGTCTTTTTCGAACGAATCGTCGGGGATGCCAAAGAAATCAATCGGCTTGGGCAGGCCGTTCGCGGAAGTCGAGCGTCGCGTCGTAACGCGCAGCTCCGTCGAGGAATTGATCGCCCACCCAACATTCCCCAGATAGGTTGCGTTGTGAAAGAAACTGTTGGGCACACTGTTGTCGGTGTCAAAGCGCGAGAAGTCACCAAAATAATCCAGCCGGCGAAATGCTCCGCCGAGTGAGCCGTCATGATGCAGAGTATGAAAATTCCCAGCATCAAACGCATAGGAGAGCTCCGGCAGCGGGGTCGTCCCCCGGCGCGTGGTAATACTGACGACGCCGGACATGGCGTCTGACCCATAGAGCGCGCTGTTGGGACCGCGCAATACCTCAATCTGCTCCACACCGGTGGTCGCCTGCGGACCAAGGTCCGTGACGCCGCCGATTTCGTTCATGGGAATGCCGTCGATCAAGAACTTGTTGGCATTGCTGTTCCCGCCGCGAATAAACAGTGACGTCTGTCCGCCACGCTGGCCCGCCTGAACAATCTGCGCTCCAGGGACCTGGCGCAGCGGTTCCAGAACGTCCAGCTTGTTCGCAAGCTGATCGCTGGACAACACGGTGATGGACGCCCCAACTTGCGACTCAGGAATCTGCGTGCCGGTAGCGGTAACGACGACTTGCTGAGACACCGTACCAACCCGGAGTGCGAGATTGACGTCAGTGGATTTGCCGTTGCCGACGTAGATCAGACCACTTTGTTGCGGCGCAAATGAAGGCGCGTCCGCCTTGACCTGATACCGGCCAGCAGCGAGTGATGTAAAACTAAAAGCTCCGGACTTGTCGGTGGTCGTCTCGCCAGCTTGTTTTTCTTCATGAAATAATTTGACGGTAACGTTCGGCACTACAGCGCCGAGCGGATCAGTAACCACGCCGCGAATACTGCCGGAGTCCGCGGCAAATGCAGAAACCACTGCGAGCGCAAGCACCAGGCCCGCGCGATAAAACTTTTTCATTTCAAGTCTCCTTCCCCTCGGAAGAGGCACAATTGCATACGCAGTGGGACCGGTCTCCTGACTTGCGACTTGAACGCCGGGGCCTTCCCGCCAAGGTAGGCAGTGGCTTGCCGGTTTTGGTTGTCGCTTACAGTTGCGGGGCAGTAGCAGAATTTCACTGCTTTCCCGAGCATCCCCCTGCCATCACAGAGGCGCAACACTGCGCGCCTCCAACGGACTCGTCTTGCGTCAAACATCCCCAAAGGCATCCGCGCCTGAATGCTAGACCGTTGAACCGTGTCCAGAAAAACAGCGCTGACACCATGGGCCTTGAGGGACAACTACAGCTTTACGTTTAAGAACAAGTCGAAGGCTGTCCGGCTCTCCCTTAGAAGCCGGAAACACCCAATCAGATGGGGACTTGGCCGGTCTCCTGACTTGCGCTTCTCCGATCCTGAGCACCTTCCCGGTTTCCCAGTGGCACATCGCTCAGTCTCTCAGCGCTTACAGTTGCGGGGCAGTGGCGGATTCTCACCGCGCTTCCCATTACCAAGTGCAGAATTTATATCTGAGCGGAAGGCGGCAGGTCAAGCCGTACAAATTGGGTAATTACCAATTTACCCAATGACCCAATTCGCTCATGTCAATAGCATTTAAGCGACCTCCCAGAGTTACGTCTGTAATCTGGTCATCACGTCGTGAAGAAGCTCTAATGATCAGCGAGCCAGCTTGATGAAAACAGATTCCCCAGACTCAGCCAGATTCGACATCTCGGCCAGAACGAACCACGCGCCTCAGTTCATGGGAGCGGAAGTTGCCGGCCGCGATGCAACCGACCAGGAAAAAGTCACCCCGGAACTGGTCCAGGCAGCTGTGCGGCGCTTCTGGGACATCATGCTGTCCAAGTCCTCCGAACACCTTGTGGACGCGTATGCCACCAACGGCATGACCTTCCGCGTGGGATCGGTGAGCATTGAGCCGGGATTCATGGGCATTGCTCAGAGGTCGCGCGAATACTTCCATGAGGCCTGTATTCTCCATGTGGAACTCGGCCCCATTGAAGTGGTCCTGCTGAACGACACCACAGCAATTGCGATTTACACTTTTCAGTTCCACGCCCTGAACAGGGCGGTGGCCAGCGCGCGGGAAAACCTGAAAGAAGAGAGCATTCCCAACGGCCGAGCCACCCAAGTCTTCCGCCGCTCTCCAGACGGCAAGCTGCGAATCCTGCACGAACATCTCTCCAGCGCGGTCTAAAAGAAGTTGGCAATTGCCAAAACCGGGTAATCGGGTAATTTACAAATTACGGCGATTATGGCAATTTTGGCAATCTTTCTCTGGACATAACAATTTTGACAACCTTTCCTCATGACAGAGATATTTTCAATTGCCACGAATCTGCTAATCGAGTAACGTAAATTCCGGCGATTATGGCAATTCTGGCAATTTTGGCAATTCGCCCAAGGAGCCAATCATGAAACTCTCGCGTCTGATTTTAGTGATCGTATTCTCTCTTGCTGTTCTGATCTCCGGTGTCGGCGGACAGAATGGACCAACGGTCCCCTCCTGGGTACATCCCGGGCTAACGGTAAGCTACGACGGCGTTTCCGCCTCGGTCGTCAATGGACGGCCCTCCCAGAGCGTCCAGGTTGTGATGACCACCCGCGTGACGGCCGTGGCCGGTAACCGCGTCTCCGCCACCACCCAACTCCAGACCGTAGGTACGCCTCTCCGGAGCACTCACCCTTGGACATGCACCTCGACCGGAAACTGCAACACAGACGCCACAGGCATGTCCGGCCAGTTCTGGGTCGATCCCGCCAACCCCACAGGTTCCGTCCACGGAGCACACGGCGAACCGTACACCATCAACGGCCGCTCGCCCTACTCCTACCGCGGCCACACCTGGGACAGCACCACCATGACCTACAACAACCCCGCCACCGGATGGCAACTCTTCATGGTCTTCGAAACCAAAACCGGGTTGGTGCTCGCTTATTCTGAAACGAGTCCAGCCCAGCAGGTTCATACTTATTTCAAGGGGATGAGATAGGTAGAGGACAGTGGTTGAATTCATCATCCACTTGTCATTCGACCCTGAGCCTGGCGAAGGGGAGGAATCTGCTTTGCGCGCACGTGGGTCGTTTCAAAATTCCGGCGATTATGGCAATTTTGGCATTTCTGGCAATCGTTCCCGGGATTCCCATAATAGAACTGAGTGCCGAAACGGGACACACTACACACCTAGAGTCTCTAAAACTCCTTGACCGCAGTTAGTTTTGCCCTTAGAGTTCCGGCCAATTGCACCACACCAATCACAACAATCTATAAAGCTCCCCTGAGAGGGGCGACAGTTTGCGGAGTTTGAAGGGATTTGAGGCCAAACACCGTTCTTCAAGAAGATCAACTTGCGGCTAGCGAAACGGAGATTGTATTTATTCTCAAGGCCTTGAGCCAGTCTCGCGGTACGGCGGAATGCGTATATCAGGTTACGGGGAGGAGATTTCTGTGGGTAAGGCAAGGCGAAGCTGTTCTTCGTTGAAATGGAAGGGTCCATTGTGTCCTTTGCCCTTCATCTTGTACGTGATGCTGATCACTGCCTCAGGTAATTCTCAGATCTTTTACCACAAATCCAATGATGATGCCGCTCAAAAGGCCTTGCAATTGAGCAAAGATGCTTCCCTTGCGGGGACACTTGATCCAGCATTAAAGAACCTCGACGTACTTGAAGATAAGGAAGCGAACATTGAATTTGACAATATGGCGCGTACGGCTCGCGCCGCCATAGACGCGACGAGTTGTTGGGGTGGGGTCATTTATGCAGTGTGCACGCTGAAGAACTCGCCCCCTGCCATCGACTCACCATGCGCCCAGATACAAGGGAAAGTCACTCCTACCGAGCAGGGATGTAAGTTGGCGCTAGGAGATTTTGCCTCAGGCTTCACATTTCCTTTTCTCTCTACGCAAGAAATCCAGAAACGGCAGGAAGAACTGAAGAAGTCGCTCGATGACCTTAAGCACAAAGCCGATAAGTCAGCAGATGTAACCTCCACGCTCACGGCAGCCTCCGAAGCTGTGAAACAAGCCCAGGATCTCTACGATCAAGGTATTGGATACCTGGCGAATGCCTCTTTCGTGAGCTCTCACACGCATGAATTTCAAGCTACGAAAGACGCGCTTGCACTGCTTTCCGATGATTTAGCTGGTCTGCAGGCGATTGAAAAAAAGAGAAAAGACATCACTGATAAGGTGAAAAGTCTGTCAAATCCGCTCGCGTCATTGGAATCCGATCGTCTCCAAGCCGAACTAAATCACATCGAAGCATTACTTCGAATCTCGAGGCTGCGAGATCAAGAAGAGAATTACTTGCAGGTCAAGATCATTGGTACTTTCGAGACGGCATTGAAGAAGTACCCGGTTAATCTTAGCGATCGGATTGATGCATCTTTCGCAAATTGTGGTAGCCAGAGCAATGCGTCGAGTCTTTGCGGCCGTGACCGCCTCAGCGATCTTGGCGAGGCACTTCAACTCTATACTGCTGCTTTGATTTGGGGAAAGGGCGCGGAGCAACTAAACGAGCTTCGGACCGCGCGTGAAGCGCACAGATTTTCCATTGAGGTGAGCATAGTCGACGCAAAGGCAGCCGATCTAGTCATCTCGACGGGCGTTCAAAGACTTGCTTTGTACCACCAAGGCGGCATCAAGCCGGAAACCCTAGCCCAGCTCATTTATGCGGCGGCGACGATTGGCGTCGCTGCGAGGTAACCGATATGTCAAGACTTCTGATCTTCATCTGTATTATATCTGCACTCGCCTTAGCAGCAGACGCACAAAAGCCCCAGCCCAAGACCGATGCGCAGAAGTATGCCGCTGCTTTGGCTGATTACTTGGCAAAGATCGATGCTGAGTTGGCAAGCAAGCGTAAGGCCGAGAAAGACTATTACACGGCGACTGCTGACGCCTACGAGGCACACTACTCTGATGACCTGCTTCAGACTCTGACCCTTGAAAGACGGGAGCGAGGTGAGGGATTGGCAGATCAAGTGCTCGCGAAGTCTGCACCTCTCACGTTGACGGCTTTGAGGATGCAAATGCTTGAGCAATCCCGGTCAGAGATCGTCAGCATGCGAAAGTTTGCTGATGACGAACGGGCAATTCGTAGCGCCTATTTGTCGGGTGTCACTCAGCTTGATGCGAATGCAACTAAAGTCAAGGCCTTGCGCGACTCTCTTGACCAGCTTTCGCTCCCGAAAAGCGGTTGGGGGAACATCAAAGATCTTGGCACGTTTGGTGAGGAGGCCGGCGCAGCATATACGAAGCTTAAATGTGGAGACGTCAAGAAAGAAATCGATCAACTGACGAAGCAAAAGGCAGAATTAGAAAAAGTTACGAATCCGTCCAATGCTCAGACAGCTAAGCTGAAAAGTATTGCCAACAGCGTTAGTACTGATCAGAAATATTTGGACAACAGCTGCAAGGATTCTTCGAGTGGTGGAGGAGGAAATTAATCAATGAACCCAAGCAACCCCATCTCGCTAGTAGGCGCAGAGGATCCGATTGATTTGGCAAAGCAAATCGACCAGGAACTCCAGGCAATTGGCTTGATCGTTCAGGCTTTGAACAGCCAGCCAGCCTCGCCCGACATTACGAATTTATTGGCTCAGGCGTCAGCAACTCGAGACCACCTGAATCTGTTGAAAACGCATATCGCAGCGGCAACAACGGTTTTCAAGATAGATCCTGCTGACGATCATTACCTAACCCTGAAGGCGATTGGCGACCGGCTGGATGCGGCTATTAAGAAAGCGTCCCTTGTAAGCTCCTCAATCGATGAGCTGAACTTGCTTCTCAGTACTGTCAACAAAGGGTTTCAGATCGCGCATACGTTGACTGCAGCATAAAAAAACGCGTGCACTTCGCAGGGATGCAATCCTCCGAATAGTCAACTTATGGATGCAACAAAACTTAAGCCTAGCTTGAATGGCCATTCCGGAGTCATATCTTACCGGCTTGGTGTGGCCCTAGATGAGCTACGCAAGTGCACCCCTCAAGCTAGCGTTCACCCAATTTTGATTAAGGGTGTGCGGTCGCCTCGGGAAGATGTTCTTCTCGACCAGACAATTGCCAATACTTAAGGAGACGCGCCATGCTTGAACAACTGGATACAGCGATTGGCTTTGTCACGGTACTGCTGCTGCTGAGCTTGACCATTACCGTCGTAGTCCAAGCCATTGCCTCGCTGCTCGATTTGCGTGGCAGAAATCTGGTATGGGCCTTGGCCAACCTTTTTCAACAGATCTCTCCGGAAGCGAACAATCAAGGCAAGAGCAGAAAACTGTTGCCGGCGCGCATGACAACTGTCGCGAAAGAGCTTGCCAAAGCGGTCGCCACTCATTCCGCCCTCGCTTCCACTGGGCTTCTGGGCGTGTACAAGGCCAAGGCAATCCGACCGGACGAGTTGATGGCGGTCCTGCAAAAGCTTGCCGCGAATCCCGATGCCCTAAGCGATGGCGCGAAACAGGTGCTGACCACGCTCCTAACCAATCGTCTGCCCGGCAACAATGAGAACACGGCTTCCATGCAGGCGCTCGCCACCGAGTTCACCAAGCGCTTCCCGGTGCAACAAGTAACGCTGCACGATGCGTTGATGGACATAGCCGGAAGCACAACACGGATTGCTGCAGGACTCGATCAGTGGTTTAAAACCGTGATGGATCGCGCCGCAGACCGCTTCGCCCGCAACTGCAAGTTCTGGACCGTCGTGGGGGCAGTAGTGCTCGCGTTTGGTTTCCATATCAATGCGTTGCACGTCTACCGCCAGATCGCTTCCGATCCCGCCACACGTGCCAAGCTGGTGGCGGCTTCCGACTCCGTGATGCAGCGAGCCGAAAAAACCATGACAACCTTGGGCAGTAAGGCTCTCAACACTCTGGCCGCGGACTCAGCGCTCAGCAAAGAACAGCAGGACGCGCTCAAGACTGCCCCGAGCGATCTTGCCGATTGTGCCCATGCGCGCTATTGGATGATGAGCCAGGACGCGTTGAAAAATGACCAGCGACTCTTTGGCCAATTGGACGTGGCTTGCACAGCCGCCGCGAAAGGACAATTGACAGCGGTGAGCCCCGATCTCTCCGCTATCAACGGCCAGCTTGCGAATGCCGACCTTCATTTGTTTAAGGACTTCAGTTTCAAGCACGTCCCAGAGCCGTTTAACGGCGTAACAGTCACCGTCGCCCAACAACTGGGCGGCGAACTGCTGACGGTCCTGTTGCTGAGTCTTGGTGCTCCTTTCTGGTACAACACTCTGCGCCAGCTCTCAAACCTGAAGTCTTCTGTCTCCCGGAAGGTCGACAACGAGGCCCAGGCGAAAGGCTCGACTGACCAGAAACAGAAACAAGCAGACGCGACAGCATCCGGCGGATAGAGGTAGATAATTATGGTCAATGCGGCAACTGCGATTCCCATTTTTCCCGGACATACCATAGGCCTGCGGGACCCTGATACACAGTCAACCGTGCTCATCCAGCGTCGGATAAACCAGGTTGGCTGCGGACCGGTCGCAGAAGATGGCGACTTCGGCCCGCAGACCCAGGAGGCCGTTGAGCTCTTCCAGACCCGCGCGGCAGACCATTTCGGCCTGCCACTCGCGGTAGATGGCAGCGTGGGCCCGCTGACATGGGCGAGCCTCTTTGCCGTTCCCGAAGTGCCGACAGTGCAGACTGCTCCGGCGCCTCTTCTTGCCGCGACACTCAAATTCGCGGCGACCCAGATTGGTGTGATGGAGCAGCCTCTCGGCTCCAATCGCGGCCCCGAAGTTGACGAGTACCTCCGCTCCGTTGGTATTGATCCAACTACCGGGAGCTTCCCCTGGTGCGCAGCCTTCGTATATTTCTGTTTCCGACAGGCAGCCATTGCTCAGGGCGTGGCCAATCCAGTCATTCAGACCGGTGGCGTTCTCGACCATTGGAACCGCGCCGGCGCCGCCGGTATTCGCCGGCTCGGCACGGATGAGTGCATTGCGAATCCTTCCCTCGTCACGCCAGGACTGATCTTCATCATCATCAACAAGAACGGAAGCGGACATACCGGACTGGTGGAAGCCGTCACCGGAACCTATCTGACGACCATTGAAGGAAATACGAACGACAACGGATCTCGCGAAGGGGTGGGCGTGTTCCGCAGGCAAAAACGCACGATTGCCAGCATAAGCCGGGGGTATATTTCGTACTAAACAACCGTCAAGCCCTGAAGCTCAGGCGTTTTCGATGGGTGCTCTCCCAAGGTAGCGCAGGTCTTTTAGATCTCTTCATTACCAACAAGAATCGTGCGGCAACAGGAGTTCTCCCATATGGCCGGTCGCCAAGCGGCAGATGCTTCGAAAAATGGGCGTAAGCCAGGTCCCGTCCCACAGCAAGATGCCGGGCAGACTCAGCATGAAGATGAAGGCGTGTGCTTTACCGCCGGGATTCAGGGTGCTCCCTTCGGCGCCGGTGTAATCCACGCTTATCTGGCCGCCCGACGTGGTGCTCCTCGCGTTGTAGCCGGCATCTCGCTGGGTTCACTCACCGCGGCAGCTTTTCAGCGTGCTTTCCGTGAGTGCCAGAAGGACCCGGGCAGTGCAGACACCCGCTGGCAATGGTATCGCCGCTATCTGCGGAGCATTTCCGAGAAGCCTTTTGACGTGATATGGTCCGGCATTCCCAACCAGTCTGACTTCTTCGCTGAATTCATTCCGGTCAAGGACCCGGTACCGGAAACGATTCTAGACCCTGTCGTGCGCGAGAAATTCATCGAGGGGGAACTCCAGGCCCGCCGTGATTTGACCCTTTTCGTAACGCTCGGTCACTGGGTCTCCCGCATGCCGCTCAAGGTCGGCAGCGTGGCCGATTTCGTCATCCAGTATGTTCGCTTGAAAGAGAAATATGGACACTCGGCGATCCGCCGTTTTCTGGCTTTCTTATATACGCTCCTTAAGATTCTGTTCGTGCCTGTTTTCCATACCGCGCTCCATCCTATGTTCATCAACGAGGCACGCTTTGGCAAAAAAAACCAGTGGCCGGAGATCACCTTCGTTGCCACTTGCTTCATGCTGACGCCGCCGCTGCTGCTGCTCGGATGGGTGCTCCAGAACGCAGCCACACACCCTTTCTGGCAATTAATCGGATACGCAGTTGCGGTTACGGTCTCCGCATTCCTTCTCCTGTGGTGGCTGAAGAAGAACTCACGGCCTTTGCTTGGCTGGCCTCTGTATGGCGCTTGCGTAAGTTTCTCATTAGCCTTTTTCCTGGCCGGCCTCTTCGTCTTCGCTTGGGACTTTTGGAAGTTTGCACAATTGCTACAGACCACCCACTTCCCCGTAGCCGACGGTATTGGTCGTGTTCTTGTCAACGTTAATGGCCCCTTACTCGAGGTCATAAAAGAAGCGTTGAGCCTTTTATTCCTTGTAGTCTTTATTGCCACTCTTTTATTGGTCCGCAGAATAATTGCAGAAGCCCAGCCCAAACGAAGGCGGGCGATCGACGCGGGCCTGGCCCTGCCCATCAAGAAGCTCCTACAAATGATTTTCAAGTCTCAAGGCTGGGGATGGATTACTGTGGCCCTCATCGTTCTGTCGCTCGGCGTCGTAATCGCCAGCGGCTTCCCCGGGGCGTTCAGCACATGGCTGCTGTCCCTTGCCTCGCGTCTCCACATTAGCGACGCGCTCAACACATTTACCAACGGTGTATCTTCCCTGATCGACAACGCCTACAACTTCAACCGCAGAATCATGATCGTCGCCACGGCCATTTTTCTGCTTTATCTGGTGAGGAAGGGCCAGCCGCTGACCGCCAGCGAGGTTGACGCACAACGCTCCGCCAGACGCCGTCGCCGGATCACGGCATTCACTCTGCCTCTGTCCACCTGGATCGCGCTATCCGTCGTGATGTTCAGCGCGCTCGAAGCCATCTTGCTTCTTGCCGAGGTGAGGTACGCTGCACGCATCCTGTTCGCAGTCTTCTGCATGATCCCTCTGGTCCCCCTAGTCGAGGCCTTTTTGAAAGAATGGTATCGACGTGCTGGAGTCAGGATCCGCAAATGGCTCGGCTTTCTCGCCGGCGTGGTCTTCGGCAACCTCAATCTGCACAAGGCCCTGGTCCACAATTATTACCTCAGGCTGCAACTCTTTCAACTTTTTCAGGAAGACAACAAGGACCCCATCCTTCAGGACGACCCGTTTCCTGTTGTGCTCGTAGCTGCTCCGTTGCAGGTAATTGGGGTCGGCCACCGCGACCTGGGGGCTTCACAGGTATGGGCCAACACCGGCAGTTCTCTGGTCGACGCGCTGACCGCGACTCTGGCTCTCCCCGGACTCTATGAACCCACACATCTGGAGAAACCCGCGCGGCTGAAAAAAGACAGCGCCCCGAGCAAGGAGATGGCGAACGGTATCCAAGAGAAGAAAGGACTGGACGCCTGGTGGTTTCCCGAAGAGCTCAGACCCAAACTTCAGGAGGTCGATATTTGCGATGGAGCAGTGATCCGCCAAAATCCCATCCCGGCATTGTTCAATTTTATTGCTCAGGATTGCGACCAAAGCAGAGACCTGGCGGTCCGCCTGTCCGGCGATGGCGACAAACCTAAACTGCACGTGGTCTACAGTGTGCCCACTGAAGCTCGCGAGCCCGACAAGCGAAAATGCGATACCACCATCGTAGATGTCGGTCTCGACGCCGTGAAGCTGGCCCGCCGCCGCGACACACAGTTGGAAGTCCGGCAGACGAACCGGCTCAGCCAGATGCAGCAACAGCTCCTTGCGGTTGGAATAGTTTACCCGCGCATCCATCCTATCTTTGCTGACGAGATCGCCCCTGACTCCGACCCTAACTTCACAAACCCACTCAACCCTACCCGCGACGAAGTGCTGGATCGCGTGGCTGCCGGCTGCCGCGCCACACTTCAGGTGCTCTACGCGCGAGACCTTTCCCAGCTTAGAGGTAAGTCAACCACGAAAACCATCCCGTGTCCCCGGCTGATGTTGAAAGTTGCCCGTCGCCCCGGCCAGCCGCCTGAGTTCCCCGGTTTACCAGAGGTTTGCCAGGCCTGCAACGCAGCCTGCGGAATGCAACTCAAGGCATCCAAACGGCAGAGGGGTAGGACAGTTCCCAAGCTTGCGACCACCTGGTCCGTGCTGCCCAATGAAGCCGGCCAATCGGCCAGTTTGGGAGACAAGAAAACGACGCTACCGCTCCAAATCCAGGCTGACCGCAGGGCTGCTCTCGACCCTACCGATCCCATCTCGGAAGCGGACCTCGATGGAACCAAGCCGCGCATTGTTTTTGTGGCCAGTGGTGGCGTCTTTCGCGGCACTTTTCACGGCGGTATGATCGCCGCCCTTCTTACGGCGCGCATCAAGCCCGATCTGGTGGTCGGCGCTTCCGTCGGAACCATCATGGGAGGCGCGTTGGCTGCCGCCTTCTGTGCTCATGATTATCCCGCCGCCGTTGACCACCTTGAGGAGCTTACGGCCGTGCTGCTCGCGGTGGACCAGGACATCGCTTTCACCAAGTCTTTCAAGAATGCCACGCGCGATCTCGGCATCCGTGCTCGCGCTGTCGCCATCTCACCCAACGCGGTCCGCAAAATGGTCCTGGCCGGCGGCAGCAAAGATGCCGGCTTCGCTGCCGTCGGCGCTCCCTCCGCGCTGATTGACAGCCTTTCCCATCTGCTCCTGATTCCCCACAAGAAGACCGCCGACATCGCGGCCGAATTCATTGCCGGTCACGTGACCGCTGCCACCAAGCTGCTGCTCGATCAGTTGAAGATCGAAACGCTCAAACGCCTGAGTATCGAAAACTCGCTCATCGGCACGTCCTTGATCCAGCCCACGGCCAACCGCCTCCTTAACTCTGATGGCGTTGACCTCAAATCGATTCAGCCGTTCCTGGTGTGCCAGATCGCAGTCTACGGCACCACAGTCGATTACTGGCGGCGGCAGCCGGTGCTGCTGGGAGACAACAACAAAGACCGCGGACCACTCTATGATTTTGTTGAATCCGCACTCTGCTCCAGCGCTTTCCCCTGCGTCTTCTCAACACGCCGGGAGAGCGATCTCTATCCCGGCACCGGCTCTTCCACAACGCTGTACAGCGACGGAGGAATGTTTGACAACCTGCCCTTCCTTCCGGCCATCGAGATCCTGCGCAAGGCCCAGGTCAAGAAGATCAATCAAGATAAGGAAGAAGCAGAGAAAGACAGGAAGGGCACCGCAGTTGATGTCTCCATTAAATCCTTGTGCCACCGATGGAACGAACCCGACCTTTTCCTGGCTGGCTCCCTCGATGTAAATCTGCATCGGCAGCAGGACCCCGACAACACTTTCGACAATATCCGCGAGATCACCCGCCGCGCCTCCGCTTTGCAGAACAACGTAAAAATCAAGGGCTTTGAGCAGGTCATGATGACCATCGATGACCAAGTCGGCCATCTCGTTGAATGGGCGCAACAGACGCCTGATGATCCCAATCGCGGCAAACTCGAGCAAGACTTCATTGACGGCGTTGTCAATGCCTCCATTCTGCCGGTCTATCCTGCCGACCCTGAGCACCTGAACGGCACATTTGCGTTTTGCGCCAGCACCGGTCTGGACCAAGGGCGTCTCAAGGACTCCATCGCCGACGGCTGCTTCCAAACCTTTAAGGCTTTGACCGATCCTGATGCTGCTTCCGATATTGCTGCCGAGGTCAAACCCAGTCCACTCCAGCGCAGCTTCCGCGCTCTCAAACAATGTGGCAAAATACCTGATATCGAGTGGCAGAAGCCCCCGCAGAAGGGGGTCTCGCCGCCAGCGGGCGAGTGTAAGTTCTTCCGCTGCTCCAGTTTTTCTGGCGAATGGCCTGCTGCGCAGCCCCTCGACTCCGTACAAAATGTTCAGTGCCCATTCTTCCAGGCAGCCGATCAAATCGAACGGGAGATTCCCAGGCTGAAATCCGAAAGCGCCGGCCAGCTCAAGGAACTAAAGCAGCGTGAGCGTGACACCCGTCAGCTCGCGAAACAGACGGCAAAACTTAAGAAGCGTGTCTTGGAGGGTACGGCCACTGCTGAGGATTTTGCAAGGTACCACTTTCAGGATCCTGATTTCAGCCAGGAACTCACAGAATTGCAGGCTGTGAGCGCGCCTGATGTTGAAGGCCTTGAGAAACGCTACCGCGCAATCCAGGACATGGCCGACCGGATTTCGGATCAGATTTCCAAACACAAATCCAGTACGCGTAGCCGCCTTGCGGAGAAAGAACAACGCCGAGACTCAATCCGGGAAATATACGACCGGTGCATCACCGACGAAGTGCATAATCGAGCCCACAAAAAGGCGAAAGTTGTCACAAAAAACCCGGGACAATCCCCATAGGCCCCTTACCATAGCCCTCGCTAAAGAACTGGAATCGTTGCCGCACTGGTTGCAGTGACAAATTTTGGTAGTGTCCCAACACTGTCGTAGGACACTACCCAAATTTTGTCAGTTGACAACACCCCAACCCTCTCGTGTTACCAAGCGATTGCAAGAAAGCCATTGCCACTTGGCAGTTAGCAAATAGCCGGACCAAAACCAAATTGGGACCATAGCGATGTCGCAATCGCGAAAAACGAGCTAAGTCCTTGTTAGATATTGGGATCAATTGGGATGAATTGGGATCAACGAGGGAGGATCACTGTGATCGCGCGTTGATCGCCGAGATCGCCGACATCGGGGAAGCTAAGGCTAAAACCAGGAGCTAACGGCTGCAACAGACTGCATTCAAAGGAGATACCAACATGCTGGAAAGAGAGCCATGGAAAACCTGAAACGCGCACGCAAGGTGCCTCGCTGCGTGCATATTAAACAAGACGGCACAAGGACGTAACCCAAAACGAGAAAGTAGCCCAAAATCAAGCTGCGGCACAAAGAAAAGACCCGCAGTGCGACGTTGGTACCCTGCGATGCCGCCCATGAGGCCCGCCGCAAGTCCGCCGGCGACCTGCTCTCTGCACTGAATGAAATGCATCGCCTGGCGAACGTGGCGGTGGACATAGAGAAAAACAGAGCCAGTACATAGGGGGATCGCCGTCATCGCGCGTGATCGCCGGCATCGGAAAACACAGCCGAGGCGGTTGTGCCACAAGATTTTGGAAGAGGGCGGAGAGGAAACCGGGGTCAGCCAAATACTAAGCACCTGCTCTCTCTCGATCTTGCCATTCGCCGTTTGCTTCACTTACGATGTGCAGTTCTTAAAGACGATTTTTTTCGGAGGCCCATACAATGTCGTACCCGTTTTCAGCCAAGCGCGTTCTGATGGTGATTGCTACGCTAGCGCTCGCCGCGTGTTGCTTTGCCCAAGACAAAGATAAAGACAATACGAAGAAAGACCCGAAACAGAAAACCGATGCCAGCAAAACCTCGCAAACGCCAGCAGCCAAACCTGCAGCGGAAACAACTCCGGCGCCGGACGACACTGACACCGACGCCAAAGGCCCGTGGCATGGGCTAACGTGGCGGCTGGTTGGGCCTTATCGTGGCGGACGCGTGCTGGCGGTTTCTGGCGTGGTGGGTGATACGCACACTTATTATTTTGGCGGCGTAGGCGGCGGCGTTTGGAAAACTTCTGACGGCGGTTTGACTTGGCGTCCGGTAACTGACAAGACGAAAGACATGTCGGCCTCCATTGGCGCGATCGCTGTAGCGCCGTCTGACCCTAACGTGATTTACGCTGGGACTGGCGAAGCCTGTATTCGCGGCAACATCATTTCCGGAAACGGCGTTTACAAATCCATCGACGCCGGCAAGACCTGGGCTTACACCGGACTGCGCGATACCGATGCGATTGGCCGCCTGATTGTCCATCCCAAAGATCCGAACATCGTGTACGTTGCGGCGCTTGGCCATGTTTTTGGTCCCAATGCCGAACGCGGCATCTTCCGCACCACCGATGGCGGCAAGAACTGGACCAAGGTCCTCTATAAAGATGAAAACACCGGCGCCATTGATGTTGCGTTTGATCCCACGAATCCCAACATTCTTTTTGCCGGATTGTGGCAGGCGCGGCGCTCGCCCTGGAGTATGGACGGCGGCGGTCCGGGCAGCGGGCTGTATCGCAGCACCGATGGCGGCAACACGTGGAAGCATCTTGAAAAACACGGGCTTCCTGAAACTACCATCGGACGCATTGGCGTTGCCGTGGCGTATGCGAATGGCAATCGCGTTTGGGCGCTGATAGAAGCGGACAAAGGCGGGCTCTTCCGCTCCGACGATGGCGGCGACAACTGGACGCTCATCAACAGCGACCGCCAGTATCGTCAGCGGGCGTTTTATTACACCCACGTGTTTGCCGATCCGCGTTCGCCGGACGCTGTCTACATTCTTAACACTGGCATGTATCGCTCGATTGACGGTGGCAGGGCGTTTCGTCCTATTCGCACGCCGCATGGCGACAACCATGGATTCTGGGTTGATCCTGCCGATGCTGAGCGCATGATTGAGTCCAATGACGGCGGCGCGAACGTGAGCACTAACGGCGGCGCGAGTTGGACTACGCAGGGCAATCAACCGACGGCGCAGTTCTATCACGTAATCGCGGACAATCGCTTTCCCTATTTCGTCTACGGTTCGCAGCAGGACAACACTTCTGTAGGCATTGCCAGCGCGAGTGAACGCGGCGGAATTGATCGTCCGGATTGGTACCCCGTCGGCGGCGGCGAAAGCGGATACATTGCGCCCGATCCGCGCGATCCGGAAATTGTTTATGCCGGCTCCTACGGCGGTGAGATCACGCGTTACGACCACCATACCGGCCAGGAAAAGAATGTTACGCCGTGGCCGATTAATCCGATTGGCCAGCCGGCCATAGAGCAGAAATACCGTTTCCAGTGGACCGAGCCGATTGCCTTCTCGCCGCATTCTCCGAACACGCTTTATTTCGCTGCGCAGGTTTTGTTCAAGACCACCGACGGAGGAATGAACTGGCAGATCATCAGCCCAGACCTCACGCGCAATGACAAGGTCAGGCAAGCGTCATCCGGCGGACCGATCACCAAAGACAACACCGGCATTGAAGTCTACGACACGATTTTTTCTATAGTGGAATCACCGTTGCAGAAAGACCTGATCTGGGTGGGCACCGACGACGGCTTGGTCCAGATCACGACCGACGGTGGAAAGAATTGGTCCAACGTTACTCCGAAAAATATGCCCGAGTGGGGCACCGTGACCATGGTTGAGGCTTCGCCGTTTGATGCCGGCACGGCTTACGTCACAGTCGAGCGCCACCGTCTGGACGATTTTGCTCCTTACGCATTCAAGACTACCGACTTCGGCAAGACCTGGACTTCCATCACCAACGGCATTCCCGCGGGAGCGTACGCGCATGCGGTCCGCGAAGACCGCAAGCGCAAAGGCCTGCTCTATGCCGCAACGGAAAAAGGCGTCTTCGTTTCGTTTGACGATGGCGCGAACTGGCAGCCACTGCAAACGAACTTGCCCGTGGCGCCGGTGTGGGACATTTATGTCCACGACAACGACCTGATTGCCGCAACGCATGGCCGGTCTTTCTGGATTCTTGACGATCTCTCACCGCTGCAACAGTACAAACCGGAAGTCGCGAATGAAGATGTGCATCTGTATCCGCCCAGCCCGGCGAATCACACGCAGTTCGGCGGAGGCTTTGGAGGCGGCGGTGGAGCAGTCGGGCAGAATCCTCCGGCAGGCGCTGTGATTTATTACTTCTTGAAAACCGCGCCCAAGAAACCGGAAGGCCGGCGCGGCTCTGGGGATGCGACTGCTTCCGACACTGAAGCCGGCAAGAGCACTGGCATCACTTTGGAAATTCTCGACCAGAAAGGCCAGGTCATCCGCAAGCTTCCTCCGAAGCCGCAAACCGGCGAAGCCGTTGGCGGCGACGAAGAAGGCTTCGGGCGCCCCGGAGCACGCGCCCTCCCCGCAGAAGCGGGTTTGAACCGTTACTCATGGGACCTGCACTATGAAGGCGCCACGCGTGTTCCAGGCTCGCCGCTCTGGGCCGGAAATACTGACGGGCCTGAAGCTCTGCCCGGCACTTATCAGGTACGGCTCACAGTAAACGGCAAAGCATACACCGCGCCGCTCGAAATCAAACCCGATCCGCGGCTGCAAATCACGCAGCAGGATTTGGAAAAACAATTCGATCTGCTCATCAAGATTCGCGAGCGTGTTACGCAGGCGCACGACACGGTGAACCAGATTCGCGATATCCGTGCTCAGATCACCGCGTTGAACAAACGCCTGGAAGGTCAGCCGCAAGCCAAAGCCGTGGCCGATGCCGGCAAACAACTCGACAAGAAGATGACGGAGATAGAAGAAGTCCTGATCCAGACCAAAGCCAAAAGCAGCCAGGACGTGCTCAATTATCCGATTCGCCTAAACAACTATTTGGTCGCTCTCGGCGGAGTAGTGGGCGGCTCGGATTCAGCGCCGACCCAGGTTTCATACGAAGTGTTTGACATGCTGAGCAAACAAGTCGACGAACAATTGGCTAAATGGAAAGTGGTTCTGAGCACCGATGTGCCGGCATATGACGCCGTTGTGCAGCAGCAACAAGTGCCGGCAATCATTCTGGCGAAACCATAAGAAGGGAGAATCACAACGTACCAAAATCATGAGGAAGGAAGGATCAGGACGTAGAGACGTGGCACTGCCACGTCTCACTCTTGGGGACGGCAATAATCGTCGTGTTCATAAGAATCTCACGCGAGATCGTCGCGAGCGTTGGAAATTTGCCGAAGCGACGAGTTAGACGCGGCAATGCCGCGTCTCTACGTCGATATTTTCGTGACGTCTAGATTTTCGTGAGGACATCGGCCCTCGTTAACCTTCGAGTTTGGGATGTATCAAATGGAAACCGGTCGCGTCCTGGTAGGCTTTGGCCAGCGCCAGCATTTTGGCTTCGCCGTAGAGTTGGCCCAGGAACGTCAGGCTAACCGTGGTTCCCGGACCGCCGGGTTGCAGTTCTCCGTTGGCGAACTGGGGCTTGGCGGCATCGTCTCCACGCACGCCGTTGGGCAGAATGATCGCCGGATGTCCGGTGAGATTGGTAATGATCAGTTGTGTGGCGAAGCTGGGAGCGACGATCACATCGACCTGGTCAAAGATTTTGGTCATGGCGTCCATGGCCATGGTGCGCGCCCGATTGGCCTGGATGTACTCGACTGCGGGAATAAATCGTGCGGTGCGGAACGTGTTGGGCCAGTCGTTCCTGCTTTGTTGGGTGAGCAGCTTGTCTTTGCCGCTGCGCGTGAGATCGTCAAACGCGGCGGCGGCTTCCGCCAGCAGGATGTTGCGCATGGCGCCCCACGGATATTTTGGCATCTCCACCGGAACCAGGTTGATGCCCATGCCGCGGAGCTTGGTCAGCGCCGCATCGGTGAAATTGCGCTCATATTGCGCGCGGGCGCGGCCTGCTTCGCGTTGCGCGCTATCGTCATCGCGTTTTTTCTTTTCTTCCGGTGTGAGTTCTTTGGCGTCTTTGGGCGATTCGGGTTGCGGCGGTGGTTGAGGTTCAAAATCAGTTTTCAGATAACCAACACGAAGTTTGCGCCAGTCGAGATTGGCGTCCCAGTTGAAGGCCGCATTCTGCACCGAGCGATCATGTCCGTCCGGACCGTAGATAGCACTCAGCACAATGGCGCAATCTTCCACGGCGCGGCAGAGCGGGCCCAGTTTGTCCATGGACCACGAAAGGGCCATGGCTCCGGTGCGCGGCACCAAACCAAATGTTGGACGCAAGCCTGTCGTTCCGCAACGCGTGGATGGCGACGCGATCGAGCCGAGCGTCTCCGAGCCAATGGCAAATGCGACGCAGCCCGCAGCGGTGGCCGATGCCGAACCAGCGGACGATCCGCTGGAACCTTGCTTGTTGTTCCAGGGATTGCGCGTCATGCCTCCGAACCATCTGTCGCCTTGCGCGAGCGCGCCCAGCGTGAGCTTGGCTACCAGCACTGCGCCAGCTGCGTCCAGCCGCTGGACGACCGTGGCGTCTTCGTCAATCGTCTGCTGCTCAAAGCCGCCGGCGCCCCATGTGGTGCGATATCCTTTTACCGCCAGCAGGTCTTTCGCGCCCCACGGCAGGCCGTGCAGCGGGCCGCGATATTTTCCGGCAGCGATTTCAGCGTCGGCTTCTTGGGCTTTGGCTTTTGCGCGTTCTTCCGTCAACGTGATGACAAACTTGAGAGTGGGATCGTAGCGCTTGAGCCGCGCAATGTACATCTCGGTCAACGCCGTGGACGAGACTTTCCGCGTGCGCACCAGTTCCGCAAGCTGGCGCACGGAATAAAACGCCACGTCTTCAAGATTCTTGGGCACTGCGCCGGTTACGTTGGGCGCGGCGGAAAGCTTCATCGGACGCCGCTCGATTGCCAGCTTCATACCCGAAGGTACTGGATCAAAGACCAGCGCCGGAGCAACACCATTGGGAATGTGCAGGGCATAGACAGTCTCAAAGTCTTTGGGCAATCCGTTCAAGGAGTCGAGCATGGCGTCTTTGTATTCGTCGGCAATGGGAACACCGGCGATCGTGGCCGCGTGGTCGATCATGTCGCGCGTGACTTTGCCTTTTTCGTCGGCCATGGCCCAGAGAACTCCGGGCAGCAACGTGGTGGTCAGTCCAAAACTCGAACACACAGTAAGAAAAGTACGGCGATCCAGCATGAAGTCTCCTTGGTGGTGCGAAATGACGATGGTGCGCAATAACGAAGCCCAGATGGCTGGCCATTATAAACGGGAGTCGCGCTTTGCGGACGCGATTCGTTCATACAGTACGACGCTGGCATGATTTACTATCTGTACGGAAATCAGTCATGGGGAGTGATGTTATGAAATCGTCTTCGAACTGCCTCGCTGCAATCATGGTGCTGTTGCTGGTGTCCGCTGTTCCGGCGGACACGAAATTACTCAAGGTCGATAAGAACCACTCCAGCGTGGTCTTTCACGTACCGATTTTGGACGGCCTTTCCAAAGTGCACGGCAAGTTCACGGATTTTGATATCAAGGTCCAATACGATGAAGCCGATCTGACCAAGTCATCGGTGGAAGCGAACATTAAAGTGGCCAGTATCGATACCGGCATTCCGGACCGCGATAAAGACCTGCGCAGCTCGCAGTTTTTTGACGCCGATAAATTCCCGAGCATCACATTTTCCAGCAGCCGACTCGAGAAGCGAGCCAATCAACTTGTCGCCGTAGGAACGCTGACCATGCATGGCGTATCGCAGGAGATTTCGCTGCCCATCACGATCACCGGCAGCTTCAAGAATTCTCGTGGCTTTGCCGCCAGAACGACCTTGAATCGCCGCAACTACGGAATGAATTGGAAACACAACGCCGTCGCCAACTTTGTCGGGAACGACATAGAAGTGGAAATCGAACTGCTCACGAGCATACCCAAGGAGACACCGTGAAACTCTCTCGCACTGTATTGATGCTGCTTGTCGCTTTCGCTTGTCTGTGTGCTCGCGCTGCCGATTACCCTGCGCCGCAGGAAGGCAACACGATCATAAAAGACTTCCAGTTCAAGTCGGGAGAGCGGATGGCGGAAGTAAAGCTCCACTACTACACGCTGGGAGCGCCGCAAAAAGACGCGAGCGGAAAAGTCCGCAATGCTGTGCTGATTCTGCACGGTACCGGCGGGTCCGGGCGGCAGTTCTTAAGCCCCAACTTTGCTGGAGTGCTCTTTGGACCGGGCCAGCTTCTGGACGCTACCAAATACTTTATTATCCTGCCCGACTGTCTGGGCCAGGGCCAATCGAGCAAGCCAAGCGATGGCCTGCACATGCGCTTTCCGCACTATGAATATGACGACCTGATCGAGCTCCAATACCGTCTGGTAACACAGGGTCTGGGTGTGAACCACCTGCGCCTGGTGATGGGAACGTCGCAAGGCGGAATGCACACCTGGTTGTGGGGCGAGCAGCATCCGGATTTTATGGACGCGCTGATGCCGCTGGCCAGCAACACGGTGGAAATCGCCGGACGCAACCGCATGTTGCGGCGCATGATCATGGATACCATCCGCAACGATCCTGAGTGGAACAACGGAGAGTATCAGAAACAGCCCCGGGGTTTGTCGGATGCGCTGCATGTTCTCCTGGTGATGGGCAGCAGTCCGCTGCAAATGCAAAAACTGTATCCCACGCGCGAAAAGGCCGACGCTTACCTGGAAAATTACGTCGCCCGGCAAATGAAGACCACCGACGCCAACGACATGCTGTACTACTTTGATGGATCGCGGAACTACAATCCTGAGCCGGACCTGGAACGGATCATCGCGCCGCTCACCGCCGTCAATTCCGCCGATGACCAGATCAATCCACCGGAACTGAAGATCATCGATAAAGACATTCAGCGGGTGAAGAAGGGCAAGCTCATTATTCTGCCCATCACCGATCAGACCCGCGGACATGGCACGCATACATGGCCGGCCATCTGGGGAGATTATTTGGCGGAGTTATTGCAACGTTCGGAGAAACACTGAGGCCATCAAACATGAATTCCCACGCTGCATTACTCATAGCTGCATTCGCCGGCGTCTTGGTGGCCTCCGCCAGTTCGCGCCAGCAATCCGAACCGGTGAAGAAGCAGTATGAATCTCCCGACAAAGCGCTCATCGCGTCCGTAGTCGCCACCAACAGCGGGACCGCCATCGCCAGCAGCGAAAGCCGAATCGAAGTGCATTCGTCAACGGGAGAACTGCTGGCGCAGGAAGACTTCACATCACAAGACGGCGAACATGGCTATGCCGTGATCAAGGCCGAGTGGACGCCGGATTCACAGTTCTTCGTCTTCAACCTGGAAAGTTCGGGTGGCCACTCTCCGTGGCATACGCCTGCAAAGTTTTACTCCCGCAAACAACAGCGCATCATAGGTCTTGACGATGCGCTGCATGATTCCCTGACCGGAGGCGAATTTCTGATCAGCGCGCCGGACAAGGTGACAGTTCGCCTGTGGTTCAAGAAAAAGAAAGTCACCGTATCTCTTTCAGAATTGGCGGAGGCGGCAACAACTCGTGGCCGGTAGTCGCTTACCTGGCAAACGTGCCAACAAATGCGCTGCGCTTGTCGTGCAGCGTCCAGGAAGAATTCAGGTCGCGGCCACGATATTCATCCGTCAAGGCAACTGCGGGCATGGCGTGAGTCGTCTCCGTCAGCGGTGGATAAAACGTGGCTTCGTTGCCGCAAAGGTGGTCTTTATCCGTAATGCCTCTGGTTTCAACCATCACAAATTCGCCGGCTTGCACGCGGGCGCGAGCGTTATGTTCCTGAAGGACTTCCATATCAATGCGAGTATCGACCACGCGCACAACGTGGCGCAGCAACTCGCCTCCCATTTCCTGGGCGAAGTTGATCAGCGCCTGGCGCTGTTGCGGCGTTGCCTGCTGGTCAATAAAAAGAACAGCTTTGGCCGGAAACGGTTTTCCATACGGATCGCCAAGCGTCGCATTGGCCTTCACCGCGCCCACGACATTGAGTCCGGCGAGAGAGACGCCGTCCCAGCTTCCGTCCGTGATGTGCCACGCGACAATCGCCTGATCGCCCGCTGTGTTCATTTCACCGTTGGCAAAGCATTGTCCGGTGTAGACGTCGGCGCTGCGCGTCTCAATGTATTGGCCGCTGATGGTTGGAGACGCAGTGTTCCGGGCAAACGCAAACAAACTCACGATGGCGATGGCAATCAGGCACAAAGCTTTACGCATGGCAAACTCCTTACTTCCAAAGTCTACAACCAACGCCATGCCTGCGGAGAGATTTGTGGATTGAGTCGGCACTCACGCCATTATTTTGATGGGCCGGGTTCGTCCGTAGCCGCTTTCCGTCTCAGTCCAGCAGCGGCAATGGCGAGGCTACGATCACGGAGCTTTTCCAGAATTTTGATCTTCTCGGAAAAACTGAGCGCGGCAAGCTTCGTCCGCAGTTCTGGTTTACTCATGGACGCCTCCCAGATACTTGCGTTCAAATTGCTCCCACCTTGAGGCCAGTCCGTAACGCTGAAGTATGTTTTGCAGCTTACCTCGGTCCACGGCTCGCTGCTCGATAAATTGCAAGACTCGGTTGTAATCTTTCGCACGGCCGGTACGTAATGCAATGGCAACCAGGTGCTCTGCTGTCATGACCCACGTCTTTACGCCTTCGACTTCTGTTGAAATCGCACCAGCCAGTGCCTCATGGTCCAAAGCATCGCTCGGTGGCAGGAACTGCACCGGCCACCCACCAAGGACAACGCCGGAAGCCGTGGGAAGCGTAACGAAGATATCCACGTCGAGCGTTGCCGAAGGCTCCAGATAAAATGTTGCTCCGACTGCGCCGCCAATGGCGTATTTGCCGATGACTCCATCGGCTTGCATTTGGTTGATCGTCTCCAACGTGACTTTCACGAATTACCAGCTTTCTCATTCATTGTGACCTAACTTGGGCAGGGCCGCCAAGAGATACTTTGATGATGAGCAGCTTCTACAAAAAACTGGTCCGGGTGGCAGGAGTTGAACCTGTGTGGACATGCTCCCAAGGCATGTGGGTGGCCGCTACCCTACACCCGGAATTCTTGGTGGCTCGTCGCGGAATTGAACCGCGTCCACCGGCTTTTCAGGCCAGCACTCTACCGTCGAGTTCACGAGCCAAATTTGGTGGACGGTGCGAGAGTTGAACTCGCATTGCACGGGTGCAGGCCGTGAGTAATCCCCTTATACGAACCGCCAAAAACTGGGGTGAGATACGAGATTCGAACTCGTGTGTCGAGGTTCACAGCCTCGCGTCTAATCCTCTCGGCCAATCTCACCATCGAAACCTGGAGCTGGCCGAGTGAATCGAACACTCGTCGGAGAGGTACAAGCTCTCTGCACTGCCATTGTGCTAGACCAGCAAACTTTTGGAGCTGGCACCGCGAATCGAACGCGGATCTCGTGCCTACCATGCACGGGCTCTGCCACTGAGCTATGCCAGCGGAGCTGACGCGGCGATTCGAACGCCGATCACGGACTTACGAGGCCCGCGCTCTGCCCACTGAGCTACATCAGCACAACTTCTTTAAGACTTGGAGGCGGCGGGGAGAATTGCACTCCCGATGATCCGCTCTGCAGGCAGACGCCTTGCTGTCTTGGCTACACCGCCTCAAACTTCTTCTGGCTCCTTCTCAAACTAGAGCGGAGTACGGGAATTGCACCCGTGTTTCCGGACTGGCGATCCGGGGTACTGCTCCTGTACGAACTCCGCGATGGAGCGAGCAGCGAGAGTCGAACTCGCGTTGTCGGGTTGGAAGCCCGAAGCACAGCCGCTATACCATGCTCGCCCTTCTAAAACTTTGGCAGGGGTGACAGGATTCGAACCTGCTTGAACTGGTTTTGGAGACCAGCGCCCTTCCTATCGGGTCATCACCCCTGTGGCGGTCGCAACGGGAGTTGAACCCGTCCCTCCTGATAGACAGTCAGGCATCCTGCCGCTAGACTCTGCGACCNNTGGCTGCGAGGGCACGATTCGAACGTGCATGAACCGGTTCAGAGCCGGTTATCCTACCGTTAGATGACCTCGCACCTTCCCTTCGAGGACTCCGCAGCCAAAACCAGGCTGCTGCGCCCTCACGAAGAGTTCGCGCGGCCCAGCGCTCACTCTTCGTTCACCCTTTCAGGAGGGAACACGCGGATACGGTGGTTTCCCTGGAAAAAGAAGTAACCGTAGCCTTCACCACTCCTCAAAACTGGCTGCCGGGGAGCGAATCGAACGCTCGTAGCGAGCTTCAAAGACTCGCGTCCTGCCATTGAACGACCCGGCAACAAACTCTGGTAGCAGCGGGGAGAATTGAACTCCATCTCAGCCTTGAAAGGACCGTATCCTGGCCGTTAGACGACGCTGCCAAATTCGCCACAAAAAGCAAAAGCCCCCGATTTTGTATCGGAGGCCTGAAAAGCTCGCGCTGATGATTGCCCCCGTTACATGAACGTACCTTTCCCCGTACCTTGCTGCGTGGTTGCAGCTGGCGTCGGGAAGCAATCGGTATGGGGCTTGCGCATCATTGTTTCAATCTCACTTATCACTTTGCCATGATTTCAGAAATTCGTCAACAGCAGCGTGACTCGGCTCAATTTGAGCTTTATTCCAATTCATCTGATGTTGGCGGCTCGAATGTTGTTATATACAAATCGATTTCAGCATCGGTGACACGAAATGTGCCTGGCAGAAGCGCAGCATTCCGCACCTCGAGACGCCTCGAAAGCTCATTGCGCGGCACATCGAGGAACCGCACTCCTGCATCTGCGCCGAGTGCCGCAGCCCGTGAGCGAAAATCATCGCGCTCAGTGCGCGACCAGAAACCCCAGTCGAGAACTACGCTAATACCCAGCGCGAGTGCCTTCTCGGCGACTTCCCACTGCAGCGCCTCAACGATTGCGCGTTTTGGTTCATCGTGGCTAGTGCCGAAAAGCGGACCCATCCATTCGTCTGGCGTCAGACGCAGAGCGGGCTGTTCGCGCTCCAGTTGCTTGGCGAGCGTTGTCTTGCCCGAACCGGGCAAACCGCAAAGCAGAAACAACGTTGGCATCGTAACCTTCAGCTCCGAGATGGCGGGGATGCAGAGAATCGAACTCTGATCTCACGGTTCGAAGCCGTGCGCCCTGTCCGTTGGACCACATCCCCATAAACTTTGGAAGGCGCTGCCGGACTCGAACCGGCATTCAGAGCTTAGAAGGCTCTGTCCTGATCCTGTTGAATGAAGCGCCTTTAAAAATAAACTTTCTCGGACCGACAATCTTTCATCGGTTACGAGTGAGACGTGGTAGTGCCACGTCTCTACTTTGACGTCCTTTCCTGATCTGCGTTATCAGCGTCATCAGCAGTAAGGTC
>PLJN01000195.1:53116-77579 GCA_003140235.1 Acidobacteriaceae bacterium
TCGACCTTCGAGCTAATCCTGCAAACTTCTGGTCCCTCTGGGATGAATCGAACATCCGTCGAACGGATATGAGCCGTGTGCTCTGCCACTGAGCTACAGAGGGGACTTACTAAACTTTGGCTGGCCGGGCAGGATTCGAACCTGCGCTAGCGTGATTAACAGTCACGTGCCTTACCAGCTTGGCTACCGGCCAAAAATCAAAAGGCCCCGACTTTTGTCGAGGCCTTACGAGAAACTCAAAATCTGAACTTATTTAAAGACGAAAGGTCAGACCACTCCCGAAGGCCAAGCGCTATTAATGCGCCGTCTCATCATGGATTTGGTCATGTTCGTCATTTCAAGAGTGAGTATAGCATGGCTTTCGGCGGCAATCCAGCAGCCCAGCTACGCACTCAGAAAAGTTGTATCAACTACAATCGCGTTGATTGTTCTTCGAACCAGAAGGCTTTGCACTCATGCTTCCGGAAAATTCCATGACCGCTGCCGCCACAAAGGGCACCGATCCGTTGGTTTCCGTNNTGGCGACACCGCCGGCAGCGCTGAAGCGTTGCACCGTGTATTCCCGGAAGATGCGCGAATTCGCATTCTCGAAAATTCTGAGCGGCGCGGATCGCCGGCGGCGCGAAACCAGGGCATTGCAGTTGCCCGCGGCACATGGATCGCACATCANNCGCATGGCTGCCCGGCAAGATTGACAAGCAACTCGCGCAGGCGCTGGCATCGCGCCACTCTGAGCCGGTCGTGACATGCCAGTTCCTTGTGCGGGCCGGCGAACTGGAGCGCATTTTTCGGATACCGCCGCCTTCGCTTCCGATGAGTGAACACCTGTTCGTCCGCACCGGACTCTTCGGGTGCACCGGTTCGGCGTTCCCGTCCATTGTTCTGGCGCCGCGATCACTTCTGTTGCGAGTTCCGTTCGTTGAACCCAAACATGAGGACTGCGAGTGGGCCATGCGCGCCAGCCTGGAACCCACGGTTGGCTGGGAGTTTGTTGCCGAGCCGCTGGCCATTTGGAATTGCGATGCCGATGGCCGCGAGCGCATCACTACAACCTGGAACTGGCGATACTCCCTGGAGTTCGCGCGCTCGCACAGATCGCTGATGACGCGACGCGGGTATGCAGCGTTCCTGCTCTCACGCTGCGCGACCTCCGCGGTCCATCAAAAAGAATGGCGCGGTCTTTTCACCATTTTCGCCGAAGCCATTCGCTGCGGATCTCCCCGCCCGACCGATCTTGTACCGGCGATGTATGCGTCGCTGGAAACGACGGCGCCAGGCCGCTGGCTCAAGAAGCTACTGCGCCCCGTAGCAAGACTCGCGCATCGCACCATTTTTCGCGACGAGGTCCGCGACCACGGCGATCGCACACTCTAGCGGGATTTATTTCTCGCTATCGCTATCACAATGGCAGTGGCGGCCGGCAGAGCAGCAGTTTTCCGGCTCGGCTACTTTTCCGTCGGGACCAATGCAAGTTTGCGTCAGCACGCACCAGAACAAACCCATATTCGAAGAAGGAACACTGGCATCCGGCTCGGCCCACACGTACTGGCTTTTCCAGTGAAGATTCGAGCACAGTCCCGGACGGTCGGTATTCAAATTTTCTGACTTCATGCCACACCTCCTGCTTTCAGAATGGCGCGTTTGACGGCCACTCGAGCGAGATGGATTTTCTGTGCGTTGTGTCCCAGACTTTTCGCGCCGGCTACCGCAGCGTGTCCCGCCTGGTCTACAGATTCCGGCGAAATATTTTTCCCGATCAACGCCTGTGCCGCTTCGTTGGACACCCACGGAATCGGAGCAACATGGCCCATCACCACGCGCGCAGTTTGCACTTTGTCGCCGTTCATGGTCAGCACGACCGCGGCGGTGGCATACGGCCAGTCAAAAGCTTCTTTCTGGCGGACTTCGTAGTGCCCAGCGTGCACGCCCGGAGCAGCAGGCACGATCACATCCGTAATGAATTCGTTCGGCTGCAGATCATGCTCACGCGCCTGTTGCGATTGGGGAGTGACAAAGAATTTCTCCAGCGGAATTTCGCGAACACCCCGCGGCCCCATGATGCGAACGCGCGCGTTATACGCAATCAACACCGGCGCGACCGTCGACGGGCTGACAAAATAAGCTGGCCCATCATTGCCAAGAATCGCGTGATAGCGATTGTCGCCCGAAAGTACCATCGACTTGCCGTCTTTGTCCTGCGCCAGCAATCCGTGGCCCGTACGGAAATACCAGCAGCGCGGGCGCTGGCACAAGTTTCCGCCAATGGTCGCCAGGTTGCGAATCTGCGGGCTGGCCGCATCGCCAGCAGCGAGCGCGAGCATCGGATGATTCTGTTTAATCTGCTCCGCCGCGCCGATTCTGTCCAGGGTCACCAGCGTGCCCATATGCAGCGCGCCGTTCTCGTTGCTGATGGCGTGCAGGCCTTCGATTTGTTTGATGTTCACTAACCGCTTCGGCGCGGTGATTTCATCTTTCATCAACGACAGCAAGTCAGTGCCGCCGGCCAGCACTTCAACTTCTCCCCAACTCTGGCCCAGCAAATCTGGGACTTGCTTGCTTGTTGTCGGACTCGCGTACTCAAACGGTCTCATGGTCGCCTCCCTGGTTCATGGCGGTCTTTTGGTTCGTCGCCGGATGCAATGCTGCAATTACGCGGTCCGGCGTAATCGGCAGGAACGGCACGCGCACGCCGATGGCGTTGGCCACAGCGTTGGAAATCGCGGCCATCGGAGAAACCGTCGGCGGCTCGCCCAGGCCGATCGGCCCGCGCTCGTCGTAGCCTTTGCCGGTCATCATGTGGACGACCAGGTCGCCCACGTCGCCGATGCCGGCGAGCCGGTAGAAATCCATGTTCGGATTGAGCATGTGTCCAGTCTTGTTGTCCATGACTTTCTCTTCGTACAGCGCGTTGGCGATTCCCATGATCATCGCGCCGTACACCTGGCTCTCCGCCGTCTTCATGCTGATGACCAAGCCGCAATCCTGCACGCAAACCATTTTGTTCATTTTTACGACGCCGGTTTCCATGTCGACGGAAACATCCGCCATCATGGCGCCGCCTACGCCGCTCGAGTTCAGGTCGCCCGGGCCGGGGTTCTTGCCGATCACTTGAATCGGCTGCGATCCCAGCTTCGCGCAAGCCTGCGTCCAGTTCAGACTGCGCGCGGGTGCGGACTTCACGCGAATCACGCCGCCCACAGCTTCCAGCTCATCGGGCTTGGCGTTGAGTGACGGAGCCACCTTCTCGAAAAGAAGATTGATGGCGTCCACCGCAGCGCGGCGCGTCGATGCGCTGATTCCGCCAATCGTCGTGCTGCCGCCCGATCCGCCGGAAACCGGATACTGGTTGTCGCCAATGTCGAGTTTCATCTTGTCGATGGGCAAACCGAGCGTGTCGCCGGCAATAATCAGGATCGCTGTGCGCGTACCGACGCCCAGGTCCTGTGTGCCCATCTGAATGCCGACGGAGCCGTCAGGCTGAATGGTCAGCGAACAATTGCTGTCATGCCCGCGACCGCCCCATGTGTGAATGGAAAGTCCCATACCACGCTTCCACGGTCCAGTGCTGCTGCCCTGACCGCGTGGATGCCAGTTTTTCTTCCAGTCGATCAAGCGGGCCGCAATCAGCAATTCATCGCGATACGTATCGGCACGATGAAAAGTGTCAGTCGGCGGCGCTGTCAACGCGATGTTCTTCAACATCAAATCCAGCGGGTCCATTCCCAGCTTCGCCGAAAGATCTTCGAGCGCGCTCATCGTCACCAGACATCCTTGCGGATGGTTCGGTGCACGCCATGCGCGGGCCGGACCAATGTTTGTCCGGACGTTCACGTACTGCTTACGAAAATTTGGAAAGTTCACAACATACGGCATCGGCGGAGCGCCCGCGGGGCCAGGCCCGCCGGTTCCCCAGGAGTCAGATTCCCACGCCAGCAACGTGCCATCTTTTTTCGCGCCAACTTTCACGCGCGCGAAAATCGAAGGCCGGCATCCGGCAACTTCCAACTCCGGACCACGCTCCAGCATCACGCGCACCGGCTTGCCGCCGGCTTTTTTGGAAACCTGAGCGGTGTAGATGCCCCAGCGGTCCGCGCTGAACTTGCTGCCGAACCCGCCGCCAATGTGGTCCTGATGAACATGAATGTTGGCCTGCGGAATCTTCAGCGCTCCCGCGTACTCGCGTGCCATTCCGGAAACGCTCTGCGTGGAGATGCGCACGAACAAATGGTCATCGTCCGTCCACTCAGCAATCGAGCCGTGGCTTTCCAGGCAACAGTGCGTGATCACCGGGCAGCCATACAGTCCTTCCGAGACGACTTCTGATTGCGCAAAGGCCGCGTCGGTATCGCCCTTGGTCTGCTCGAGCTCCTTCTTGTAAGGAGAAGTGGACGGCGGCACTTCCTTCTTCGGCGCAGCCTGCAAAGCCTTGATAATGGCTTCGCCAATGTTTCTTTGCCGCATCGTGTCCACCAGCGCCGGAGTGACGTCAAAGGAAATTCCTCTCTCCTGTATCCGCGCGATCACCTGCGCTTCCGGTACCTGGTTGGAGAACATCGTCACCAGGTCACCTTGCGTGAGCGGACTGTGATCTTCCGCAACATCTTTGGGGGGATCAAAATCGTTGACCCAATGATGCAGCGGCTCATACACAACTTTCACCAGACGGGCCGCGTCCGCCGCGGTCGGCTCATCCACTGCGGCGACGACAACCAGATCGTCGCCAGCCCAGGAAATTTCGCTTCCCGGCCCCTGTATTACATAGACAGCCTTCACGCCCGGCATGCTTTCCGCGGCGGCAGTATCAATGCTCACAATCTTGCAATGCGCGTGCGCGCTGCGCACCACTTTGCCGTACAGCATCCCCGCCGGATGAAGGTCATACGTATATTTCGCCCGGCCGGAAACTTTCACCGGCCCGTCCACGCGGGAAATGCGTTTGCCAATCAGTGATCTTTGTTCCGGTTCCGGCCATTTATAATCCGCCATGATCAGGCCCCCTTCCCTGCCGCCTGCATTACAGCGGCTTTGATTCCGGCGTATGTTCCGCAACGGCAGAAATTGCCGCCGAGCCCGGTCTTAATCTGGTCCGGCGTAGGATTCGGATGCTGATCAAGAAACGCCTTACAAGCCATCACAAATCCCGGCGTGCAGAAACCGCACTGCTGGCCGTCGTTGTCCACAAACGCCTGCTGGATCGGATGCAGGTTCCCCGGCTCGCCCAGCCCTTCAATGGTGCTGATGGCCCGCGTCTGCGCATCAATCGCCAGCACGGAACATGAGTACGCCGCTTTGCCGTCCAGCAACACGGTGCAGGCGCCGCAGGTCCCGCGATCACACACGCGCTTCGCTCCAGTCAACTCAAACTGGTCGCGCAAAGCGTCCAGCAAAGTAACCCGGGGTTCCAACGCAGCACGATATTTTTTGCCATTAATCGTAAGCGTCACCGGAACTTTTCCCGGTCCCTGAGTTGGAACTTCTTCCGCTTCAGCGGCGAACACTGCCGCGTGAGCAAGCAGCGGCACCGCGGCGCTTACGCCGGAAATTTTCAGGAAATCGCGGCGCGATACGTCCGAGCCGGAAGATTTTCTGGATTTGCTTTTCTTGGATTTCTTGTCAGGCAGATCGTCCACAGTTGCCTCCAAATAGACAGTTTGCGAAGCGGCAAAAACTACGACGAAAGAATTCTACAGCGTTGCATGCAGAATGTCTCTCGGGTAAAAAGAGCCATTAGCCATTAGCCGTTAGCCATTGGCCAAACCCGGTGCCCTGACCAGGAACGTGTGCCACAGCCGCCTCGGCTGTGTTCCCCGGTCACGGCGATGTCGGCGATTTTTCTGAATTCCCGTTAACAGGGAGAAAAACAGGGCACTTTCATCGTTTTGGTCCCCGCTGGCATTTCAAAACCTCGATTCCATGGGCCTTCCAGGGCTTTTCTTCCTGGGCAAAGTCAATTCGGAACAGGGACCGAACAGGGGAATAACAGGGGAGTTAACAAGGAAAATGTTGCGCATCCCACTGCCTCAAGGTTTTCCGAATCGCCGTGACCAGTCCCAGCGGGGCCGCGGATCACTCGTGATGGCGCCCCCTCCAGCTAACAGCTCAATACTTAAGAGCTAAGTACTATTTTTTCTGTTTTCAAATATCTTCAGCGATCCGCCTGGGCGGGCCGGTTTCTGCCTTGCGGACGCGGATGGTATCGCGAGACTGCGGGGACGGTCGATAGCTAAATTGTTCCTGTTTTCAATGGGTTGTACCATGGTGTGTTTGGCGGTCTTGAAAGCGGTTTGCCGCGAATTTACGCGAATCAACACGAATCGGGCAGAAACGGGTAAGAAGCCCACTCTTCGAGCCCGCAATGCGGGCGCCATTATTGAGCCCAATCTGCGTAAGCGGTGGGAAGTCGGAAGAGAATTTCCAGAGTCCCCGACAGGGGGGGCGACACAATCTCTCAACCCCAAAATAATGGAAGCCCTAAACGAAACCCTTATGCCGCTCTTCCAGGGCTCCGCGGTTTTATCTATCTGTTCTCACGCGGATGGGCTCAATAATTACGCCCCGCTGCGGGGCTGCCTGGAGCTAACAGCATCGCGGAATAGGCTTAGCCTTTCTATCGAATCAGCGCCAACCAATCCGCACCCATCCATTTACAGGTATTCGAATGCGGACTAGGATGCTGAATACAGCAAAGAACCCAGAGGTGGGTGCACGTGCTCATTGATGCCGTCGATTTCTTTCGTTTAGACGCGAACAGTAAGTTGGATCCTGAACGCCGTTCGGAGTTGGGGCAGTTCATGACGCCGCCCGCAACGGCGCGGCTTATGGCCTCAATGTTTCAAGCCAAAGCTGCCAAGCTCACCTTGCTTGATGCGGGCGCGGGCGTCGGTTCGCTCACCGCAGCGTTGGTGGAAGAGATTTGTGGACGCGTTCACAAGCCCAAAAGCATTCAGGCAACCGCCTATGAGCTTGACACGACGCTCGTCGAATATCTTGTAAGTACGCTGGATCAGTGCCAGAAAACTTGCGAAAGCAACGGCGTTACATTTGAGTCTGATCTGATTGAGCGCGATTTCATCGATGACGGCGCGCGCAAGCTGCGGCAAGAGATGTTTGCGCCCGTTACGCTGTACAACTGCGCCATTCTCAATCCGCCTTACAAGAAGATCAATAGCGATTCCCAGACACGATCTACGCTTAGGGAAATCGGCGTTGAAACCTCCAATCTGTACACCGGTTTTTTGGCGGTCGTCCTTATGCTGCTGGCTGATGGCGGCGAGATTGTTGCCATCACACCTCGCAGTTTTTGCAACGGCCCGTATTTCAAGCCGTTTCGCAAGCTCTTGTTGGACACGGTTACGATTCGCCGCATTCATGTGTTTGAGTCCCGGCAGGATGCGTTTAGGGAAGATGACGTGTTGCAGGAAAATGTAATCTTTCACGGAATCAAAGGCGGAAGCAGAGAGGCCGGCGTCACTATATCGTCAAGCGCGGGTCCGGAGGATGAGATTGCGGTGGTCCGAGAAATCGCGTATGAGCAACTTGTGCGTCCGAGCGACCCGGATTACTTCATCCACATCGTTCCGGATGAGCTCGGAGGGGCCATTGCGGAGCAGATGGGAAGGCTGTACTGGACGCTACATGAGCACGATCTTGAGGTTTCAACCGGACGGGTGGTTGATTTTCGTGCGCTGCCACTACTGCGGGCTGTTCCCGAGGCTGGCACCGTACCTCTTGTCTATCCCCTGAATTTTGAAAACGGCTTTATCGCATGGCCAAAGCCCAGCGGCAAGAAAGCGCAAGCCATGGCGCTACTGCCCGGAGTTGAGGAATTGCTCATTCCCAAGGGCACGTATGTGCTGGTAAAGCGTTTTTCGGCAAAAGAAGAAAACAGACGCGTGGTTGCGGCCGTCTATGACCCAGTTCGCATTGCGGCCGAGCAGGTGGGGATTGAGAACCACCTTAACTATTTCCATCGTAAGGGCCGCGGGTTACCGATCGCCTTGGCGAAAGGTCTTGCGGCATTTCTCAATTCAACATTGGTAGACTTGTACTTTCGGCAGTTCAGCGGACACACGCAGGTGAATGCGGCCGACCTTAGGAGCCTTAAGTACCCGGCGCGTTCACAGCTTGAGGCGCTCGGCTCACGCATCGGGGACCAATTTCCCAAGCAGGAAGTTATTGACCGCTATGTTGAGGAGGCACTCAACTTGCCAGATGCAAAAGGTGTAGCCGCTCCAGTAAAGGCAAAGAAGAAAATTAACGAAGCTCTTGGCGTTCTCAGAGATTTGGGTTTGCCTCGTGAGCAGCAGAATGAGCGCTCGGCGCTGACGCTGCTTTCGCTGCTTGACCTCAAGCCGGGAAAGAAGTGGTCAGGTGCGAAAGCGCCACTCATGGGCATCACTCCCATGATGGACTTCTTTCTTGCACACTACGGCAAGAAATACGCGCCGAACACGCGTGAAACAGTGCGGCGACAAACGATTCATCAGTTCCTGGATGCAGGTCTTGTCAGCATCAATCCCGATAAACCCGATCGCCCGACCAACAGCCCGTATGCCGTCTATCAAATTGAACCTGGCTTGCTTGAGCTGCTGAAGAAATATGACACGACACAATGGACTAAGGGGCTGAAGACGCGCTTGCTATCGACAGAGACGCTGAAGAAGAAATACGCCCAAGAGCGGCAGATGAAGCGCATACCGGTTCAAATAGCAAAGGGCAAGATCATCACCCTTTCGCCGGGTGGCCAGAATGTCCTCGTTGAGAAGATCATTAAGGATTTCTGTGCGGTGTTCGCCAGCGGAGGCAAGCTCGTCTATGTCGGCGATACCGATGAAAAGAGGGCGTATTTCGATGAGCCGCTTTTAGATTCGTTGGGTGTCGAGATTGAGGCGCACGGCAAGACGCCGGATGTCATCGTCTACGTACCTCGCAAGAATTGGCTTGTTCTCATTGAGGCTGTTACAAGTCATGGCCCAGTGAACCCAAAGAGGCGTGGCGAATTGAAGGCACTGTTCAAGCAGTCCAGTGCGGGCCTTGTCTTCGTGACGGCATTCCTTGATCGCCAAGCGATGATGAAGTATCTCAGCGAAATTTCATGGGAAACAGAAGTATGGGTTGCCGATGCGCCAGGACACCTTATCCATTTCAATGGCGAGAGGTTCCTGGGACCGTATGAGGATTAACTCGGTGGCGGGTTCCCCCCAGCTTTCGATTTTGAACTTTGTGGTTGGCTTTTTCGCGGCCTCACCACATCGAGGGTGCCCTGTCTTTCGCGGCTTTTGCGAAGGACAGGATTCGAGGATGTAAGCGCTACATTTTGATTTGCGCACTTCCTTTGGTTTGTGGAATGCTAGGCAGCGTGCCGCGCCTCTCCACCCCAGCACGCGCAAAACCGGCGCGCGCCGGGGACCCGTCTGGCGCTCGGAATGTTTTCTGTCCGTAACCCACGGTTGCGCCGCGTTCTAGTGGCGTAAATTGCGCCTCGTACTCTTGTCATTCCGACCTGAGCTTGCGAGTTCTTGTCATTCCGACCCTGAGCCTGCCGAAGGGGAGGAATCTGCTTTCATTTCACTTTAGGTGCTGGTGGATCGAGCGGCTTACCCCAGTCCTCCGCAAGGTCTTCCCATGTGGGATTGAAGCGCTCTATCAGAACAACTTTTTTTGGCCCGCGCCCAGCCCTTCACTTGCTTTTCCCTGGCGATGCAATTGTTCACATATTGAAACGGTTCGAAATACACCAGCCGGTTGATCTTGTATCTCTGGGTGAAGCCCTCGATCTTGCCTTCTTTGTGCTGCATCACTCGATTGAAGAGCGAGTTAGTCATGCCGACATAAATTCGGCGCGACTTGCTGGACATGATATAGACGTAGAATTTCCACTCGCGGCGCAAAGCAGATTCCTCACTCCGTTCGGAATGACAAGAGGCTAGCAGACTTCTCGAACTTGTCAGTAACAGAATGAATGAAGTGGCCGCTTTGTGAGTTGTGGGCTTTCATACCGTACGATTCCGTGCCCCGTCACGCACGCCGGGTTTATTCGTGGCCCTGCAAACGGCCATGTACACTCCTGCGGTGCCACCGCGGCCATTCGCCGCAGATGCACGCAGACAGACGCAGATCGATCAAGCGGTTTGGCCAATTGCCAACTGCTCATTGCTGTTTTTCAAACGCATTCCTAATGCACAGAAAACTTCACAGGCGCGACCGTAGCCGACGCGTCCGGATTGTAGTAGTCATAAAGCAGTGACGGGCCGGTCATGGCGTCCATGCGGAAGCGTGAGTGGAACTGGAAATCGAATTTTAGTCCGCCGGCCTGCGGCCACACGTAGAACACGACCCTGTCCGGCAGCACGTCATATTCGCTGATCAATCCTGACTCCTTCGCTTTGTCAAGAGAAGCCCGGTCTACGTCAACGCCCGGCGGCAGGCCGATTTCGGCGATCATCATGCCGTAGCCGCGGAAGCCGATTCGTTCGGTTTCAATCTCGCAGCGGACGGCGTCGGCCAGGTTGAGGTCGGTGCGATCAAAATGTACTTTCAGGCGCAACGCTCGCGCGTCGCCGATTTTTAAATTCTCTTCCTTCGTGGCCGCCGACTGGCCATGCGGCACGTAGTAGCTCGCCAGCACCGTGGCGTTCAGAGCAGCCGCGTTTGCCGGTTGGACTACACGCACCTGGTTGCGGCCTGGACCCAGATATTGGTCGAGTTCCAAAGTGATCGGACCGGTGATGGTATCCGCCGATGGCATTTTGATGGTTGAAACTTTCTTCCCGTTCACCATGATTGTGGCGTCCGCTCCGCCTTCTGCTCCCGCTGGCATCGCCAGGATCATGGCTTCCAGAACGTTTTGCGTGGCTTGCGTGGAATACCACATGGCATAGGGATCTTTGTGGGCGATCAGATATTGCAATCCGCGGCTGATCTGTTGGGGATCGGCGCTGCCCGCTTTGTCCGCTTGCAGTTGCGACAGCGCTTCGACCACTAACGCCGTGGTCTCCAGACGTCCGGCCTGGCCCCATCCGTAAAACGGGGTGGTGTTGGCCTCAAGGTTCCAATAAGTTGCCGCGCCTTCGTTGTGCGCTAGAGACTCGAGCATGCTTTGCGCCCGGCTGATGCGCTCCCGGCGGCCCATGGCGACGGCGGCCAGTGCGTAGTTCCCTGCCAGATAGGCGTCGTGCCACGAACTCATCTGCGCTTCGAGATAATCCATGACCCGCGCGAGCGAATCGTTTACTTGTTTCACTTCTTTCTCGTTCTCTTTGCCGTTTTCTTTTTCGTTGTCCTTGGGCGCTGCTTTGGTCAACGCGAGGGCGCGCGCAACGTACCCGCTTATGTTGGGGTCGTCTGCCATTCGCCCTAGCTGCCAGTCGTAGCGCTGCCACGCTCCCGCAGCCGACTGTTGCTTAAGAATATAAATCCTGGCTTTCGCGAGGATGTCCGCGTCGATTTCGATGAACTCGTTCGCCCCATGCAAGAACCGCAGCACATAGGCCGTGAGCGCCACGTCAGAACTCTGGTTGTCCCAGTAGCGAAAGCCACCGTCCGATCCTTGCAGTTGGGACAAAAGACGGTATCCATCTTCCAGATGCTTGCGCGCAGTGGCGGCGACAGCGAACTGCGGACTCTTCTGATCCGGATCCGACTGGCCGGTTTTCTTGAGTGCCTGAAGTACCAGCAGGTTCGCATAACTCGTGGAAGTAACCTGCTCAGCGCATCCCGCGGGACGCTTCGCCAGACCACGGATGGCGTCGAGCAGGTGCGCCATGAGGTTCGGGTAGATCCTGAGTTCGGCCTCGGCTGAACCGCGGATCGCGGGGCTGGGGACTTCCCAATCCAACGCATCGTCGCCTGCACCCAGCACCTTGGCGACCGAAAACGAAATTTCCTCGCCATCAGGATGCACCGTGAGCTCGCGCTCCACGGCGTCACCTGTTTCCGCGTTTCTCGCGGTCACTCGCTGCGTTCCTTTTTTGATTCTTGCCGTCGTCAAAAAGCTGAAGACCGCATTGGCGTCGCCATTCGGCGCGATCGTAACATTCTGCCGGGGCGCGGAGAGAATAGAAAACCACGGCTCGGGGTGCAATTCCGTACGCACGGTTTGCGGCTTGTCCGTGTAGTTGCGCAGGACCACGGGCAGACTGATGCGGTCGCCTTCCGTCAGCACCTTGGGCGGGTCGTGCTCCAGGAAAAACGGCTGGAAGGTGCGCAGCTCTTTTTCCGCGACACCGATCTTTCCGTCCAGCGTAGACGCGATGACCAACATATTCCACGAAGTAATGTTGTCGGCCATGGGAAAGTTAAAGGTGGCGACACCATTTTTGTCGGTGATAATCTCCGGCTGCCACAGCAGGGTCTCCGGAAAATACTTCCGCAAGCGCGGAGTGAACAGGGGCTTCGCACCTTCTTCCGGTGGACGGCCATGAGCTACCCAGGTGCTGGAGATCTGCGCTTGTGTTGTTTCCACCAACGGCGCCACGGCTGTCACTTCCACCGTGGTATTCGTTGTTCCGACACGCAGGCTGGCGTCAACGCGCGTGGTTCCCGCTGCTTGCACTGGGACCTGCAACACAATCGAGGTCATGAATCCCTGCGCCTTAAACTCGAGTCGATAAAGCCCGGTGGGCAGCAGCAAGAGCGTGAACACACCATCAGGTCCCGTTATCGTGGTGAACTGCTGGCCGGTGTTGACTAAGACGGCCAAAACCATAACGTCCTGGATCACTGCGCGCATGGGGTCCGTAACCGTGCCGGCGATACGACCCTTTCCGCCTGGTATCGGAGGCTCTTTGGGCGTGGCCATGGCTTTGATGTTCTTGCTGCTTTGTTCGGCCATGACGCGACTAAACTGGGCCACAGGGAATGCCTGCTCCGGTTTGTTCTCCGCACCAAAGGTGGTTATCGCGAGGTATGCCAGTTGCTGGGTGACAGGCGTGATCTCAGTAACCTTACGCGGCTGGCCCAGGTATTCCGAGTAATCGCGAATGTCAATCCTGTCCGTATAGCGGCTCCCCACACTGAAGGCAAAGTGATAGGGATTTCCCCAGGGATCGATCAACCGTTCCGCCGTGAGTTTTGCGGCCTGGAGCAGCGACCGTAACTCATCTTCATTTTGCGGAAACTTTCCGGTCAGCGCGAAATGTTCCGCCAGTGCATTGTTCAGGTCCGCAGTCTCCTGTTGGAAGTAGTGCGTGAGACTGTTCCATTCGTGCACGTCGTCCCAGGAACGGTGGGTCTTATTGTCAAAGCGCTTGTCCGGCCCGGCGCTCGTTACCTCAATTTTGAAAGATGCGCCGTAAACGACGAAAGAAAACGCATAGGGCGTTCCCCAGGGATCACGCAGCGCGTCCAGATCAATGTTGCGCTTCTTTAACTCATCGCGCAGCGTTGGATAATCACGGATGTACTTGCCGGTCTCCAGTACGTACCGCGAGGCGGCGGCGTCAATCGCTTCACCTGTTTTTTTGAAGTACTGCCAGCCGAAGCGTGTCGCGGCAAAATCGTCGGCGGTGCCGGCGCGCTTGTCCACTCCGTTGCTCATCAGCGACAACACGTCATATGCGCCGGCTATGGAAAAAACGAGACGATAGGGAACATTCCACGGGTCGCGCACGTCATCGGGATTGATACCGGCGGCGTGCAGTTTCTCGCGAAACTCATTTTCGTTCTTTGGATATTGAACCGTAGCGGGATACGTCTGATTAAGCGCAGCCTCGACCCACTTGAGTTCCGGGTCTTCGTCAATCTTGAAATGGGCCGCGGCTTCTCGCCCGTACTCCGCACCACTGCCGCTCAGAGTTACGCCGGTTGATTCATACTCATAGGATCGCTGAAGGACCAGCCCCGCCAGCAGGTCGAGATCATCAGAGAACGGCTTTGTGGAATCAAGATTCAACAAGTCGCGATACGTAATTCCGGCAACCCCCACCGAGTAATAGCGAAAGTAATCGTAGATGGAGAATCCGTACTGGCGTCCGAAATCCTCGTCGCTGCGTACGCGCTCCGCAACAGCGCGATCAAACACCAGAACCCCCAGCGCGCTCTCCGCTGACTTTCCGTCAGGGGACAGGACGCGCACACCGGCGCTGGCGGTTTCGCCAGGACGAAAGGTCGTCTTCTGCATGGTGACGCCGACGCGCAAATCTTGCGGCGTGGGAAAAAGTATCTTGGCCGTGCTCGCCAATGCGCGGTCCTCACCCTGGACACCGGTCATGGCGTAAGCCGTGATCCTGACCCCGCCGCGCAACCGCGGGTCGTAAGGCACAGTCACCTCAGCTTTACCGTGTCTGAGGTGGACCACTTGCGATGCCACTGCGCCGGAATCCGCCGAGACTTCAATTATCACATCGCGCGCTTTGGTGTTCGAAACGACGCTGACAGCGATGGCTTCTCCCTGATGGTAGAGCGCGTGATCAGTGCGCACCTCCAAGTAGTCCTTATTAAGGACCACGGACAAATCCTGAGTGCCTGTCCCGGCCAGCCCTTTCGTATCCGAACCACGCGCGAGAAGCTGCGCATGGCACCAGTCCCGGTTGGTCCATTCCCTTCGATAGGCCCAATATCCGGAATAGTAATAAGATTGTTGCTCGTGGGGCGCAACAATCACACTGTCTGGCAGTGGCGGCAACTCAACCCGCGCCACACCGAGCCGGTTGGTGTGAAAACTGCCAATCAGCATCCGGTGAGCGGCGTCAGGGTCTTCATCCAGTTCTCCCCAGTCGTTGGGCTGAGCGGCCTCAATCGTGCCGGTTACAGACACCGGCGTGCCGTCTGCATAGAAACTGGTGACGTACACCACGACGGGTTCGCCCCGGCCCAGGGGATCCTCTGTTGTCAGATAAATGTGAACCGGCTTGTGGCTCAGCCGTACCTGGAAGCGGCGCTGCTCCGTGCGTCCTGTGGAAAGGTCGGTGACGTAAGCCGCCAGTGAGATGTCGGCGAAGTCGTACGACTTTCTCAAATCTTCAAAACGTTCGGCCAGCGAGAAATGCGCGGTGAACTTGCCGGCGCCGTCCAACTCGCCTTCCACTGCTGCAGACTCATTTGCTACGAACCGTTGCTCTTTGAAATTCCAACGGCGCTGTTCTTCGCGAACGACTTTTACTTTGGCCCTTTGTACCGGCTTGCCGAAGAGATAATCGGCGCTAATCTCGATCAGCGCGTCCTGGCCGGGAAGATAAAAGGGCCGATCAGGCTTTGCGGTAACGGTAAATGTGGGGAGATCATACCGTCCAACGCGGACCTCCGCGGACGCGCGCACCGGATAGTCTGCGTCCGGACTTTCAATCTCCGCGCGAATGGAATAGTTTCCCAGTCGCAGTTTTTCCGGGACTTCCCAATCCGCGGTGGCTACACCGAACTTTGAGCTGGTAACAGTGGAGTGAAACTCTTCCGCGGATTCCTGGTTTTCGATCGCGACCTCGATCTTCGCGCCTTCCCACGCGCGCTTGTCAAAGCCGAATCCGAGCAGCCGCATGTGCACCGTCTGGCCGGGCTGATACAGCGGCTTGTCCGTGGTGACCGTCAGAGTGGCCGGCTTTAGAAATTTGAAGCTGATCTTTTCACTTTCGTCATACGGCCCACGAGTCGCTGTAACGTTGACTTCGCCTTCCTTGGCTGAAGAACCACTGGGCAGATCAAATACCGTGACGGCATAGCCATCACCATCGGTCGTCAGCTTTTTCGTGACTGCGTGGTCGTCGTCATCGTCAATGGTCAACTCTACTTCGACCGGCACGTCGCGCAAGGGGTGCCCATTGGCCGGATCATCCACGCGAATCCTGACTGGATACTTCGAACCTAAAGCCACATGCTCCGCGCCGGTGATCCGGACTTCAAAAGCGTCGGCGATAATCCGGCCCAACTGCACAACGCCGCTCGCAGACGCAATGCCGGGAGCTGATCTTGGCCGGAGAGTGTAGCGAAGACGGAACCAGCCCAACTTGGAAGGTGAATAAGAAGGAAGCGGAGACACCCACGCGATCTTTTGTATGGTGGTCCCGGGAGCCGCCTGAAACTGTCCCGACGTGGACGAGCGAACCACTCCCTTTTCGTCAATCATTTCCAACAGGCAACTGAACTCCACGGTCTGGCCGCTGGGATTGACGAAAGGCAGCTCCAACTCGGGCGCAGGCAGAAGTCGGAAATGCATCCGGTCTTCGTCCACTTTCAATGGGAACTGCTGCCCTTCCTGTGCGGAAAGACGAGCGACTCCCGAAAGCATCGCTACCAGTAGTGCGACGTACTGCCACCCTCTACGCATTGCAGCCCCCCAGGCTTCGTTACAGGTAGAACGTGAGCCATCCCCAGACTTGCGCAGAGTTTACGAGGCTCTTCGATACTGAATTTGGAAGATTCGCGGTCTACCGCGTGATGACCTGGATATCCACCGAGTGCACGACGGGCACACCCGCCTGGACAGAAGTTGCGGTGACGGTTGCGGTGAAGGCGATAGGCGCGGAGGCCTTGTGTCCGCCGCAACCTGGGACAATGACCAGGCACAAAACGACCAGAGCAGGGAGGGCAATTCGTTTGACGCGCCTGCCGGGTGCCAGCAGCAAGACCAGACCAAAGACAAGAACAGCGACCGGCCACAGCCACCGAGCTGCGGGCGGGATGGTTGCGTGCGGGACAAACGAAGAACTGGTTTGCTGCATCATCGCGATGGTCAGTGTGGAAGTTCCGCCGCCCATGACCGAGGCTGGCTGGAACGAGCATGACAAGTCCGTTGTCTCCGAACTGCAGGAAAGTCGCACTTGCTGATTGAAGCCATTGAGCGAACCAACGCTGATCTGGACCGAGGTCTGCTGTCCGCGTAAGATCACCGTTGGCGAAGACAGGCGAAGGGAGAAGTCCGGCGCAGTCGTGGACGGACCTTGCAACAGAGTTGAACCAGCACTTGGTCCGAATGTGGCGCTGCCGGGATAGACAGCGGTGATGTAGCGAGTTCCCGGTAACACGGCGGCGAGTTCCAGGGTGGCCGTGCCGCCGCTGATTATGGTTGCTTCGCCGACTTGTGTAGCACCGTCAAAAAAGACGACTTGGCCGTTGGGTGTGCCGCCAGCGGAGTTGACCTGGGCCGTAAAGATCAGCCGGTCGGGCCGGTCTGAGTCCTGCTGAGCCGTAACCGTGGTGCTGCTCGCGGCGGACACGGTGGGCGCATTCACCGTCAAACCTAATACGGGTGAAACACTGCCCGCATACGCGGCATTTGCGCGGTAGGCAGCCGTGAGACTATGCGGTCCTTGAGATGAGAAGGTCGTGTTGAGCACCGCGACCCCATTGCTATCGAGGGCACGCGAGCCGAGTTGGATGTTGCCATCGGAAAAAACTACGGAACCATCGGGCGTGCCTGACGCCGAAGTTACTGTTGCAGTCAGCACTACGGTGGCCCCGGCTTGTGGCGACGCTGGTAACGCGGCCAGCGCGGTGGTGGTTGCGAACGCGTTCACCGTAACGCTCACCGGCGAAGAGGAACTCGGAGAAGAATTGGCATCTCCCGGGTAGATGGCCGTAATGCTGTGCGATCCGGCACTCAACAACGTGGTATCGAAAACTGCAACGGCGGTGTTCAAATCCAGCGTGGCTGTTCCCAGATTGACCGCGCCGTCGTGGAAAGCCACCGAGCCTCTGGGTACCGGCCCTGACGAGTTGACGGTGGCAGTGAATCGCACAGTCCGGCTGGCCACCGCAGGGTTGGGGGCCGCCGTGAGACTCACGGTAGTCGGATGTATGAACGGCACCACCGTCGCCGGAACGATAAAAAGCGCGGGGGTTAGATTAGCATCGCCACTGTATTGCGCCGTTACCGTGTGCGACCCGAGAGCCAGAGACGGATTGTTGTTGATGTCGTTAAAGGAAGCAACTCCGGCGATGACGGGCACGTTAGCCACGGTGCTGCTATCCACACTGAAAATGACACTCCCCTGAGCAGTCGAGGGAGTCAGGGCGAGCGAGAAAGTGAATGGCTGACCGAAGGAGATCGACGCCGGAGCCAGGCTTAGGGTGCCGTTCGGGGAGCCACCACCCGGCTGGCTGAGCAGGACGGCAACCGTGCTTGTTCCGCTGGTGGTAATAATGTCGGGCAGTCCATCCCCGTTCACGTCCTTCACTACCAGTGTTCCGATATTCCCGGCGAGGTAGTGGATTTCCGGTCCAAACGAGCGGGCGCCGCTGCTGTGAATGACGGAGATGATACTGCCATCGGTCATGACCAGGTCGGGTTTGCCATCGCCATTCATGTCCGCGATCACGACCTGGCCGAAGACCCGGGTCAACGGCAGGACCACCGGCGCGGAAAACGTGCCGTCCCCGTTACCGTAGAAGATCTCGGCGCGCGGAAAGAACGCCATGGTGGCAATAATATCGATGTTGCCATCGCCATCCAGGTCCGCCGCCGCCATCGCAGCCGTGTCGGCCGGAAAAAGCCCGGTGATATTGGTGATGAACTGCGGGCCGAGCCGAAATGTTCCGTCGCCATTGCCGAGCAGGACTTGCGAGGGTTGACCGAGAAATCCGCTGCCGATCAGAACAGTGTCGACATTGCCATCATGGTCGAAATCGGCAAATATCTGAGAATTGCGTTGCACGATAGAGCCAGGGAAGTTGGTGGTGAACAAGGTAAACGTCTCGGCGGTTTCTCCCCGCAGGACGGATTGCGAAGCAAATCCGGCCGCGCCCATGATGTCGGTCCTGCCATCGCGGGTCAGGTCGGCGGCGGCTACCGCGGAGAAACCGGATGCAAAACCATTCAAATTCACGGGCGGCGAGAACGTGCCATCCCCGTTGCCAAAGAGCACCGTGCCGGGAAGGCTTATCCCTGGACTATTGCCCACATACAGAAGGTCTGCTTTGCCGTCACCATTGAAATCGCCGGACAAGAGAGACGTCCCTAATCCTGATGCCGTCTGGGTTGCGGCTGGAAGCACGCTGAATTTGCCGGCGCCGGTTCCCAACAGCATGCGCGGCGGCGACGCGCCGGCGTCAACGGCTATGTCCAGGATGTGGTCGCCGTTAAAATCAGCGACGGCAACGGTAGCTACATTCTGGCCAAGGTCATAATTATCAAACGTCTGCAGGGTCCCATCGCCGTTGCCCAAAAGCAGGGCTATCCCACCCGGGACCGGGACCGCGATGTCCGGGTGACCGTCTACATTGAAATCGGCAACCACGGCGGGAAAAGATACCTGGGATGGGCCAACAGCAAAAGGCGTCGGCGGACCATAGTTCAGCCCTCCCTGGCCCAGAAAAATACTGAGGCCGTTCGCAGAAGTTATGGCCAGATCGGGAATGCCGTCGCCATTAAAATCTGCAGCCGCAACCAAGGAAGCAAAGGGACCAACAAAGCTAAACGTCTTGACAGTTACGAAGGTGCCGTCTGAATTGCCGTGGAGAATACTAATGGTGTTGGTAAACCCGGTGACTACCATGTCAAGATGGCCGTCGCCATCCATGTCTGCCAAAACCATACTTGTGACACGATCAGGGCCGGGATAAGACACGCCCGGGCGAAAGCTGCCATCGCCATTACCGAGATAGACAGTTGCCTCCGCGCCGTTACTCTCGCGCACAATGAAATCCGGCTTGCCATCGCCATTGAAATCGCCGGTAAAAACAAAGCCCGGGCCTCCACTGTTCTGAATGGATGTGTGGAGAATGAACGATCCGGTGTTATTGCCGAGCAGGATGTAGATCATTTGATTTTGGCCATCGGTCACGATCAGGTCGGCAGCTCCATCACCGTTTACATCGGCAACACCGACGGGAGAGAGATGCGCGAAGCCGAACCCTCCGACGTCAATCAATGAGATAATGAGCGGGCCAAACGTGCCATCACCGTTGCCGAGCACGGCCCCGACCTGGCCCTGCGGCCCGCCGCCGCCGATAACAATATCCTGGCGACCGTCTTTGTTGACGTCAGCAACAATGATGATGCCGCCTATACCTTCCGGGAGCGGAATGTCTTGACCATGCTGAAAGGTCCCATCGCCGTTTCCCAGCAGGATATGCAAAGTCGTGGGGAAGGCATTGTCGATNNGTCGATGAATGCCAGATCGGGCTTACCGTCACCGTTGAAATCACCCGGAACTACCACGCTGGGGTTTGATCCGGTGAAAATCAGACGCGGGTTCTTGAGAGTCTCTGCGCTGAAACCAGGACGAGCCTCCGCCAAGGCAAGCAGGACCAGAAAGCAACAGGTAATCGACGTTCGTCGCATTCAAACACCCAGGGACATAGGAAACATATCTTCGATACGACAGGAAGAAGGCTGTTGGAATCCTTATTCCTTCTCTAACAGCAAACCAAGTATAGCAAGTACAATTGACTGTCGGCCTTAGTCGATGCATACTTTACCGCGTTCTGAAGTTTCACGGCAACACTCGAATCTTATGAAGAAATGCTGCCATTTTCAGATCCTTGTAGTCACCGCTCTTGTCCTTGTTGTTTTGAACCTGGCGAGTTGCGGAGGAGCACCTCCGTTCGGAGGGCCTATCAGCGGACCGGCTTCCGAAAGAACGGTGTCCGTTTCGGATTCCGGTCGAGGATCGGGGGCCCAGCAGAAGGGGGGCGCCGCTGTTCCCAGCACTTCTGCGAACACCACCGCAACTCAGACCGCGACGGGAACTCCAGGTCCCATCAGCACCGAGGAAACGTTGGCGGCCCGCTGCCTGGGCTTACCAGCATCACGCACGAGTGTGGGCGGATGCCCGAAAACCGACCCGCCTTCAGGGTTGCGCACGAAATATGTCCGTACCGATGCCATATGGGACGTGGGCTTTCTCGACTTCGCTCCGCAACAGTGGATCATCTATCACGCATCCACACGCCGGTTCTTCGTCTCCAATACGGGCCTCAACCGCATTGACGTTATCGACGCCAATTCTGAACAACTCATCGCGGAGATCCCGGTGCCCGGCGCTTTTGTGGGCGACACAACGCCGGACCAGGCCGCCATCTACATAGGTACGCAGGTGGGCGACGTGTACAAGATCGACCCGGTCAGCCTGAAGGTAATACAGAGATTCCCTGCGGTACAGATCGGCCCGAATGGGTTTGCGGCTTTCGAAGTGCGGGTGCTGGCTGACGGGAGACTGGCCATGCTGGGCGCCCAGGGTGGCATACCCGCCGTGGACGGTTACTCGGCCCTGGCCATATGGAACCCCGCCGACAATTCGTTCTTCATCGCGCCGCGTTTCGCCCTGCTTTCGGGTTGTCCCCTTACGGACCACATTGGAGTGTTTACGCTCACCCCTGACCGCCGGAAAGTGCTACTGGGCGCCGCCGTGAGCACTGGTGCGATCTGTTCCTATGACCCTGTAACCGACGTCCAAAAAGCGATCAATAGCAACTCCGAGGGCGGCATCGTGAGCGGTATCATGGTGCCTGCAGGTAGCCAGGCCATCATTCTCCCGATGGGCGGGCACGTGCTGATTTTCGATGCCAACCAACTCTTTCTCATCGACCAGTTCCCAGTTGGCGATGGCGCCACCATTTATCGCTTTATCCTGAGCCTGGACGGTAATACGTTGTTCGCCATACCAATCGTAGCAAGAGGACCCGCACTGGCCTTCGATTGGCGAACTCACGCTCAGATCGGCTGGATCCCGAACTTTGAGCTTTCCGACCCGTTCGCGGGCTGGATTACGCCGATTACTATCGACGAGTTTGGGCTCATTGCAGGGGTGGGCAGCCACGGTGTGGCCTTTCTGGATGCAGGAACCATCAGGCCGGGCGTCCCCTCCACGATCTTCGGCAACACAATTGCTCTCACGCTTTCCGGCCCGATCCAGGGAGGAACACAGGCGAGAATCGAGGTTTCTTTACTCACTATCCCGCCGCTTTCCCAAGTGCTTTTCGGGAGCCAGCCTTCACCCTCGGCCGCATTCAACAACTCAGGCCTGGTGGCAAGCACGCCCCCCGGCGCTCCCGGCCCCGTGGATATAACGGGAATCACCACCGATGGCAACATCTTCCTGCAGCCGGAGGGCTTCACCTACGGACCCTGGATCCAGGAGACAACCACCAACTTCACCACCGCGGAGGGTGGCGCAACTGGAACTGTCTACGGTTATGGCTTCGGCCCGTTCCAGGTCGGAGGGCCGACTCCCTCCGGACTTCAGATGACGGTCGACGGTGTGGCCGCTGCCATCACCCAGTATGTGGGTGATCCATACTCTGTGATAAACCAAAGTCCGTTTCCGCTGGAGGCGGTGCAGTTTGCCTTGCCACCTGGAACGCCGGGAACCGCAGTGAGCGTGGGCGTTACCACCCCCGATGGTACGATGACCGCACCGAAATCCTTGCAGTATCTGCCGGCAACCTCACGGTTCCCCCTGCCTGGCTCCGTCCTGGTTCAGGGCATCTACGATCCGCTGCGCAACGTATATTACTTTACCGACACGACCCAGGTGCAAGTGTTCTCGCGGACGCAGGGCAAATGGCTGACGCCGATCCCCCTGGGTGGCAAGGTTTCGCGACTGTGGGGAATTTCCCTCTCGCCGAATGGCAGCAAGCTGGCGGTTGCGGACGCCGGATCTGATGTTATCTATGTTCTGAATCCCGATGCGCCGGCCACGGTGAGCACTTTCACCCTGCCGAATTCCTCCGTGGACCAGGGCGGGAAACCTTGCGGGTTGGCCATCACCGACTCTGGGATTATTTACTATGCAAGTTTTTATGTAGACTCCACTGGTGGTCCTCTCCTGCACAAGCTCAACACATCCAACGGCACGGTAATCGACTATCAATCCATCCAGGCTGGCGGGGGAGCAGACTTTCTTAGCAGGATATTGCTCAGTTCAGACAATGCGCGGGTATACCTGAACAACGCCGGCATCGTATATGCAATCGACACGGCCACTGACACCCAGGTGTTCAATCCCATGGTCGCTTCCAGTGGAGAGTACGAATTGGCGATCTCCAGCAACCAGACGTGGATGTCCGCAAACGAGTGGCTTATGGACACCAACTTTAATCCCGAATCTTTCCTCGGGCTCAACGAGAGAGAGGTGCTCAATGTGTTCGCAGTTTTTGGGGCAAAATTGAGCCCAGACGGCAATTTGTTCTTTCAGCCTTTGGAGAGTGGTATTTACGTCTTCGACGGAAAGCAAGGAACACTGCGCGCTGGCATAACATTGCCGTTCCAGCTTTCCGCCAATTATGACGCGCTGGCTTCTGACGGAAAAGACAACATCCTGCTGGGAATCGTTGGACAGCAGGGTGACGGAGGCGTGGCCGTGATCGACCTGACTTCACTGCCCGAACCTTTGCCGCTACCGTTTGCCGGTTCCGGCAAGGTGCTTCCTATGAAGTTGGGCGCCGCTGCCGCCTCAAAACCGAAAACAACAAAGGACGGCGCCACAAGCACGGGACATTCCATGACGCCCCATACCTTAAGACTGCCGCACGTCGTGATCAATCCCCTGACCAAGGCCGGCATTCACGTATTGCCGTAACTCAACGCTTTTGTGGAGGGCGCGAGAAAACGATTTGGCCAATTGCTGTTTGCCAACTGCTTCTTCTCACTGCTTGTGAATCGCCGAAGTCTTCCCACGCAGAACGTATTTCTGGATCTTGCCGGTTGCGGTCTTGGGAAGTTCCGTCACGAATGCGAAGCCGCGCGGGACTTTGAAGTGGGCCATGTTGGCCCGCGCGAACTCTGTTAGTTCGCTTTCCGTCACGCTCGCTCCGGCTTTCAGCACCACGAACGCCTTGGCCGCTTCGCCCCAACGCTCGTGCGGCAATCCCACTACCGCGACTTCCTGTATCGCCGGATGTCGCAACAGAATGCCTTCGACTTCCACGGACGAAATGTTTTCGCCGCCGCTGATGATTACGTCTTTCAGGCGGTCGCGGATTTCGCAGTAGCCGTCGGGATGCACCACCGCAGCGTCCCCTGAATAAAACCAGCCATTGCGGATGGACCGGGCGGTGGCTTCAGGATCGTTGTAATAACCCTTCATGACCACGTTACCGGCAACCGTGATTTCACCCAGTGTCTGGCCATCGTGCGGGACTTCGTTGCCTTGCTCATCGACGATGCGCAGCTCGCCGGACGTCACCAGTTCCACGCCTTGCCGGGCTTTGTTCGTGCAACGGTCGCGCATGGAAAGTGCTTCGTGCTCCGGGCGCGCTTCGCAGATGGAAATAAAAGGCGCAGTCTCTGTCAATCCATAGACGTGGGTGATCGTCCACTTGAACTCGCTTTCAATTCGCTCAATAGTCGCCGCCGCTGGAGGCGCACCGGCCGTCAGGACCCGAATGCCCGGACGCACATTGCGCCGCAATTCCTCGGGCGCGTTGGCCAGCAGGATCAGCACCGTGGGCGCCGCACACAGCGTGGTGATCCGCTCGCTGTTGGTTTTTTCAAATACCGCTTTGGCGTCAACTTTCGGCAGGCACACGTGCGTTCCGCCTACGGCGGTTACGACCCATATAAAAGTCCAGCCGTTGGCGTGGAACATCGGCA
>PLJN01000195.1:77645-118265 GCA_003140235.1 Acidobacteriaceae bacterium
AGCCATCCGTCGCGAGCGCCTTCCAGCGCCACAAAGTGTTCGACGCCGGGGACATGCGATCGTATGCGGTCCACGGCTTCAAGATAATCGGCATGAGCACACACTACGCGCGCGCCGCTGTGCTGTATGAGATAAGCAAAGTCATCGGCCGTAAGCCGGAAATTAATCGGAACCAGGACCGCGCCGATCTGCAAGACCGAATAGAACGCCTCCAACTGCGCGTGGATGTTGGGAGCAATGTAAGCGACGCGGTCTCCCTGGCGCACTCCAAGTCCCTGCAAGGCCGCCGACCAACGGTCGCAGCGCTCGAAAAACTGAGCGTAGGTGAAGCGCAGATCGTTGTCGATGACGGCTTCGCGGCCGGCATACAGCCGCCGTGCGCGACGAGCAAACTCCAGAGGTGTCAAAGCAGTTTCCATAGCTCCTCCAACAGGCCGCCGAGATTATACTGCTATCCATGAACAGAATCTGCCGTATCGTCTTTGCTCTGTTTCTGGTTGGAGCTGCGTCTGTCTACGCGCAAACAACTGCCGCAACTGCTGAACAGCACACTGCGCAAGCCCTGGAGGCAGCGCGCGCCAATCCTCTGGATCTGCGCGCCTTTCTGGAACGCATGCCCAAGGGCGCCGATCTGCATAACCATCTGAGCGGCGCCGTCTATGCGGAATCATTCATCCGGGCCGCGGCTGAGGATGGCCTGTGCGTGGATCCGGTGGCAGCCGCTTTTGCCAAGCCGCTGTCCATGACGTCTAGCGTTCCGCCGACACCGACTTGTGGCGACGGCAAGATCCCCGCCGCAAGTGCATTCAAGAACCAGCATCTCTACGACGCCCTGGTGAATTCATTTTCCCTGCGCAGCTTTGTGCCCACACCGGGTGTCAGCGGCCATGATCACTTCTTTGACACGTTTGGAAAATTCGGCGGTACCAACGTCAGCCACATCGGAGAATGGCTGGACGAAGTTGCCACACGCGCCGACGCCCAGAACGAACAATATATGGAACTGATGGCCACGCCCACGGCCAACAAACTCTATACGCTGATGACCCAGGTCAAATGGAATGACAATTTCGCGCAGTACCGCGACGCACTGCTGGCCGGCGGATTGCGCGACGACGTTCCACTGGCCCGCGCATATTGGGACCAGGCTGAAGCCACACGCCGTCAGCGTGAACACTGCAGCCAGACTGATGCCGCTTCTGCGTGCCGCGTGCAGACGCGGTACGTCTATCAGGTTTCCCGAGGCGCGGCCAAAGAATCGGTGTTTGCGCAGACTCTGCTGGGTTTTGAGATAGCGTCCGCCGATCCGCGCGTGGTCGCCATCAACTACGTTCAGGGCGAGGACGGCATCACGTCCATGGCGGATTACGCGCTGCACATGCGAATCGTCGGGTTCATGCACTCGGTGTATCCGAACGTCCACATTACGCTGCATGCCGGCGAACTCGCGTTCGGACTCGTACCGCCGGACGGTTTGTGCTGCCACATTCGTCTCGCGGTCGAGCAGGCCCACGCGGAACGCATTGGCCACGGCGTGGACGTGATGTACGAACGCCACCCTTACGAGCTGCTGAAAGAGATGGCCGCTCAACACGTGATGGTGGAGATCAACTTCACAAGCAATGACGTGATTCTGGGCGTCGCCGGCAAAGACCATCCGTTCCAGCTCTATCGCAAGTTCCACGTACCGGTGGCTCTTTCGACTGACGACGAAGGCGTTTCGCGGATTGACATTACGCACGAATATGTTCGCGCCGTGCAAACGTACGGCCTTCACTACGCCGAACTCAAACAGATGGTCCGTACTGGCCTGGAACATAGCTTTTTACCCGGCGCCAGCCTGTGGCGTACACGCGATGTGTTTACCGGGTCCCCGTCTGCTTGCTCGAAAGATGCGCTCGGCGTGGACGCGCCGTCTTTTGCGTGCGCAGCTTTTTTGAAATCCAGCGAGAAAGCGCAACAGCAGTGGGAGTTGGAACGGCGGTTCCGGGAGTTTGAAAAGAGCAGTCAGCACTCAGCATTCAGCCCTTGAACATCTGAGTGGAGCCGAAAAAGCGTTTTACCGCAGAGGGCGCGGAGAACGCAGAGAACTTTGGCATGTTCTATTCAGGAGATGGCGCCAGTGTAGATGGCCATGCCCACCACGGCGTCAGCGCCGATTTCGTCTAGACGCTGCACTTCTTCCATGGACTTGATGCCGCCCGCCACGATCAACTGACGCGCAGTCGCTTGCCGCAACTCTCGTGCAACCTCTAAGGGAAATCCGGACATCGTGCCTTCCGTATCGATGTGCGTGTAGAGGAACGCGCTGCAATATGGATCGAGAGCGCGAATCATCGCGAGCGCGTCAATTTCCGTGCGTTCCTTCCAACCTTTGATTGCAACTTTACCATCGCGGGAATCAATGGCAAACGTAAGCCGCTCGGTCCCGAGTTTGGCGGCGCACTCTTTTGCCAGGGATACGTCGGGCGCGCCGTCCTTGAGCAGAGCGGAACCAAAGATTACTCGTTTTGCTCCGGCTTCAATCAATTCCTGGGCACGCTCGATGCTGCGCACGCCGCCGCCGGTCTGGCAGGGCAGGCGTCCGCAAAACATGGCGATCAAATCACGGTTGTCTCCGTTGCCCATTGCGGCGTCAAGATCAATCAACTGTACCAGCGGATGCGCTGAGAAGCGCGCAATCCACGACTCGAAATCGTCGAACTCCAGGGCCTTTTTTTTGCCTTGCACCAGTTGGACGATCTTGCCGCCCATGAGATCAATCGACGGAATCAGCATGGCCACCTCATGGGAATGCCCGCGCGCAGAAGGGTTTGCTTGAGGTCCGCAACCGCGTGCGTGCCGAAATGAAAAATGGAAGCGGCCAGCGCAGCGTCGGCTTTGCCCGCCGAGAATACATCGGCAAAATGCTGCGCGTTCCCTGCCCCGCCCGATGCGATCACCGGAATCGAAACCGTTTCCACGACCGCCGCAGTCAACTCGCAATCGAAGCCCATGCCGGTGCCGTCGCGGTCCATGGACGTCAGAAGGATTTCGCCTGCGCCATGACCTTCCGCTTCGCGCGCCCAGTCGAGTACTCGCTTGCCGGTTGGCGTGCGGCCGCCTGCAACCCATACTTCGGCGTTCGTTACTTGTGACTCGCCGCGCTTGGCGTCGATGGCCACGATCACGGCTTGTGATCCGAAGCGGTCGGCGATGTCCTGAATCAATTTCGGATTGGCGACCGCCGCGGAATTCACGGTGACTTTGTCGGCACCGGCGTCAAACACCTTGGCGGTGTCTTCCACCGTGCGTATGCCGCCGCCGGCAGTGAAGGGCACAAAGAGTTCGCGCGCGGTTTTTCTTACTGTCTCGACCAACGTGTCGCGGCCGTCGGATGTGGCCGTGATGTCGAGCAGAACAATTTCGTCAGCGCCCGAGTCGGCATGCAGACGGGCCAGTTCGGCGGGATCACCCGCGTCGCGCAGTTGCAGGAATTTTGTTCCTTTCACCACACGCCCGGCATCAACGTCGAGACAAGCGATGATCCTTTTGGTGAGCCGGTTAGAGGGCACAGAAGTTCTCCAGTATCTTCAGGCCGGCTGCGCCAGATTTTTCCGGATGGAACTGCACGCCGAAAACATTGTCGCGCTCGACCGCGGCGGAAAAGGCTCCGCCATATTGTGCGCAAGCCATTGTTTGCTCGATCACCGGTGCACGGTAGGAATGAGTGAAATAGACAAACGCGCCATCGGCGACGCCACGCAGAAGCCGCGAGTCGCCGCGCAGTTCAATCTGGTTCCAGCCAACATGCGGTGACTTCACGTCCGCCGGAAACCGAGAACACTGTCCGGAGAAAATTCCCGCGCCCGGCGTTTCCGGCGCTTCGGCGCTGCCTTCAAACAGCCACTGCATGCCTACGCAGATTCCCAGGAAAGGACGGCCGTGCGTGATCGCTTGCAATACGCTCTCGCGAAGGCCCTGGTTCAGTGCGTCACAACGGCAAAAGTGTCCCACACCGGGCATGGCGATTCTTTCGGCAGCGGCGATCACCTCAGGGTTTGATGTAACTTGTGCGGTTGCGCCCACGCGCTCCAGCGCCTTTTTGACCGAGCTAATGTTGCCCGCACCGTAGTCGACGATCGCAATCATAGGAGACCCTTGGTGCTGGGCAGCATTTTGGCGAGTTGCCGGTCACGCGAGCAGGCCACGCGCAGCGCACGCGCGAAAGCCTTGAACAGCGCTTCAATCTTGTGATGGGCCGAACGGCCATAGAGAACCTTGAGGTGAACGTTGGCCTTCGCGCCGCGCGCAAAACCTTCAAAGAAGTCATGCACCAAATCTGCTTGCAGGTCGCCAACCAGTCGCGTCCGGACCTGGGTGTTGACGACGGAAGCGGCGCGTCCACTGAAATCGACCGCCGCCACACCGAGGGTTTCATCCATCGGCATGACGAAGTAACCTGCGCGCATGATGCCGCGTTTGTTTCCCAGTGCGCTTGCGAACGCCTCGCCCAGGGCGATGCCCACGTCTTCTACCGTGTGGTGCTGATCAACGTCCAAGTCACCCTTGGCTGCAAGCTTGAGATCGAATGCGCCATGACACGTAAAGAGTTCCAGCATGTGGTCGAAGAAACGGATCCCGGTTGAGATTTCGTATTTGCCGTGGCCTTCAATGGTGAGGGAAAGCTGAATATCGGTTTCCGTGGTGGAACGATGCAGTTTTGCTTTTCTCATTTCGCCGCCTGCGCTGAAGTTTTTGCCGACAACACCTGTTTCAGTTCTGAGATTACATATTCCATTTCGGGTTGCGTACCTACCGTGATGCGGGCGCAGCCTGCGCAATCCGGCCGGTTGCGCAGAGCGATGCCCCGGGCTTCCAGTGCGGCGAGAATCGCGGCGCGCTGTTCTGCGAAACGGACCAGCACAAAATTCGCCTGACTAGGCCAGCATTTGAAACCGAGCGACTCGAGTTCACGTTGCAACCATTCGCGACTCGCGACGACTTGCCGAACGTAATCGGCAACGAACTGTTTGTCCGCCAGGGCTTCCGCCAGACATTCAATCGCGAAGGCATTCACGTTGAAAGGCGAGCATATCCGTCGCAAGGCCGCCATGTGCTCGGCGGCGCCGGCTAGAATTCCCAGACGAAGTCCCGCGAGGCCGTAGGCTTTGGAAAATGTGCGGACGATGAAGAGGTTAGGAATCTTCCCAATCTGGTCCATCATCGTTTGGCCATAGAAATCAAAATAGGCTTCGTCCAACAGGACAGCCGCACCGGGTGCGGCTGCCAGCACTTTCAAAATATCGGCGCGGCTGGCGACTGCGCCGGTTGGATTGTTCGGATTGGTGATCACGACCATGCGCGTGCGCGGATTGATCGCCTGCAGGACAGCGCCGACCGGGAACGCGTAATCATCGGCAGCAGGCACGCCGATTACTTTTGCGCCGGCGACCTGGGCGGAAATTTGGTACATATCAAAGGCCGGCAAGATGACCATCACTTCGTCATTCGGTTTCAGAAATGCACGGCAGAGCAGATCAATACCTTCATCAGCCCCATTGGTCAGGAGCACCTGCTCCTTTTTCAGACCGAGAAAATCGCCTACGAGTTTTTCACCCGGCTCGCGCGGAGTATACAAAGCGATGGTCCTGGCATCCATGCTGTTCAGCTTGTCGAGCACCCGAGGCGAGCAGCCGGTGGTGCTTTCGTTCAAATCCAGACGCAGCTTGATACCCGGACGTTCTGGCGAAACCTGGTATTCCTGCATTTCTCGCACATGCTGATGAGCTTTAAGCACGGGCGCACCTCGCGCGGATGGATTCGGCATGGGCCTTTAATCCTTCAGCCTCAGCCAGCGTTACGATAGCCGGTGCGATCTTTTCCAAACCAGCGCGCGTGAGCTGCTGCACAGAAATTGTTTTTAGGAAATCTTGTACGCCCAGTCCGCCGCGGAATCGGGCCGCGCCTCCGGTGGGCAGCACGTGATTGGGGCCGGAAGCATAGTCACCCGCGGCTTGCGCCGAGTAATCACCAACAAAAATGGACCCGGCATTGCGGACACCGGGCAGATAATCTTCGCTCACGGTGACGTGCTCCGAGGCAATCCGGTTGACCCACTCCATTGCCTCGCCGGGCGAGTGGGCAATCAGAATCGCGCCATTGGTTCGCAAGGATGTTTTGGCGATTTTGTTCTCCGCGCTGGCGGTCGTCGCCTCTTTCGCTACCTGTGCAGCCAGTCTTTTGCTTGTAGTAATAAAGATGGCGGAAGATTCGGGATCATGCTCGGCCTGGGCCACCAGATCGGAGGCGATGAAACTGGGGTTCCCGGTGTCGCTCACGATGACCACCTCCGTTGGCCCAGCCAGGAAATCAATCGAGCAATCGAACGCGACCAGCTTTTTGGCGGCGGTCACATACAGATTACCCGGGCCAACAATCTTAGTAACCGGCGGCACCGATTTGGTTCCGTACGCGAGTGCCGCGATGGCTTGCGCGCCGCCGATACGATAGAACTCGCGCACACCCAGAAAAGCCGCAGCGGCCAGAGTCTCTTGCGCGGGACGTGGCGAGACCACGCAGATCCTTTCAACACCCGCGACCTGAGCCGGTATTACCGTCATCAGCAACGTTGACGGCAAAGGATAACGCCCGCCCGGCACGTAACATCCGGCAGACTCCAGTGGACGAACTAAGTGCCCTACTTCCACTCCAGGCGTGAAAGAACGCCGCCAAGCTTCAGGTTTCTGGGCTTCGCAATATTGCCGTATGTTGGTTGCCGCAACCTGCAGCGCCTGGCGAAATTCTTCCGACACTGTGCGCCATGCTTGTTCAATCTCAGCCTGGGGAACGCGGAGCTGCTGCTTCGGGCCGAGTCCGTCCCACTTTTCGGCGTAACGACGCAACGCGCGATCGCCATTCTTGCGGACATCATCCACGATCCGGTGCACCTGCTTCTCCACCGTCGCCAGCGCAGCCGGACCGCGCTGCTCGATTTTCTTCACCAGAGTTGCGGCGCGGTTACCTTCGAGAATCCGCATTAGAGCACCACCTTATTTAATGGATACTCCACGATTCCCTCGGCCTTGGCCGCCTTGAGTTGCGGCATGATTCGCCACGCAGTGCTTTCTTCGATAATGGTGTTCACCGCGAACCACTCGCCATCGCTGAGCGGCGCGACTGTGGGTTTCTGTAGCGCCGGCAGGACGGCCAGCACTGCAGCCAAATCCTGCTTGCGGACGTTGAGCATGAGACCGACGCGCCCTTGAGCATGGATGGCGCCGCAGAGCATTAGGGAAAGGTTGTCGATCTTGCGGCGCTTCTCTGTGTCTGCCCAGGCATTTTTGTTGGCGATGAGTTGCGTTGACGATTCCAGCACAGTGTCAATGATGCGCAGACGGTTGGCGCGAAGCGAGCTGCCGGTTTCGGTGATCTCGACAATCGCATCGGCAAGTGTGGGGGGTTTTACTTCGGTCGCGCCCCAGGAGAATTCCACTTTCACCGGGACTTTACGCTCTGCAAAATAATTGCGCGTCACATTGACTAGCTCGGTGGCGATGATCTTACCGGCGAGGTCCTCAGGCGTTTGAAACGCGGAATCTTCCGGCGCGGCCAGCACCCATCGAACTTTGCCCATGCTCTGCTTGGCATATGGGAGTTCTACCGCGGTGACCACGTCCAGCCCGTTTTCGAGCACCCAGTCGCGTCCGGTGAGGCCGCAGTCGAGTGCGCCGTGTTCGACGTAACGCGCCATCTCCTGCGCGCGAATTAGCATGCACTCAATCTCCGGATCGTCAGTGCCGGCGAAATACGAGCGGCTGCTGATGTACACGTTCAGGCCGGCGCGCTTGAACAACGCAACCGTCGCGTCCTGAAGACTGCCTTTGGGAATTCCGACGCGCAGTTTCATCGCGGCACCTCCGCAGTCTTCACCGGCAATGGTTCGGTGAAGCACGACCTGGTTCCCGTATGGCAGACAAGACCATCGCCTTCTACGTTCACGCGTAGCAGGACCGTGTCACGATCACAATCGGTCGCCGCGGAGACTACTCGCAGAAAATTGCCGGATGTCTCGCCTTTCGTCCACAGTTTCTGCCGTGTACGTGAATAAAAAGTAACGCAGCCGAGTTCCAGAGTTCTGGCATAGGATTCGGCATTCATAAAGCCGACCATCAGGACATCGCCAGTGGCATCGTCCTGCACTACGGCGGGAACCAAGCCGTCCATTTTGTCAAAATCAATCGTCATCTTCATCTTCCTCGCTGTTGTTGTAGGCAAACAAAAAGCCCGCCGATTTTCGTTTCGGCGGGCCTTCAATCTTTTGATGATTGCGCTGAATTAGCTGGTACAGGCCTCCGCCGACACGTGCGTCACATGGTGATGATGGTGATGACGATGTACGCGGATAGCCATATCGCTTTTGATGCTAGCCAACCCGGCGCGGGTTGTCAAATGGGCGGACCAGGGGATAGTGGGCTAATCTGCCTCAAAGCAGGAGAAAACGGGGTGCGGACTGAGCAGCACCTCTCGCGTCCAACGGTTTCCGAAACGGCCTTTTGTTCCTGCCCCTACGGGCCTACAATCCGCTGTGGAAGGCCGACAACTATGACTTGCATACTTGGGTTGCGTTGCAGAGATGGCGTAGTCTTGGGCGCGGATACGGAAATAACCGCCTATCCTTTTTCTAAGAGTCAAGAATCGAAAATTAGAATGCGTGTTCGTCATACGCAAAATCCCTATTTTTTCGCTTATGCCAGCGACGATATTCTTTTCACAAAAGGCGCTATGAGCCGTCTGGGCCGTGCTATAGGGCAAGCTGAAAAACAGAAACGCGATGTAATCGATGCGGTTAAACAGGAATGCCGCACGATAGTGAAGCAGGACAAGAAGAAGGACTTGATTCTGGTATGGTCAATGAAAACAGGGGGCAAATACCATCTCTTCCATATTCAGAACACGAATGTTGTTGAGGTTTCGAACGCGGTTGATGGCACCGGTTATCACAGCGCAAACAACCTCATGCAACACTTCTACCATCAAGACCTCAGCATAAAAGAAGGATCTTTGTTGGCAGTTTACCTGCTTAAGGCGGCGAAAGACAGCAGCTTCGGCGTTGGCGGATTTTCACAAGTATTCTTGCTGGACGACAACAGAGGTTGGGAACCGATGGATCATGTCCAGGTGGGAGAGATCGAAAAGGCATATGAACATCTTCACCGCTCACTGCAACCTTTGATTCTGAGTTATGCCGATTGGAACGTCAAAGGAGCAGCGTTTGAAATCAAACTAGCGGAGTTCACGCAATCGTTACAGAAGCAGCGAAGATACATGGATCGGATTTATGCTCAACGCTTGGAGAACGCAATAAAGGCTGCCGAAGAAAGAGAAGACGACGAAGACTTGGAATTAGGCACTGACTAAGTGAGATTATGATTGGGGTAGTTTGCATCCGATCAATTCAGGAGGGGGCATATGGCCCGGTTTCGTGGAGTCTTGGGAACTCTAGTTGTATTACAGCTTTGTAGCGTTATGCACTTGGTTGCTCAGCAGCCTCCGTCATTGGATACGATGCTGAACGACGCGTCGTATGTATTTAACCGGTATCAAGAGCTTGCCGGTAGCATGAACTGCAGTAGTGCGGGTTTTCCAGAAAGGATCAAGGAGCAATGCAGGAATTTGGTGAAACTGACTGTTGCCAACGTGGAGGCCTCTAAAGAGGCCCTGAATCGTAGTCTGAAATCAAGAAGACGCACCCTGTCGGACCTGTTCGAGATCTATTCAGAACTTGTGGAGATTTCCAGTAACTTAGATGGGTTTAGCAGTCAGATTGTAATGTTTACTCAAAACGACGGTATGCCTTATGCACAGGCAGCAAGCAAAGCGACAGTATTAGCTGCGAATCTCGGCAGGGAAATCCGGCTCCGGCTGGTTCTTTTCGACGAATGTGCTCAGCAGCGGTGATGGGGCGGAGTAAGACTACGCGGGGTTATCTCATGCTCCCGTCGTTTTCTGTCCGTCACCATAGTTGGATTTGCAAATTCATGCTCGTCTTGACTCCCGCGATGGCTGCGAACATGACGAATCGGGTTTGGGAGTTGTCGGAGTGAATTGAGGAGAGTTGCGTTGTGACTGAAAAACGGAAAGTCTATTTCTGGGGTGTTAGGTGTCATGGATGCAAGGAACCGATACCGATTGAGAAAGCGCCTCTCAGCTGGTATTCCGGTCAATGGTTCCCACGCCTTCCAACCAAAAGAATACCCGACCATTTTTGGGCGACTTGCTCAAACGAGCATACCGAGGATTATCTGATTAGGTTTGAGGGTTCTCTTTTTCCTGAGCTTGAGTTGATACTGCTTCCTCCAGAGACCAAGGTTGCCCCTGTTCACAAAGTGCAAGAGGAATAGCGACTCTCCTATCCGGTGAGACTCTGAAGCGGACAGAAAATCCTTCTTGTCCAAAAAGGCGCTGCCTTTCGCTGCATCAAATTAGGACAGTACCGTCCAAGGAAAGCCGGCCGCTGGCAGCGTGAGGCTGATGGAAAGAAGCGATTCGGGCAGAGATGCGCGCTTTTCATGTATAAAGGAACGGCTCGCGACTCCTGGCCTTCATTTCTCATGCGCTACGGATTTGTTATTGATCACAACCGATGTATTGGCTGTCACGCATGTACCGTTGCGTGCAAAGAAGAGCATCAGGTGCCGGTGGGCGTGTTTCGCACGTGGGTGAAATATGTCGAGAAGGGCGAATTCCCGCACACCAGCCGCCATTTCGGCGTGCTGCGATGTAACCACTGCGACGATGCTCCGTGCATCGAGATTTGTCCTACCCACGCGCTCTACCGCCGGCATGATGGAATCGTGGACTTCGACAACACGCGATGTATCGGGTGCAAAGGATGCATGCAGGCCTGCCCCTACGACGCCCTCTACATCGATCCCAACAACAACACCGCCGCGAAATGTAACTTCTGTGCCCACCGAGTAGAAAATAATATGGAACCGGCATGCGTGATTGTCTGCCCGACGCAGGCCATTTTCGCCGGCGATCTGGACGATGCCGGCAGCACGGTAAGCCGCATTGTGGCCACGCAGAAAGTCTCTGTCCGTAAACCGGAGAAAGGCACCAAGCCCAAACTTTTTTATGTGGGGATCGAACCCGACTTGCTCGACCCTACGAAGTTATCACGCCAGACGACCGATATGTTCTCCGACCGGCGAGTGAAGCCGGAGGCGAGCGAAGCCGCTGATGCCGCGCTGACACGTGAAGTTTATGACGTGGCCCATCCCGTGCCATGGGGATGGAAGATTGCAGCATATCTATGGACCAAGTCCATTGCCGCCGGGGTGATGCTTGTGGCAGCCATCGTAATACTGTTGAGCGGCGAAAGTGGTGAGCGCCTTTTCTGCGTCGCTGCACCGCTCGTCGCGTTGGTTGCACTGGCCGCGACCAGTATGTTGCTGATTTTTGATCTCAAGCGCCCGGGCCGTTTTGTTTATCTACTGACCAAACCCAATTTCAAATCGTGGCTGGTGTTGGGAGCGTACGTCCTGATGGCTTACGGGGTACTCATCGTAATCTGGTTATGGTGTGGGCTAGTCAAGCACTATGTCCCAGGCGCGGTTTCCTCCGCTACCGCAGTACTGGCCGTAGCCAGCGCATGTTATTCGGCTTTTCTATTCGCCCAGGCCAAGGGACGCGATCTGTGGCAAGGCCGAATGCTTTTCTATCATCTGGTGGTCCATGCTCTGATTTGCGGTTCGGCAACGTTGTGTCTGATGGGTCTGATTACGGACGGCTTTATGAGTATTCTGCGGTGGGTTTGCTTGATTCTGGTTGTCTCGCTGATCGCGAGCTTGATCATGATTTTGGCGGAGGCCGCTATCCCTCATGGAAGCGCAGAGGTGAAGCTGGCAATGCGCGCCCTCACCCGCGGAAAGCTAAGTATCCAGTTTTGGGGATTGGCGATTGGCATTGGAATCCTGTGTCCACTTGGCTATGCTGCGGCGCTGATCTTCGCAGGAGCCGGAGATTATGCGGCGTTTCTCTTGCCGCTGCACGCGCTGGTTGGCGTCTGGGCTTATGAGGATGTGTGGGTGAAGGCCGGACAGGCTGTTCCGCTCAGCTAAGTTCAAATTATGGCGATTTTGGCAATTTCAATGGGTCAGCGATGAAGACCACTCTTCCCCTCAATCCCGCAGTCCTTGATCTACAGCCTCTCTCCAGTTATCCGCCTGCTGACCGCTGGGACGACTGGACAGAATATGATCCGGCGCAATGGCCGAAAAAAGTCGAGAAGCATTATTCGCTCATTCCCACTGTTTGTTTCAACTGCGAGGCCGGATGCGGTCTGCTGGCTTACGTGGACAAACAGAAGATGCGTGTGCAGAAGTTTGAAGGTAATCCGGCGCATCCGGGAAGCCGTGGCCGCAATTGCGCCAAAGGGCCGGCGACCATTAATCAGGTGAATGATCCGGAGCGTATCCTTTATCCACTGCGACGCACGGGCAAACGCGGCGAGGGAAAATGGGAGCGCGTGACATGGGACGCGGTGCTCGACGATCTTGGCGGGCGAATTCGCCTCGCTCTTCAGGAAGGACGTAAGGACGAGATCATGTACCACGTGGGCCGGCCCGGACATGAGCTGATTTACAACCAGCGCGTGCTGCACGCCTGGGGAATTGATGGCCACAACAGCCACACCAACGTCTGCTCGGCGGGCGCGCGCACTGGCTACGCGTTCTGGCATGGGCTGGACCGTCCGTCGCCCGATTACGCCAACGCGCGATTTATTCTGCTGCTGAGTTCGCATCTGGAAGCCGGACATTATTTCAATCCGCACGCGCAACGGATCATTGATGGCAAAGCCAAAGGCGCGAAGATTTGCGTGATGGATACGCGCCTATCCAACACCGCCACCAAAGCGGATTACTGGCTTTCCCCGTGGCCGGGCAGCGAGGCGGCCATGCTGCTGGCCATGTGCCGCATTCTGCTGGAAGAGAATTTGTACGACCGCGAATTTGTGCGGCAGTGGGTGAATTGGGAAGAGTATTTGCGCTGCGAGTGTCCCGAAAAGTCGCAGGACTTTGACACTTTCATGGCCGAGCTCAAACAGCTTTATTCCACCTACACCCCGGAGTTTGCCGCTAAGGAATCAGGCGTGGAGGCGCAGTTGATCGTGGACGTGGCGCGCGAAGTGGGCCGCGCCGGTTCTGCAGTAGCTACGCACGTGTGGCGCAATGCCGCTGCCGGAAATCTGGGCGGATGGCAGGTATCCCGCGCGCTTGAGTTTCTCACGGTGTTGGTCGGAGCGGTGGGAACAGTCGGTGGAACATCTCCCAGCGGATGGAACAAATACACCCCCCAGCCTCCCAACATGCCGCTTGCGCCCAATGCGTGGAATGAGATGATGTGGGCGCGCGAATATCCTCTGGCATTTTTTGAGATGAGCTTTCTGCTGCCGCATTTTCTCAAAGAAGGCCGCGGCAAGCTGGCCATGTATTTCAGCCGCGTGTACAACCCGGTGTGGACCAATCCGGACGGCATGAGCTGGATCGAAGCGCTGACGGACGAAGCGAAGGTCGAACGCCACGCATGTCTCACACCCACGTGGAGCGAGACAGCCTGGTTTTCCGATTACGTTCTGCCCATGGGGCACGCTTCGGAACGCCACGATCTGATGAGCCAGGANNCCAGGAAACACACGCCGCCCGGTGGATTGGGTTCCGCCAGCCGGTGTTGCGTGTGGCCATGGAGAAAGACGGCCGCGAATTCAACTCGACGTACGAAGCGCATCGCGAGGCCGGGCTGGGCGAAGTCTGGGAAGAAGATGAATTCTGGATCGAGCTTTCCTGGCGGATCGATCCCGACGGCGCGCTGGGTATTCGCAAGTATTTCGAGTCGCCATATCGTGCAGGTGAGAAGCTCAAAATCGGAGAGTACTATCGCTGGATCTTCGAGAACAAGGTTGAAGGACTGCCCGCGGCTTCAGCCAAAGAAGGCCTGACTCCATTTGACTACATGCGCAAATACGGAGCGTTTCTGGTGGAAGAGAATGTCTACGAAACCCACGCAACGCCGGTGAAATCTTCAGACATGCAGGGATCGTCTGTAGACGCAACTACAGGCGTCATCGCGCGCGATGGAACCGCTGTTGGAGTGGAAATCGGCGGCTCGCCGGTGATCGGCTTCCCTACTCCTTCTCGCAAGCTGGAATTTTATTCGCGCACTTTGAAAGACTGGAAGTGGCCGGACTATGCCATCCCTACCTATATAAAGAGCCACGTTCATCGCGACAACATCGACGTAAACAAGGGCGAGATGCTGCTGCTGCCCACGTTCCGTCTGCCAAACCTGATTCATAGCCGCTCGGGCAATGCGAAGTGGCTGTATGAGATATCGCACAAGAATCCCGTGTGGATGCACACCGAGGATGCCGACCGGCTCAAGGTCACGACTGGCGGTCTGGTACGTGTGCAGTCGGCGATTGGATATTTTGTGGACCGCGTTTGGGTAACGGAAGGAATTCGTCCGGGCGTGGTTGCATGTTCGCATCATCTGGGCCGCTGGCGGTTGCAGGAAGGTTCCGGCGGCGAGCGCTGGTCCACTGCGCTGGTGGACCTGAAGCAAGTCCAGCCCGGCCAGTGGATGATGCGTCAACTGCACGGCATTCAACCGTTCGCCAGCGACGATCCGGATTCCTCACGCATTCATTGGGAAGACGCGGGCGTGCATCAAAACCTGATCTTCCCAGTCCAGCCCGATCCGGTCAGCGGACAGCACTGCTGGCACCAGAAAGTCACTGTCACCACGGCCGGAGCAGACGACCACTACGGCGACATTTTTGTGGACACTAACAAGTCCCACAAAGAATACCGCCGGTGGCTGGAGATGACGCGTCCAGCTCCGGGGCCGGATAATTTGCGCCGTCCGTTGTGGATGCCGCGGGTGTACCGGCCGGCGACGGAAGCGTTTTATCTTCCCAGCGAGTAGCTCACGCGAAATACACCCATCCTCTTTTTACAACGAAATTACAAGCTCTGTGACGCCAGCCACCTATAATCACAGGCAGAATTGCTTCAGGCGCTACTCGTGTGGCCCGGTGGCAAATTTGGCAAGTCGATGGTCCAACCTGATTGTTGAACTCGAACACCAGCATCGTTTCCGCGCTGGGACCGTGTAACTAAATAATTAGTTACTTTTACCGGTTTAGTCCATCCAACGAATCGACCATCTGTGAGCTGGCGCAGGTCTTGATCGCGAGGGTTTATGACGGATGGTCCTATGAACAAACGACGTATGAAAAAACTCTACATGTTCGCGCTGTTGCTGGTCCTGATGGCCGGCGCCGTATTTTCGCAGCAGCCGCCACAACAGCAGCCGAGAGGGCAGCGCCAGGGCATGCAGCAAGGCGACTTCGTGCTCGGCAAAGTCACTGCTGTGACCAAGGACACCGTCACTCTCACCCCAATCATGGGAGGCGACCCGGTCACCGTGAAGGTAAGCGATACCACACGAGTCATGAAAGACCGCCAGCCGGTCCAATTCTCTGAGATTAAAATCGGCAATACCGTCGTCGCCCGCGGACAGTTGAAAGGCCAGTCGATGGACGCGCTCGTCGTCAACCTGGTCGATCCCAACATGATTCAACAACGCATGCAGGGCGGCGGCGCCGGCGGACAGGGCGGCGGTGGCCCCATGAGCCAGTTCAAGCCGGAAGACATGGGAAAGAAATTCATTATCGGCGAAGTCAAGAGCATCAACGAGACCAAGCTCACCATCGCCCGGCCCGATAATCAAACGCAGGAAATCGAAGTGGACGAAAACACTTCATTCAAAAAAGGCAAGGAAAGCATCACGCTGGCCGACATTGCTGTAGGTGAATTTGTGCGCGGTACCGGAGAAATCAAGAACGGCATTTTTGTTCCCAAGGAATTGAGCGTGGGACGTCCGCAGGTACGCCAATTCCGCCAGGGCGGTCCGGGCAGCAATCTGCCAGACCAGAAAAAGCCCGACGACCGAAGCCACCAGATCCGGCAAAGCCTCCAACCGATCCACCTAAAAACTAAGGAACTCAAAACGGAATGCTCAGTCATCGTCGGTCCCCCATATACGTAGCGTGTCTGCTTTTGGCTTGTCTGGTATTGGCAAGTGGGCTTTCCGCCCAGAACCCGCCCGCTACACCCGGGACTCCACCGGTGGCACCGCAAGCCGCTCCGCCTCCGGTGCAAACGCCGGGCGCTCCTTATGGCGAGATCACGGGCACGGTCAAATCGGGAACCACACCGCTTCCCGGCGTCACCATCACTGCCGCCAACAGTCTCACCGGGAAAAAGTATGTAACGTCCAGCGACGTGGATGGCAGCTTCAAGCTCACCGTCACCGGCAAAGGACGCTACGTGGTGCGGGCGGAATTCTCAGCGTTCGCACCGATCACGCAGGAACTGGTGATCAATGACGAGAACCGCAAAGGCAAAGCGGACCTCAGCATGATCCTGATTTCGCGCGCCGAGAAAGAAGCGCAGCAGGAGCAGCAGAAGCTGGCCCAGCAGGGCGGCGCGGCAAACGGCGGCGGCATGCAGCGCTTGCAGCTCTCCGGACGCGGCGATCAGGGCGGCGACGCAGCCGGTGGCGGCAGTGCAGACACATCATCACTCGCCAGCGCCGGTTTGCCGAATGCCGGTCTGGCCGCTGAAGGCAGCAACGAATCCGTCGCCGTGTCCGGCAATATGGGCAGGAACGAGCAGCAGGCGATGGATCCCGGCGAAATGCAGGACCGTCTTGCCGATCTGCGTGACCAGCTTACCCGCCAGGGTGGAGGCACCGGCAGCGTGGACATGGGCGGCGGCCGGACCGGCAACCTCCAGATCCTGGGCGGAGGTGGCGGTTTTGGCGGAGGCGGTGGCGGTGATGCCGGCGCCATGGTCTTCATGATGGGTGGTGGCGGTCGCGGAGGCCGCGGCTTTAACGTGAACAAGCCTCACGGCTCTCTCTTCTACACGTACGGCGGGTCGGCATTCGATGCCAAACCCTTTTCGCTCAACGGGCAGCCCGAGGACAAGTCCGACTACAACCAAAACCGTTTCGGTGCGACCATCGGCGGTCCGCTCAACATTCCTCACATCTATCACGGCGGCACCAAGACGTTTGCCTTTGCGAATTACTCAGGAAGCCGAAGCACGAATGCCTACGATGTCTTTTCCACGGTGCCTACATTGGCCGAGCGCAATGGCGATTTTTCTTCCCTGCCGACGCAACTGTTCAATCCGGTTACGCATACTCCGTTCCTCAACAATCAGATTCCGGTCAATCCGATAGCGGTGCAGTTGCTGAAATTTATTCCAGCGCCCAACCTTCCCGGGCCCAGCCGGAACTTTCATTTTGTGTCTGCGAGCCCCACCAGTTCAGATACCGTGCTCATCCGCTTGAATCACAGCTTTGGCGCCGACCAGGGCATCTTAGGCGCCTTTGGTGTTCGCCGCCAGCAGCGCCAGCAACAGCAACAACAAGGGAAGGACAAGAAGAAGGAAAAGACCAAGTGGTCGCAGAGCATCAACGGTGGATTCATTTTCAATGATGTCCACAGCACCATCCTGAATCCCTTCCCCGGACTCGGTGGCAATAGTACTTCCCATAATTACAACGCCAACTTCGGTTACACCGCGGTGAAAGGGCTGTTCTCAAACTCTTTGCGCTTCATCTACAACCACGCTTCCACGACCACGCTCAACAACTTCACTGACATCAACAACATTGAAGGTCAATTAGGCATCAATGGCGTCTCCAATCGTCCTGCCGATTTCGGGTTGCCGGTGTTGAGCTTTGCGCCTGAATTCAGCGGCTTGCAGGACCTGACGGCCGCCTTCCGCACCAACCAGACGTTTACCATCAGCGATTCGATGAGTTTGAGTCACAAAAAACACTCCTTCACCTGGGGAGGAGATTTCCGCCGATTGCTGTATGACGTGACCAATGCCAACAACGCACGCGGAACGTTTACATTCACCGGAGCGGCCACCAGCGGGGCCACCATAAATGGCTCGTGTCCTCCTCCGAATCCTGCGAACCCGGTGCCTAGCTGTGCTCCCTTTGCCGACTTCCTGACTGGCTTTGCCCAGCAAACCTCAATCCAGTTCGGCGCGCAGGACTACCATTTTCGCGCTGATTCCTGGGACCTCTATTTTCAAGACAACTGGCGCATCTCCAAAAACTTGACCGCGAACCTGGGACTGCGTTACGAGTATGTGACTCCGTATGTGGAAGGCAACAACCAACTGGTCAACCTGGATGTTGCTCCGAACTTCAGCGCCGTGGCCCCAGTGATGCCCGGACAGATCGGCCCCATCACCGGCAAGAAATTTCCTGATGGCTTGATCCGGCCGGACCGCAATAATTTTGCTCCGCGCGTGGGTCTTGCCTGGAAGCCGTTTTCCAAGACAGTGGTCCGTGCCGGATATGGGATGAACTACAACCTGGCGCAGTACGGACTCATGGCCACCCAATTTGGTTTCCAGCCGCCATTTGCCGTGGCCCAGAACAATTCCGCACCGGCGACGAACCTGGCAGCGCTGAGTTTGCAAAACGGTTTTCCCGCGACCACGCCGAGCCCGAATCACATCACCAACACGTACGCTGTGGATCCAAACTACCGGCTGGCTTACGTGCAGACGTGGAACCTGAACATCCAGCAGGAAATAAAAGGCGGCATCATCCTCAATATTGGATACACCGGCTCCAAAGGAACCCACCTGGACATCGTGACCGCCCCGGACCAGACTGCGAGCGGCGCCCCGATCTTCAACCAGTGCCTGCCAACCACGCCACTGGCGACTTCCTGCGTGTCACCGTTCCTGTTTGAATCTTCCGAAGGCTCATCCATTTTGCATGCGGGCTCGGTGCGCGTGCGCAAACGGCTGCGTCACGGTTTGTCCGTGGGCGGCACTTACACGTTTGCAAAGTCCATTGATAACGCATCCTCTATCGGCGGAGGGGGCACGGTAGTCGCGCAAAATAGTCTAGATATTGCCGCGGAGCGCGGGCTCTCCAGCTTTGATCAGCGGCATCGGTTCACCGCCGACTACCAGTACGAACTGCCTTTCGGTAAAGAGAAGCGCTGGCTGAAAACCAACGGTTTCGCACAAAAAGCATTTGGCGGATTTTCCCTGAATGGCAATATGACCATGGCATCGGGTACACCGTTTTCACCGCGCTTTTTCGGCGGCGCTTCCGATATCGGCCGGGGTGTCAGCGGCTCCGCGCGTCCTAATGTTGTGCCGGGACAATCCCTTGGCGGCGACCACACCATTCTGAACTGGTTTAACACCAGTGCCTTCACCGCGCCGTCAGGACCATTCGGCAATGCCGGACGCAACATTATTATTGGTCCCGGGACCATTTCCTGCGACATGGCCCTTTCCAAAACTATCCAGATAAAAGAGATGCAGAACCTGGAACTGCGTTTGTCGGCAACCAACGTTTTCAACCACGCCAACTTCAGTTCGATTGATACCACCCTGGGGTCGCCAACGTTCGGTCAGGTCGTGGCTGCGGGCGCCATGCGCAAAGGAACGTTCACGGCACGATACAGATTCTGAGAGGCACGCATATGGCAATACCAAGACTTCTTCGTCACTGGCAGCAGATCACCGCCACCACGCTGGTGACTGCGCTTCTCGTGGGTCCGATGGCATCGCAGAATCCTGCGACACAGCCGCAACAACCTGCCGGCCAGGGAAACTTCAAGTTGCGCGTTGAGAGCGAACTGGTGCTGGTCAACGTAGTCGCACGCGACAAGCAGGGAAAGCCCATCACCGACTTGAAGCGAGACGACTTTACCTTGATTGAGGACGGCAAGCCGCAGCGCATCTCCAGCTTTGACTACGAGAACCTCGACACTGCGCCGATGAACGCCGCCGCTGCCGGCCCCTCACAGCAAAGCGCCGACGGTCAGCCCGAAGCGCCGATGAAACCGATTTTCACGCGCAAGGACGCAGAAGACATACTCAGCAACAAGCGGGCGATTGTTCTGTTCTTTGATCTTTCATCCATGCAGCCCGATGAAATACAGCGCTCGGTGGATGCGGCCAAGAAATACGTGCAGACCAAAATGACCGCGTCCGACGAAATCGCCATTGTCTCGCTGGCCTCGACCCTGCGGCTCGACATGGACTTCACCCATGACCAGGCGCGCTTGCTGCGCGTTTTGAATCGCTACACCCACTCCGAAGGGCAGGGCATGGATAACGGCGCCACCGGCGACGCCGACGGTATTGAAGAATCCGGCAATGCCTACACGCCCGACGAAACCGAGTACAACCAGTTCAACACCGACCGTAAACTGCAAGCGCTGCAATCGGTTTGCCAGGTGCTCTCCAAGTTCAATCAGCGGAAGTCCGTCATTTATTTCAGCAGCGGCATGACCCGCACCGGCATCGAGAATGACGCCGCGTTGCGTGCCGCCATCAACACAGCCGTGAAGGCGAACGTGGCCATCTACACCATGGACTCCCGCGGCCTCGAAGCCATGCCTCCCGGAGGCGCCGCCTCCAGCGCCAGCCTTCGCGGCACGGCCATGTACTCGGGCGCGGCGGTGCAGAGTTCACTCGACAAGAACTACGCCAGCCAGGAAACGCTGGTCACCCTCGCCGGCGACACCGGCGGCAAAGCGTTCCTGGATACCAACGATCTTGGCTTGGTCTTCGACCGCGTGCAGAAGGACACTTCTGTCTACTACGTGCTGGGATACAGCAGCAACAATCCGCTGAAAGACGGCCGCTTCCGCCACATTCAAGTCAAGGTCAACCGGCAGGGGATCACTCTTGAATTCCGCAAGGGATATTACGGCCCCAAAGATTTCAAGCATTACAGCGCGGAGGACAAAGAACAGCAGCTCGACGAGGAGATGTCCACGGGACTTTCCAGCACGGACGTGGCCGTCTATATGGAGGCTGCTTACTTCCGTCTCGATGAAACCCGTTTCTACATTCCTGTAGCGCTGGTGGTTCCCGGCTCGCAGATTCCCTTTACCCAGAATGCGGACAAAGACAAGGCCTCTCTCGACATCAAAGGAGAAGTTCTCGATGAACTCAAACGCACGGTGGGCAGCGTGCGCGAGACGGTCAAACTCTCGCTCGATGCGTCGCAAGAAATCCGGCGTAAGAATGTCCAGTACAGTACGGGCTTCATTCTGACGCCGGGTAAGTACCGCTTCAAATTCATCGTGCGCGAAAATCAGAGCGGCAAGATTGGTTCGTTTGAGACCGAGTTTACGGTGCCGGAAATCAAGAAAGCCCCGCTCAAAATGAGTTCCGTAGTGCTTGCCAGCCAGCTCCTCCCCTCGACCAAGAAGACGCGCAATCCTCTGGTGCGCGACGGCAACGAACTGATTCCCAACATTGCCCACGTCTTCACACAGGACCAACATCTTTATTTCTTCTATGAGATTTATGATCCGGCGAAAGAAAAATCACCGGCGCCCGCCGCGGGTGACGCCAAAACGCCGGCCATCAAGAACCCCATTCACTTGCTGACCAGCATTCAATTCTTCAACGGCAAGGTGAAAGCGTTCGAAACGCCGCTGATTGAAGCGCGCGAGGTCAATGCACCGGACCGCAAAGCCGCCGTATTCCAGTTTGACGTTCCGCTGGCACAGCTGAAGCCGGGGTTGTATACCTGCCAGATCAGCGTGATTGACGACGCTGGGGGAACATTCCTGTTCCCGCGTCTGCCGATTCTGGTGCGCGAGAAAGTCAGCGTTCCCGCAGCGCCGGCGGCTACTGGCGGCCCTTCGCCCGGAGCCGAAAGCCGATAACGTTAAGCGAGCAAGCCGCCATCCAGTGAATTTTGGTCAATGATTTTCTGGATGTTGGCGAGCGCCGTATCGAGTTGCGCGTACGGCATTGGCTGGGCCGATTTTTGGTCGCGGGTGAATTTCATAATATTCGTGGTGAGAGCGCTCATCCGGCGAAGCGCAGCCTGGATTGTCTCCACCCGCCGCGGATGCGCTTCTCCAGATTCCTTGCTGAGCTCCAGCAAGTCAACATTTCCCGAAACCACGAAGATCAGATTGTTAAATTCATGCAGTGCCGCGCCCGCAATCTGATTGAGCACTTCCAGTTGCTGTGTGCGACGTAACTGCGCGTGCATCCGGCGCCGTTCCACGGCATAACGGATGGCCCGTGGGAACAACCCGCCGTTAATGTCGGATTTCATCAGGTAGTCATCGGCGCCCATGCGGAGGGCCGGCAGCGCCAGCCGCTCATGCTTATTCTCGCTGAGGATGATCACGGCAACCGTGGGACACGCAGCCATAACACGGCGAAGAGTGTCGAGCCCCACGCTGTCCGGCAGATTGAGGTCCAGCAGCACAACGTCGAATCTGTCGCCGCCGTTGAGGGCATGAATTCCCGTCGACAGCAGACGCTCGGACGTAACTTCAAAAGCTTCGGCGGAACGCCGTTGGTCCAGGGCCTGCCTTAGAAACTCAACGTCCCGTGGATTATCTTCAATCACCAGCACTCGGGTTGCATTCATAGTTGCGCCTGGATCAGCTATCGGCAGTCCGCAATAAGACTTTAGAATGGAAACCCCGGAAAGTGAGAGACCGAAATCATGCATGTCATCTACGCGTTGCTCTGCCTGGTGATCGGGACTTCCATGGCCTGGGCCGGCTACCGCATGCTCAAACCCTACGAGCGCCGGCGCGGAGAAACAGGATTCCCCGGGCCGGTCGGCCGGCACACTTTGATTCAGCTTGCCGGCGATTTGCTGATCGTTTTCGGTCTGATTCTGGCCATTATCTTTGGATTGATCTTTTTCCTGACCTGAGCCGCTCACTCGACACCTAATCCATGCGCGCCTGTAACGGCACGAATGAAGGCCGGCTTCCCCGGCCCAGACTAGTTACTATCCGCATACGGCGTGACTGGAGTAACTTGTTGGACAGTCCTGGGTTATCTACTGTGAAGTGGTCAAGGAGATTTCACATGGCCGCAGGCGACATCACATTTCTGGAATGCCCCTACGGGGACTCGTTCCCTGTACGTAAGACGGCCAGCGTCTCTCACGGGAGCCAGCAGGTTGTCTGCCCAAAATGCGGCCGGTTCTTTGACGTCCTGCTTCCGGAATCCGTAGAGCGTATGTCGCAAGACCGCGTACAGTAACCCATTCTCTGGACCTCGGGCGTCGTTATGGTAAGCTTTTCTTTCTTATCCAAAGGCCACCTACACGAAGCCCATGAACAACCCCACTCCTTCTCACATTGATCTTCAAGCCGCCGCCAAACAGCTCATGGTGGAGAACGGCTTTGAGCCGGAATTTCCGGCCGACGCCAAGCAACAGCTTGCCCAAGTCATGTCCGACCCGCCCAAGATTGCAGCCGGCGGCAGCGTGCGTGATCTGCGCCAATTGCTGTGGTCGTCCATTGACAATGACACCTCGCGCGATCTCGACCAGATTGAAGTCGCCGAGCGTCTGCCTGACGGACAAATCAAGGTCCTGGTCGGCGTTGCCGACGTGGATGCCTTTGTGCCCAAAGGCTCTCCGCTCGACCGCCATGCGGGTAAGGAGACCACCACTGTTTATGCCGGCGTGATCAACTTCCCGATGCTGCCGGAAGAGCTTTCCACCGGCGCCTCGTCCCTGCTGGAAGCAGCCGACAAGCTGTGCAACGTCGTTGAATTTACGGTCAATCCAGGCGGCCAGGTCACGGCCAGTGATATCTATCCCGCCATCGTTCGCAACAAGGCGCAGCTCGCGTACTAGAGCGTAGGAGCGTGGCTGGAAAACACCGGTCCGGCGCCGGCCAAAGTGGCCGCATCCGCCGACCTTCAGGCCCAGCTTAAGCTGCAGAGCGAGGCGGCGCAGGCGCTCCGGGCGGAACGTTTTCGCCACGGAGCTTTGACTCTGGAAAGCACGGAACTGCGTCCCGTGATGGACGGCCAGAAGATCGTGGACATTGCCCGCCAGGAAAAGAACCTGGCCACGGAGTTGATTGAAGACTTCATGGTCGCGGCCAATGAAGTAGTCGCGCAAATGTTCGAGGCAAAAAAAGTTTCTTCCATCCGGCGCGTGGTCAAGACTCCGGAACGCTGGCCTCGCATCGTGGAACTCGCCCAGCAAAAAGGCACGAAGCTTCCGGCCGTTGCAGATTCAAAAGCGTTGAATGATTTTCTTACCAAGCAACAGGTCGCCGATCCTGACCACTTCCCCGACCTCTCCCTGGCAGTCATCAAGCTGATGGGGCCGGGCGAGTATGTGCTGGAGCGCGCCGGCGAACCTGAGATCGGCCACTTTGGCCTGGCCGTGCAGGATTACACCCACTCCACCGCACCCAACCGGCGCTATGCGGACGTGATCACTCAGCGCCTGATCAAGGCCATGCTGGGCAAGCAGCCGCCTCCTTATTCTGATGGGGACCTGGCCGCGATCGCGCAGAATTGCACATTGAAAGAAGACGCTGCACGCAAAGTAGAGCGCGGAATGTCAAAGCGGATCGCCGCCGTTGCCATGACCAGCAAAATCGGCCAGGTCTTTGACGCTATTGTTACCGGCGTTACCCCGAATGGCACCTTCGTCCGCGCACTCGGACCTCATGTGGAAGGAATGCTGATGCACCCTCCGCAGGGACTCGACGTAGGCGACAAGCTGCGCGTCAAGCTTGTCGGCACGAATCCTTACCGCGGGTATATTGATTTCGCGGCAGCGTAGAAACTCAGCAGATGGCACGGCCCTGCCGGACCAGTTCACTTGCATTACTTCGTCTCAGGGATGGCCTCGATTGAGACGATGTGCAATGTGTTGGTGGTCGCGTCCACCAGGGTACCCGTGACCTTGACTTTCTCCCCGGCAAATTTTTCCGGCTGAATCTGGTCGTCCAGCCGGTAGATCTTGTTCTTCACCGCCAATACGTAGTTGCCGCCCATTTCCTTGCAGCGGAGAGTACATGATTTCCCGGTGGAGCCTACCCGGCCCATCTTGATCATGACATCATGCGAACCATCCTTGGAGTGAACATTAAACGCGCATTGCGTGTCCGTAATGGTGCCATCCAGGACGAGGATCCTGGTTTTGCCGAACGACTGGCAGGCCAGCAGCAATAGCAGCGCGAAGAAAAATGGCTTTGATTTAGCTATTTGATTCATTTTGTCAGATCTCCTTATTCCTCCCCGACTTTCAAACTGCATGCTCTGCGTTTTATGGTCTACCTCAAGGTGTGACCAGAACCTTCATCCGCATGCCTTCGTGGTCCTCACTGCAAATCACCGTGCATAAGACTTCGTACTCGCCGGGCTCCGAGGGCGCAACCAGAGTAAATTCCCGTACTCCCGGCGTCAGTTCCAGGTCCCAGCGGGGAACTTTGACGTGGTCTTTGACGCGAACCAGCGTAAATCCATGGACAGCACCGTCCCGGTTCCAGGTCTTTCCCTTGACGGCTGTGATTCGCAACCGGACCGGCTCTCCGGCCTTGAGTGTGATTTGCGGAGCGCTTTTTCCGGCGATCTTAAAATGGCTGTCCCGGTCGGCCAGCACTTCGATTATCTGCGTCTGACCCCAGAGCGGAAGAGAAGCCGCCAGGAAAACAAATGTCAACAGACAAGCTCTCGCGCGACATAAAGCTGAAATTAGTCTTCGCATGGCCTACTCCGTCATGTAACGCAATATCAAGCGCATTTCTTCATCGGTAATCAGGGACCGTACCCGCATGTGACGCACGATCGTCCCCATCATGCGCGGAGGAAACTTGGGCGGGGCCGCATGGCAACGTGCACAGTTGGCGCGAAACCGCTTCTCGCCTTCGAGACGCATGGTGTCATCCTGAGCGGCGCCGCTGGAGGAAGTGGCCGCGGCGGCTACCGCCGGTGCTGGCGTGCTTTTCTTAGGCGTCGTTGCCCATGCCGACGCCACGGCCAGACCGATCATGGCAAAGGCTACGAGCACCAGTGAGTTGAGAGTTCTAACTTTCATCGGGGACTTCCTTTCGGGCCCAGCGGCATGACAAACCGATACGTCAAGCCGACGACCCATTGATTGGAATTGTCGTTCAGGCTGAAGTGCCTCCCGTAACTGGTGGCAATCCTGAGATCGCTGCGCAAGTAGTAATTGATCCCAAAGTCCGCCTGGTTCGTGTCTTTGCCCACGCTGTCAAGCACATCGGACGAAGCCGTTGGCGAGACCCTGGCGGCAAAGAATTGTTGTGCCCGGCCTACAAGTTCAAGGCGGCGCAATTGCGGAACCTGGCTGAGCCGGTAGGCCCCCTCAATCCAATAGCCGTTTCCATAAAAGCCTGACGACCGGACCACTTCCGCCCGCACAGTCAGAGGGACCGAATACGGCTGCCAGACAAGGTGACCGCCAACATAGTGCGACCGGTCTTCCTGAAGAAGTTGTTCAAAGGATGCTCCCACTTCCAGTCTCAAGGCCGGCACGAAGAATCCGATGCGCCCGCCGGTCGAGCGGTCCGTGGCCAGAATGTGGTTCGTGTTGTTAGCGGAGAAGTATACGGCGTAGTCAAAGTTGATTTTTGTCGTACCCAGGGGGAACCCGCCGCGCAACATCCCGCCGAGGGCGGACCCGCTGGTGATCGGGACAGTCAACGGAGTCGCCTGCAGGCTTCGAATCCAGTTCGGAGCCAGTCGCTCCGTGTAGATGCCGAAGGGCTGGATAAAACGCCCTGCAACTACCGTCATGTAGCGGTTCGCAATGTAGTCCACTTGAGCGTAAGCAAGTCCGTAACTGGACGAGCTTCCATACTCTCCCCCTCCCTGTTGGTTTCCCCAGGTATGGGAAAAGTCACTCTTGGCTTCGATAAGCCATTTGTCGCCTATGGGCACCAACAATAGAGAGTCGATCGAAGGAATATTCTGGACCTGGCCCTCGGTCACTTTGGTGAAGTAACCAACGGAACCGGTCATGACGGGAATGGGTGCTTCTGACTGGCAATACATTACAGCGGAGGACAGTAACAAGCCGAGCAGCAACACACCCGTAGCTTTTGTTCTTGCGAACTTCAAAGTGTTATCCATAAGACAGGCATCAACTTTCCCTAACGATTTCAAAAAACTTTGAAAGTGAACTGCAACCTGGCCCATTATGCGAAGTATCTGAAAGATGTCCAATAGTACGGAGGTAATAAACAAGGCCCATATTGGCAAGAGTAACCCCCCGGCAGTTCCATTTTGGGAACGCCAACGTTAGGTAAGACGAGAGGGAGAGGACGGATTTCTACGGTCAGCAAGGACTCGACGTGGGTGACGAGTTATGTGAAGCTCGCCAGCACGAATCCGTATCGCGGATCTATTGATTTTGCGGCAGAGTAAGGTGGTGAGGAAGACAATACTGGTTTATGTGTCTGCGCCAATACGTTGGCCCAGCAACGACAATGTTTACACGCCCACTTCTGGCCGCTGCGGCACAATGATGGCAATTCCTGTGTCCCGGCCCGAATGGGGATTGGCGCGCGGCATAAAGTCAAAGTCGGGCGGAAGTTTTGAATCGATCCAGGCATGGAGCTTTCTCAGTTGCGCGGGCAGAATCTGCGTCAGTTGCACGCCCGCCTGGCCGTTATCGCGGGACCACATGACCGTCCCAGTCACGTTCATAAGTTCTTCGCTGTCCGGCAACAGGAAGCTGAGTTGCAGCGTAGCACCCTGCTTCAGCATCCCGTCGGTTTTTATACCGAGACCTGTCTTGCTGAGATTGAACACCGTCACGTTCGACAAGGACCGGTGACCGCCCTCTTGCGCCAGGGAGGCCGAGCTCACCCCAATCTTTACCTCGTGACGAAACGACGCCCGCTTCTCCTGCGCGATCACACCGTACGCTGCCCTCAGGCTCTTGAGGAAGAGATCGGCGCTGAACGGCTTCTGCACCACAAAGTGCACGCGCTTCCCTTTCACGTCGAGTCCCTTGTCGCGGCGCACCATGGCAAACACCACTCGCGGACTGCCCGGGGTCTTTTTGCTGGCAAGGTCCAAAGCGCCGGGAACGTCATTGTCGTAAATGGCCAGATCAAAAAAACTGCGGCGGATCAATTCGTCTGCGGCAACGGCCGTGGTGACCACATTGACGTCAAAACCATAGTCGTCAAAAATCTTGTTGGTCAGACCGAGAACACCGGCATCATTTGAAAGCAGCAGCGCTGAAAGCGATTCCATAGAGGGCCCTTCCCTTGCTTCATCGGCAGGGCCTTGGAGAACTTTAGTGTGGTACGATTTGCCTGAAGGAAGGCATTATGCAGCTTCCCCTCCATCGCCGAATCAAGGCCATGCTCCAGGCCGTCATGGAGCGAATCAAGAGACGGAAAGGGCCGGCCACGAATCGAAAAGAGCCGGAAGCGCCGGAAGATCCTTACGCCTATGTAACTGCGCCCAGGAAACCGAGAACCCCAAATCGGAGCGCTGCTGCGGTGGCGGAGTGGCCGGAAGAGTAATATCAGTCGTAAGGCGGAGGGCGCAAGGAAGTCACGCTCACTGGCCCGCAAGTTTCGAATGAAGCGTGATCAACTAGTGGCTTCTTGCTCCCCGGCCAATAAATTCGAAGACTCGTGACTTGATGGCAAGAGGACCGGTCGTCGAGCCCGCCGCCGCCCGAATAGATGATTTGGAACCAGGCGTCAGAGCCCGAAGCGACATTCACTGAGTTTGGAGTCTGAACGTCGGTGACCCAGGTTCCTGAAATATGCTCAAACTTCACGACTCTGATGACCTTGCCATGCTTGTCCAATGCACTCAAGATTGGAAAACCACTCAAGGTACAGCCCGTCTTTCCGTGGTTACGTAACACGTAATTAATCCCGTAGGTTCCCGCCGCAATGCCGGCAGACAGACTCTCGACGGACAAATCTGCTGCCTCGCAGCGGCGGCCACCGATGGTCTGACCCGATGCAAAGCCGGATAGGGCACACCCAATCGTGATATACAGTGCCACACCTGTTCTCGCGAGGCTCCGGACGCCAATCATTTCTTCCTCTCGAGCGCGTTAAATTGCATTTGGGCGCACCTGCCGTTCTCCATTTTGATCTTCCGAGGATTCTCGTAACTCATAAGATCAACCTCGAACTGCATGCCTTTGTGCGTCGGCCAAGCGGTATAAGACCCAGATGGAACGTTGGCCTTAAATTCGCCATCCTGATTGGTTTGTGCTGTGACTTTAAGATCGCGGTGAATTCCCCGAATCAAAACCGTCGCATTTGGATCAAACCGCACGAGCCCCTGAATCGTGCCGCCGCGACCTGGATTGCGAAGCTCTCGGATTTCCTGCAGGACATGTTCCGACTCACTGAGCCGGCCGGAGTTACCGCAACTCTCAAGCGACCATGTCCTCTCTGCGGCGGCATAGGAGGTAAACAGGAGATAGCTATCGCCTCGATTCCAGTCAATGCCCGTGCGACCGCTGTTGTTTTCTTCAATTACTCGAAAACGTTGCGGTATCCTGCCTCGCAGTACCTGTTCGGTCTCCATGGTGAACAGGTAATAGTCGTCTCGGTCCTTTGGCGCAAAATGGCGGATGCTGACAAGCCTGGCAGTAACCACGGCTTGCTTTTGAAAGTATTCGGCACAGACTAGACGCGGCTGAGGTACACCGCAGAGCGCGTTGGCAGAACCAGCAAGAAGGACAACCGCGGCAATCAGAGCAAGCAGGCTTCTCAAAAGCGTGCTCTGTCCACCCTTCACCTTCTAGCCGGGGGCGCCGGCATGAGACTCATCATGAGCAGCAGGAAGACCGCACTTACCAGAAAATAGACTATCCACATAATTCCCTCATATCCTTGTGACTCTTGCAGCGTTTTCGTTTCACGGCTTGCAATCACCGTGAAGAAGAGCAAGGCTGCGGCCAGTCCTGTTGAAATCCCTAACGTGTTGCATTTGCAATGGTTTAGGAAAACTGTCCGGCCCAGGCTTCGTGTCACGAACAACACTGCCTGGGCCGGTCTGACACGGCCTCAGAACAAGTCGTAGCTGGGCCATGTGACTTTGCCGAGAATTTCGATCATCCGGGCCAGCGGGTCGTCCGCACACGTGGGCTGGTTTTTTCCTCCGCACGCTACTTTGGAGGGTTTGGGACTTCCAGAGGTTGCAACCGGACTACAGAACCCGGCAGTGGTGGCGTCCTGATTGGCAATCAAGACAAAGCTCAGTCCGTTGGGAAGGCGGTACATGTCAGAAAAACCGCCGCTCAGCCCGCCGTTGTGACCCTGCGTAAGCGGCCAGCCGCTGGTGCACGAACCCCAACCATTCAGCTGCCATCCTTTGCCATAGTTGGCGTTCGCCGTGCTCCCGGTGGTCATGGCAGTGTGGTCCGCCCCCGTGAGTATCTCGCCCGGCTCCACGCCATCCACGGCAGCCATGTGGTGCAGCAGGTCCTTCGCCGTCATCGACCAGCCGCCCGCGCCCACGCCCGGCGGCAGGTTGTCGCAAGTCGAACCCGAAGAATACGCGGCATAACTGCCGTCCGTGAGGTAGTTTTTCGCCTCGCCGGAATTGGGATCGTACGAGCCAATCGTAAACAGCCGCGGAGTCGTGATATGAGAAGGAGCAAAGACATGCTCCAGCACATAGCTCTGATACGTTTTCCCGGAGAGCGTCTCGATGACGCTCTGCAGGATGATGAAGTTTAGATTTGCATACTCGAAGGCCGCTCCCGGCTGACGGGGAATCGCCGCAATTCCCTTCTTGGGATCAGCAGCGCGGGCCGGGACTTGCGCCAGCTGGTACGCAATTCGCTGGTTCAGATCGCCGGATGAGCAGTGTACGGGGTCCCCTGCGTCACCGGGGACTCCCGACACATGCTCCAGCACATCCTGGATCGTAGCGTTTTTCAGCGGCGCCAGCAGTGACGGTATCGCGATCTTGTTTCCCAGAACGCCGTCCGTCCCGAAGACCTTGCTGCCGAGCGATAGAGTTTTTCCGTTCCCGTATTTCGTCTTGGCTTCGATCATGCGGAAGATCGCCACCGAAGTGACGGTCTTCGAAATGCTGCCGATGCGCAGCCGGTGGTCCACGCTCATGTCAATGTTGTTCTCTTTGTCCGCTTTGCCGAAACCTGCAGCATAGACCAGATGTCCGTCCTTGGCCACAGCGATCGACAAGCCGGCAAGTTTCGCGGCCTTCAGCGTTTCGGCAATTTCGTCTTGAATGTAGTTGAGGTCGGCAGCGGAGAAGCTGGTGTTCGTCCAAATTGTGTTCACCCGCGCGCTGTCGCCGTCGGAGGAAAACGCCGTGAGAAATTGCGGCACGTAGCCCTGATAATGGTAATTGTCGTACACGCCCTGATACAGCGTATCCGGGACGCCCCATCTCGTCATGCCATAGGCCGATGTTGTTTTTTCCCAGATCGCGGCATATTCGTCCTCGCCGTTAGCGTGAAACCCGCTGACCATCTTCAGCACATAGCCCTGCTTCGTATAGTCATTGAACGCCTTCTGAAAGTCCGCGGCATTGAGCCCGCCCTTGGCTTCGTATGCCGGACCGGGAGACTTTTCCCAGATCGCCGCATACGTCGCCGAGCCGCCAACGCTGTAGCCGTAAACATGAATCAGGCGGAAACCCTTTTTCTTGTAGTCGTCAAATGCCGTTTGATATTGCGCCGAGGTCATGCCGTACTTCGTCTCGCCTGGGGAACCAGTCGTCTTTTCCCAAATGCCTTCGAATCGGCTGCTGGCCGCTTACCTCGTGAGCGCTAATCCACGTGAGCCGGTAGCCCTGCTTGGTCATGTCGTCGAATGTTTTCTGGAAGTCGGTGCCGGAGAGCCCAAACCTCGCCTGCCATGCGGGGCCGGACGTTTTCGTCCATAACGCCGCATAACGTTCGGACCCGCCGCTGACATAGCCACTCATGGTTTTCAGACGGTAGCCTTGGTTGAAAAAGTCGTCGAAGTTTGTCTGGAACTGGGCCGGCGTCTGTCCAAACCGGGCCTGATATTGGGCTGCAACCGGGCCGGCCAGTACTACCGCCAGGAAGAGCGCCGTGAGATTATTCGCAAAGAACCGCTTACTGATCGAAATCATTATCGTCACCTTTTTGTTTGAATTTGCAATTCGGGAGGCGCATCACCACGAGCGCTACCCGGAATTGTTTGGCTGCCAGGAGTTCAGTTCCAGCCAGCGTGAGCCGGCATGGCTTTCCCTTCATGCAACGGTACGTTGTCATATAGTGCTGGCGAGGCGCCAAACGTTTCATCCGTAATCAAAACATTCGCGTGAGGAACCTAAAATCGCCGGGAAACCCTCGCGCACTTACATTTCAGATTGGTTTTTGGCATTTTGTTTAACAATTCTTTTTTCGTTTTTCTGAGTTTTGAGGGTGTACAAACGGCCGCGGCTGGAGTCGAACATAAGGGTTTGGCACCCTGTAACTTTCCCCTTGACAAACTCTGCTAATGTACTAGCATGTGCTAGTGTATTAGCACAATGAGCGCCCGATAATTCAGGGGGACCATGGCCAACGAAAATCATCTTCAACTAGGCAGACGCGAGCGGCAGATCATGGACGTGGTTTACCGGCTGGGCCAGGCTTCCGTGGCCGACGTCCGCGCTGAACTGCCGGACCCGCCCAGCTATTCGTCGGTGCGCGGCATGCTTGGATTGCTCGAGGACAAAGGCCACTTGCGTCACGAGCAGCAAGGGCTTAAGTACGTCTACTTGCCCGCGGAAGACACGAAGAAGGTGCGTTCGTCTGCCCTCAAGCATGTGGTGAAAACGTTTTTTGGCGACTCGCCGGAGCAGGCGGTAGCGGCGCTGTTGGAAATGTCCGACACCCGTCTCTCGGCCAAAGAAAAACAGTATCTATCGCAACTCATTCATAAAGCGAAACAGGAGGGAAGATAGCCATGCATGCTCCCACACTTTTTAATGTCATTGTGAGCACCACTTTGAAAGCCACCGTCTTACTCGCCGCCGGCTGGGTCGTTGGGCTTTTGCTGAAAGATCGCCCGGCAGCGACACGGCACATGGCGCGCGCATTTGTGCTTTGCGCGGTGCTGCTGCTTCCCTTCTTTACGCTGCTTATGCCTGCGTGGCAAGTAAAAGGCATGCCGGAGTTATTGCCGTCGCGGCCAGCGGCCGCTGCCGTCCTTCCTGCCAACCCAGCACCTCAGGCTTCGGTGCATACGCCGACGCCGTTGAGCGCGTCCGAGTCGGCGAATGTGGCGCGGCCGGCGATGCAGACACAGACGCGTCCGACGCGTGCGGCCACCACGGCGCCGGCGACCGCTGTGACTACTCCATATCCATCATTTCCCTCGCCGCAAGAGTCAAAAGCCGCAGCGCCAGGAACGAACTTCAATTGGCTGTTGTCCATTGCCCTTGTATGGATACTGGGAAGCGTGGTGCTTGCTTGCCGCTGGGCCATCAGTGTGACGCGGCTGTCGCGGCTCATCCGGAGGTCATCACCATTGCATGATCCAGCGTGGCTGGCCAGCGTGGAAGCCGTTGCCGGCAGTCTGGGTATCCGGCGTCCGATTACTCTGCTCGAGAGTCCGGACTCTGACGTTCCACTCACCACCGGCGTGTTCCGTCCGAAAGTAATTTTGCCGCCGGATTACTCGGAGTGGTCGGCTGCGCGGCGCAGCGCGATTCTTCGCCACGAGCTGGCCCACATCAAGAGGCTGGACGCGCTCACACAAACTCTTTCCCAATTGGCGGCCGTATTGTATTGGTGCAATCCTCTGCTTTGGCTCACCGTGCGGACCATGCGCGCCGAGCGCGAGCGGGCATGTGACGATCAGGTCCTCGCCGCGGGAACCAAAGCTTCTGATTACGCGCATGAGCTGCTGGACATCGTCTCTGGATTACGCCAGCCTGAGTTCGCGGTGGCGCTGGCCATGGCGCGACGTTCCCAACTCGAAGGACGCGTGATCGCACTGCTGAATCCCGGGTTGCGCCGTGGTCCCGTCTCCCACAAAGTTGCCGTGGCCATGGCTGTGCTGACTTTGTGTGCCGTTCTGCCGCTGGCTGCTTTGCAAACCGCCGCAGCTCCAAGGCCGGCACAATCGCCAGCGCCCGAAGCCGCTGCTATGGCTCCGCAGGCTGCTGCCACGGCCCACCAACTCGCGGAAGTCCGCGAGCAATTGGCGGTGATCGAGTCCCAGGCGGCCTCCACTCCCGCGCAAGCCCAGGCGATGGCGCCTGAAGTCGAAGCACTTCGCGTTCAGCTTGCAACTCTCGAGTCTGAGGTTGCTCCCGCAATTGCGCGAGCAAACGCACTAGCTCCTGAGGTTGCCACGCTGCAAGCACAGCTTGGCGCTCTCGATCGTGGTCGGATAGCGTCAACTCCAGCGCCCGCTATGGCCATGGCTCCACAAGTTGCGGAGCTTCGCGCAAAGCTTGCTGCCATCCAGAGCCAGATGGATTCTGCTTATGCTGCTCCACCAACGCCCTTGGCTCTCTCGGTCCCTGCGGTTCCATCAGTCCCCGGTGTACCAGCCGTACCGGCGGTGCCCGCACCGTGGGGTGATGACCTGAGCGCCTGCGGTACGCGCGCCAAACTCCATAACATGAACAGCGAAAGCCACGATGGCTACAAGCGCTGGACCGCCAGCTGGNNGTACAGACATCGTCGCGCGGTCAATGACGAGCATCTGCGGCAGCGGCGACGATTGCAGCGTGGACTTGCGCGCCGAAGGCGAAATCAAATTCAACGCCGAGGCCACGGGCATCCAAAGCATCTCCTCCGGCGGCTACTTTGAAGTCAATGAACGCCAGGGCGCGACGCTGCGCCAGGTCAGGGTCACTCCATCCGGCAACGGCCTGCAATATGTGTACAAGGTCAATGGCCAGCAAGAACCTTTTGAGGGTGACGCCAAAGCCTGGTTCTCTGCGTTTTTGCTGGCGCTGGAGCGGGCCACCGGCTTTGCCGCGGACGCCCGCGTGCCCGCGCTGCTCGCCAAAGGCGGGCCCACCGCCGTGCTGGATGAAATCAACAACCTGCAATCCGACTACGTGCGCGGCATTTACTTTCGCAAGCTGCTGGAACAGCCGAATCTTCCCGGACCCATCGTGCAGCGGATCATCACTCAGGCCGGCGAACGCATTGGCTCGGACTACGAAATGGCCCGCGTTCTCATGACGGTGAGCCAACAATACGAGCTGAAGGACGAAGCCTCGCGCACGGCGTTTCTCACCGCTGCCGCCAAGCTCAAGAGCGACTACGAACATTCCCGCGTCTTGATCGAACTCATGAAGCGGCCCAATATTTCTCGTGACAACGTGAATCTGGCATTGACCTCGTCAAGCACCATCAAGAGTGACTACGAGAAATCACGGATTCTTCTTTCGCTGATGGACCAGAAGGCGTTTGATCCGTCCCTTCTCGACTTCTATTTGAAGATGGTGGCTTCCATCCATTCCGATTACGAGAAATCGCGCGACCTGCTGGCGCCCATGCAGAAATATTCCCTCTCGCGCGACCAGGTCAACCTCATGATGGACGCCACCGCCGGCATGGCTTCCGACTACGAAAAATCACGCCTGCTCGTGGGGCTGGCCCAAAAGGGTCAGTTTGACGAAGGCCAAATGGCCAACTACCTGAAAGTCGTTGACTCGATGAAGTCCGACTATGAGCGCTCGCGCACTCTGCTGGAGTTAATGCAGCGCAACAGCCTAAGTGGAGCGTCCGCCGACAAAGCCATCGAAGACATTTCACGCGCCTCCAGCGACTATGAGAAGTCTCGCATGCTGACCACCCTTCTGCAGTCCAACAAATTCGATGAGGGCCATCTGAAGAGTTTCCTCAACGTGATGGACTCCATGAAGAACGATTCCGCGCGCTCCGGCTGTCTGATCGCGCTCATTGACCACGGCAAGCTCAACAGCGCGTCGCTGGCCAGAGTGCTGGAAGCAACCGCCCGCATCAAGACAGACTTTGAGAAGTCCCGCGTGCTGCTGACGCTTGTGAATAGGTATCCTCTGGAAGGCACGCTGCGGGAGAGCTACATCAAGGCGGCTGACTCCATCACCAGTGAGTACGAACGCAATCGCGCTCTGGCTGCGGTGGTGCGTCGGGGGACTCTGTAAGGCTTCAACATCCCGATCCCGCAAAGCGGGAGAGGGAACCCTATGGCCAGAAGGCGGCTGGGGTCGACGAGTAATTGAATGTGAAGGATGCTGATTCAGGGCCGTGGGTACGGCACACGATCCTCGCCGGCCGAAACATGTCCACGATCAGCGGCATTTAAGTTGATAGGGGCCCCTCGCTACGCTCGGGGTACGTCAAGGTGCAATCGCAATCACCCGTAATGGACTCCCTGATCCGTTCACAATCTTCAACGGCGCAGCAATTACGACTGCCCCGGTGGAAGGCAACTGGTCCAGATTGCAAAGGCCGGCGAGTCCGAACTTGCCGCTGCCGTGCATCACGTAGTGGTTGGGAAACGGCGGATCGAAAGTCGCGGCGCGTCCGGCGTCTGTTCCGACTGTTTCCACTCCCACGCCGAGAATGTCGCGGTCTTTGGCCAGAAACTCCGAGCATTCCTTCACAAACCCGGGAGTATGCGGGCCGTCTTTCTGCAGATTGATGTACTGCTCCGGATCGGTGCGCTTGGACCATCCGGTGCGCAGCAGCATCCATGCTCCCGCGGGAATGCGACCATTGGCTGACTCCCATTGCTTCACGCGATCGACCGTTAACAGGAAGTCTGGGTCTTTGGCCACGTCCGCGGTTACGTTAATCACACAGGCTGGCCCGACGAATTTTTGGGGACTGATCTTGTCCACGCTGTTCTCCGGCAAGTCCTTGCCGCTGATCCAGTGGATGGGAGCATCAAAATGCGTGCCGGTATGCTCGCCCGTTTCAAAACCGTTCCAGTACCATGCTGGGCCGCGCTCGTCATAGCGAGAGATCTCCCACAGACGAAACTGCGGCGTGTTCGGCCACTGCGGCGGCAGCGGCAACAGCGGAGTCTCTGCGCTTAGAGGCTGCGTGAGATCAACAATGCGTAGACCACCGGAGTTGAGTTGGGTAACGAGTTCAGCAAGGACATTTATCATACTTTTTCTACCATCTCGAATTTCTTCTAACATCCCGATCCCGCAAAGCGGGAGAGGGATCCCTGTTGTCACGGAAATTTTTTAGCCGCGAATTTACGCGAATGAACACGAATTCTGATTTCAAGATTCGCCGCCTTTCGGTTCCTCGTGGCTATAGGGCTCCCTCTCCCGCTTTGCGGGATCGGGATGTTTTAAGAGACTCTCGATATGCCGCTTAAACTGGAACCGATTTTCCAACAGTGACAGTTCTGTCACATAGCCCTTGGGGCCCGTGGCTTCCACTTTGACGACTATGCAACTCAAGTCGTTGCAGCGCAGAGCCTCATCGAAAGCGCGCGTGAACTCTTCCATGGTTCGCACGGTCTGCGTCCGCAAAATACCGGACGCGCTGGCGATTGCCGCGAGATCGCTGCCGGTAGCCGTGGCCGTGGGAAAGCCGCCGACAGAAAGCAGGCTTTCATTATCGAAAATCACGTGGACAAGATTCTTCGGACGATAGCGCGCCAGCGTGGTGAGTCCGCCAAGGTTCATCAGGACGGACCCATCGCCATCGAACACAACCACGCGCTGCTTCGGCAGGCTCAGCGCGAGACCCAACCCCGTGGAGGAAGCCAGGCCCATGGCATGTTGGAGATAGAAAAAGTTCGGCTGGTGTCCGAGCGACTGCAGTTCGCACGCCACGGCGCCCATGATCGTTACCACCAGACAGTCTTCGAGCTGGCCATAGATGGAACGCAGACAATCGATCCGTTGCATCGTCATCATGACTTAGCTTTCCTCCCACATCAGCTCGCGCGTGAGCAACAGCGCGGCGGGATGAAGGCTGCTGTTGGCCCATGTCTGCGCTTCCGCAACGCGAGTTGCGACCTTGGCGGGATCGTCGAGAAACGCGTAAGGAATTCCGAGCGCGCGCAACAGAGGCTCGGTAGCGCTGCCTCCTTGGGTTTGCCAGGGATCACGTTCGCCGAAGTGTCCACGATAACTAATGATCATGAGCAGAGGAATTCGATAGAGTTGGGCAAACGACACAATCCCGTTAATGCTGGCCAGGAATCCGTGGTTCTGCATCAGCATGGCCGATTTCACTCCGGCAAAGTGCGCGCCCGCAGAAATGCCGATCGCCTCTTCTTCTTTGGCCAGCCGCACCAGAATCATTTGCGGATCGTCTTCCGCCATGCGAATCATGTGCACCAGCCAGGTTTCAGGCAACGCGGAAACCAGGCCTATGCCGCATCTCTTCAACGCGTCATAGACGATCTGCGAATTGGTCAGGGATACAGGCATCTGAAAGCAGCAGCCAATCTTATATCAGAGCAAAACATCAGCCGAGTAAAACATTCAGCGATAATACCCGCGCTTGGCCTCGACGAAGATTTTACCTTCCCGTTCCTTGATTTCCGGCGAGACCTTTACTTCGATTTTGCGGAATTTCGCTTTCGTTGTACTCTGCGGCGGACGATATCCCAGCGTGTAGCGGGCGCGCAGAGCATCTATCCAATCCGCCAGTTTGCTGGCCATCTGTTTCTGGCTGGCCTCGATTACATGCCCGCCGGTTTGCTCGGAATATTGGTAGACGTCCCCGGGCGGGTGCAGCATTGCGTCCACAGTCCTGCTGGAGCCGCGAAACGATTCCGCAATTGAAATCTCACTCATTCGCAGCAACGTGTAAACCACGGTGCCGGTCTTAAGCAGCTCTGTCGTCGCCTGGGTTTTCGTGTGCAGCTTATCAAAAGAGATGCTGCGCCGGTAACGCAGCGGAAGTGCATCCGAAGGAATGTTAGGAACATCGTCTGTCATCCATAGGACCACGCGGCGGCTCGATGGGTTGCGGGACTTTGCCGATTGCACCGCTGCCTGGAACACTCCTTCGTTGAAAAATGCGGCCTCGTAGCTCTCCATCTTGCTGGCCTTTTCGATGGCAGCGGCGGCCAGCTCGCGGTTACCGGCAACGTCGGTGATGCGTATTACTATAGTTCCTACACCATCAATGGTGGCACCTTCAAAGTCAGCGGAACGCTGAACAGCAGGACGACCTCCATCGCCGCGGAAAATGGCGGCATAGTCCAGCTGGCGCACCTGGCCTTCGGGGCGGTCGGGGAAGGTCTTTCCGCAATGCTTTCCGTCGACGGCACGTCGTCACTGGAAATTGGCACGGCCGGAGGCGCGGCCGTCGGCGCATTGACGATCGACGCTGGCGTGACGGTGACCGAGGACGCCAGCTTTACGGCTCCCAGCATCGTCAACAACGGCACCGTCATTGTCGAAAATGGCGGCTTTTCGACAGGAACGGGAATCTCCAACGGCTCGATCTCACTCAGCGGCACGCTATCCGGGAGCGGCCAGTTCGAGATCGGCAGCAACGCCCAACTGACCGTAGGGGCGGTGAGTAATGCCTCGGCCAACACCATCGCGTTTGTTGGAACAAGCGGCATTCTGAGCATTTCCTCGACTTCGCTCAATTCGCTGGTCTTCCAGCCTACCATCACCGGCTTTGGTTCGAGCGATGCCATCGACTATGCCGGCACCGTGACCAGCGCCAGCTATGCCAGCGGCAACCTCACGCTCCTCAACGGCTCCACGACAGTCGCAACGCTGCACCTTTCGGGAAACTATGCCGGAGAGACTTTCATTACCCTGGCTCTCTCTCCTTCGAGCACCCAAATTTCCCTCTATCAGGGCCCCAGTGACGTGCCGCCGGTTGTCGCCGTGCCCGGCCAGCAGACGGTCGCCGAGGGCGTGTCTTCGAAGATTCCCGGAGTCAGCATCGCCGACTCGACACCCGGCGCCAGCCTTAGCGTGGCGATTAGCGATTCCATTGGACTATTGAGCGCAAACACGGGCGCCGCCAACGGCGGTGGAACGATCACCGGTTCGGGAACTAAAAATCTGACAATCGTCGGTACGCTGGCGCAGATCAATGCCGATCTTACGACCCTGTCCTACCAAGGAACGGCAGTCGGTTCTGACAACATCGTCATTGCGGCAAACGACGGATTGGGCGGCGTAACCGATGCTCAGGTCGCCACAACGGTAACCAGCACCGTGCCGGATAATTTCAACGGCGATACTTATTCCGACATTCTGTATCGGAATGACGCCACCGGCGACACCGGCTTCTATGAGATCGTCAACGGCGCCAATACCGGCTGGGTCGATATCGGGGCGACGTCAACCGCCTACTCAGTCGTCGGCATCGGCGATTTCACTGGCAGCGGTACCGACGACATCCTCTTCAGAGATAATGCTACCGGGGGAGACACCGGTTTCTATCTGATGAGCAATGGTGCAAACACCGGCTGGCAGGACATCGGTGCAACCTCCACTGCATACAGCGTCGTCGGGGTCGGCGACTTCACTGGCAACGGCACCGACGACGTCCTGTTCCGGGATAATGCCGGCGGGGCCGGTGACACCGGGTTCTATGAGATGAGCAACGGCGTCAATACCGGCTGGCATGACATTGGTGCAACCTCCACAGCATACAGCGTCGTCGGGATCGGCGATTTCACCGGCAGCGGGACCGAGGACATCCTGTTCAGGAACAATGCTACGGGAGGCGACACCGGCTTCTACCAGATGGTCAACGGCGCAAACACCGGCTGGCACGACATCGGCGCAACCTCCACAGCATACAGCGTCGTCGGCATCGGCGATTTCACCGGCA
>PLJN01000099.1 GCA_003140235.1 Acidobacteriaceae bacterium
CAGATACTTGATGCGCTGCTTGGCGCGATCGGCGCGGTCAATGTCGACTCCGCTATCGGCGTATGTGATGGGCTTTCTCAAGATTGGGGTCCGTCGCACGACATCGGTGCAGGCTTGATGTGTGGGGAAAAAATTATTGTAGCACTCGTGGAATGAGCTGGCCGCGAATGGGCTCGAATCAACGCGAATAAAAAAAACGGATCTGAGTTCACTCGCGTTTGTTCGGGACCAACGAGAGTTCTTTCCCCACCGAATCCAGTACGCCATTAATGAACTGCACGGATTCCGGCGCGGAATACTTGCGTGCGACCTCCAAAGCTTCATTGATGACCACCGGCTTGGGCGTCTGGTTGCTGCTCAGAAATTCCGCGACACCCGTTCGCAGGACATTCCGGTCCACGGCGGCCATGCGTTCCAATCTCCAATGCTGGGCGTTCTTCTGGATTAATTCGTCAATTTCAGTTTGACGGCTGGTGGCAAGCTGAAAGAGCTGTTCAGCAAACTCACGGGTTGAATCGTCCACGTCCGTGCGCTCCGTCCAGAATGTTTTGGTGACGTGTTCCGGCGTCTGCTTACCCATGTCCCATTGAAAGAGCATTTGCAAACAGAGTTCCCGTGATTTGCGGCGTGTACCCATGAGCTGACTTTAGCGGCCTCGTTTTGCGCGTGCTTTCTTTCGTTTCGATTTCTTAGTCGATGTTTTGCGCTGCAAGCTGACCATCTCCACTGCGGACATCGCCGCTTCAAAACCTTTATTGCCGGCCTTCAGTCCGGCGCGGTCCAGCGCCTGCTCCAGGGTTTCACACGTGAGAACGCCGTATGTGTGCGGTACGCCGCTTTCCTGAGCGGACTGGCCGATTCCTCGCGTCACTTCCGTCGAGATGTGCTCGTAGTGAGTGGTTTCGCCGCGAATCAGACAACCCAGCGTAATGATGGCATCGTGTTTACCGGTCTCCGCAAGTGTGCGAGCTTGTGAAGGAATCTCAAATGCTCCTGGCACGCGAACCACGGTTATATCTTCCGAGCGGCAACCGCTACGCCGCAACGCGTCCAGCGCGCCCTGCAGCAGACGTTCGGTGATGAACGAATTCCAGCGGCTTACCACAATGCCGAAGCGCATTCCCGTGGCGTTCAGATCGCCGGTGACCGCGTCTTCTTCTGAGTGGTCCTTCTGCCAGAATGCCAGCTTCACGCCCTTGGCTGGCTCAACCACCATCACACGCGAATTCCAGCCGGTGGCGCTGATGTCGGAAACAATCTTGTTCTTCTTTTTCTTAAGCAGATCGCGAATCGAATCCAAGTCCGTGACTTCCACCCACAGGTCGGCGGGAAGCGGCTCTTTCCCTTCGATGATCTCAACTTTGCCCATGGGAGCGATAAAGGGAAGGCCCTGGCCGCGAGCAGTCTTCCAGTTCTTGCCGCGCTCGAGTCCGAGCGAGTCCAGCAGGTCAGCCAGCGCGCTGAACTCTTTGCTGTTGCGGACGACTTGGACTGTGGTGATGGATTTAATCATTTACGTTACTATCCCGATCAGAGCGAGGCATACTATGCCATTCTACGTTCAATCCTCAAATCTCACCGAAAGCTTGCCTTTGCGATAACGAAACACAAATCTGCTCTCCATGATGATCGGCGCACCATCGAGCATATAAGGTCTGATCTTCCACTTACGGGCCGCAGTCTCGCTTCTCTCAAAAAGTGCCGGATCGCCTTTGACGGCTTTAACACAAAGTTTCCCCATCTGGTAACTCCGAACGACGATCTGTACATCGGAATCGGGCGCGGATTTTAAGTCTGAAGCTTCTGGCAAGACTTTGTTAACAACTTGAGTCTCAAGCACTCCGGAGCTGACGCGAATCATCTCGCGCGGAAATTGCTTGCTGCATTCATTGAATGACTCAGCTTGCTGCGTCCAACCTACGCCCAAGCAACTGAGGACGATGACCAACAACGCAAGTGCTGTCTTTTTCATTTTCCACTCCTTCACAGCCGGCTGGGCACCGGGTTCGCTGGATCAGCGTAATCGTAGAATCCCTTTCCCGTTTTGCGCCCATACCAACCGGCCATTACCAGACGCTTCAGCAGCGGTGGTGACGCGAACCGGCGTTCCTTGAATTCTTCAAACATCACATGCGTGATGTAGTAGGTCGTGTCGAGCCCCACAAAATCCAGCAGCGTGAACGGTCCCATCGGATAGCCGCAACCGAGCTTCATGGCGTTGTCAATGTCCGGGATGGAGCCCACTCCTTCTTCGAACGCGCGGATGGCGTCCAGCATGTACGGCACCAGCAGCCGGTTCACGATGAATCCCGTCTTATCGCTCGTGCGCACGGGGACTTTGCCCAGGCTCTTGCCAAACTCATAAGCCGCTTCAAACACCTGATCATTGGTGGCAATGGTGCGCACCACTTCGACAAGTTGCATCAGCGGAACGGGATTAAAGAAATGCAGCCCCACAAAACGGTCCGGCCGTTTGGTGGACGCGGCGACCTCGGTAATCGAGATGGAAGAAGTGTTGCTGGCAAAGATCGCGTCTTTCTTGACGGTTGCGTCCAGCGCGGAAAACGTTTTCTTCTTCTCGTCCACGTTTTCGATGATGGCTTCAATAATGATGTCGCAATCCGCCAGAGCCTCGCGAGTGGTCGCGCCCTTCAACCGCGCGCGGACAGTCTCCACCGGCTCTTTGAGTTTGCCCTTTTCGGCAAACTTAGCCAGCGATTTATCAATCCCGGCAAAGCCTTTGTCGAGAAACTTCTGGTCCTGTTCCAGCACCACAACATCATAACCAGCAGTCGCAGAGACCTGGGCGATTCCCGAGCCCATGAGTCCGCAACCGAGTACGCCAACTTTCTTGATTTGCATGTTTCTCCCCTAAGCATTCAGCAATTAGCACTCAGCATTCAGCCCCTAACCATTCATCTCGTTGGGAGCATTCGTATTTGCCGCAAAGGTCGCGAAGGACGCAAAGGATTTTTGTTCTGATTTCTCTTGTGTCTTTAGGATGGTTCCCCTGGCCACCATTCTTTCGTTGGCTGGATCGCGCGGCGGATCAAGAGAATCGCGAACCAGGTAACAAAATAATAGAACGCGAGGTTTACTGTCAGGCCCACAATGATTCCCAGCCAGCTAAAATGAATCTCCTCAATGTTCTGGCCGGTGACCAGCAGAAACGGAATCAAGCGTGGCCAAATCAACACAAGCATTAGTTCAAGAGCGGCATGAAAGCATCCTAGGAGCACTGCCAGGATCTGCGTGGAGACTGCCACCGTAGCCGCCCAGAATCGGATACTGAAATCATCGTACGTTGGCGGCCATAGCTTTCGCATCGTATCTCTGCCATCCCAATTCTAATTTTTCCTTTGCGTCCTTCGCGACCTTTGCGGTCAATCACACAGTTTCAGGGCTGAATAGGGCTGAATGCTGATGGCTGAGTGCTGAATGCTACTGCAAACTCTCCACGATCATCGCAATCCCCTGCCCGCCGCCAATGCAAGCTGTTGCCAGGCCGTATTTTGCTTTGCGGCGGTGCAGCTCATAGAGCAGCGTGATCACCAGCCGCGTTCCAGTCGCGCCCAGCGGATGTCCCAGCGCAATCGCTCCGCCGTTTACGTTCACTTTGTTGCGGTCCAGTCCGAGTTCTTTCTCGACGGCGAGATACTGCCCGGCAAACGCTTCGTTCACTTCGATCAGGTCAATCTCTTCGAGCTTGAGCCCGGCTTTCTTGAGCGCCGCGCGCGTGGCGGGCACCGGACCACTGCCCATGATCTTAGGATCAACCCCGGCAATGCCCCAGCTCACAATGCGTCCCATGGGTTTCAGGCCGCGCTTCTCGGCTTGCGCCAGGGTCGTCAGGACAACCGCCGCGCCACCGTCCACAATGCCGCTGGCATTTCCAGCGGTTACGGTGCCGTTCTTGCCGAACGCGGGCTTCAGCTTGCCCAGGATTTCCATGGTAGTGTCCGGCCGCAGATGGTCGTCTTTTTCGAACAGCTCTCCGGTCGGCTCGCCTTTGCGGTTCTTGAGCGCGACAGGCGTGATTTCTTCCGCCAGACGTCCCGCCGCCTGCGCCGCGCCGGCCTTCTGCTGCGACTGGAGCGAGAATTCGTCCATCATCTGCCGGGTAATGCCTTGTTGCTCGGCGTAAAGTTCGGCGGTGTTGGCCATGTAGAGCCCGCAATAGGTGTCGAGCAGCGCGACCATCAGCGAGTCTTCGAGTTTGCCTTCACCCAGGCCGAGTCCCCAGCGCGCTCCGCGAATCACATGCGGCGCCTGCGACATGGACTCCATGCCGCCGGCGAGTACCATCGCGGCTTCGTCCAATTGCATCATCTGCGCCGCGCTCACAATCGACTGCAAGCCCGATCCGCACAGGCGATTTACCGTCAGCGCCGGAACTTCAATCGGCAACCCGGCTTTCAGTGCCACGTGCCGCGCGCCATAAAGCGAATCCCCGGATGTCTGCTGCGCATTGCCGAAAACGGCGTGGTCGAAGTCTTTGGGATCAACCCCGGCGCGCCGGATGGCTTCCTGGCTGGCGATCGCGGCCAGTTCCATGGCGGTAAAGTCCCGCAACTTGCCGGTGTAACGGCCCATGGGCGTGCGTGCCCCGCTGACAATCGCAATATCCGTAGCTTGTGGCATAGACAACCTTAGATGAAGAGTTTGGAGTGGTGCGGCAAACTCTCAAGTTTAACAGTGGGGTTGGACGGGGGCAAACCGCGGTCTTTGGCGAGGCTACGGAAAACCTTACCGCCGATGACGCTGATTGCGCTGATGATCACTGATAAAGCTGATTGTCTTGAACACTGATTGCTGATCGGGCCATGCTTGCGGCCTCGCCCATACCAGTGTGGCACAGCCGCCTCGGCTGTGTTCTGATGGCTTCACATCCGCGGCAGCGTGGACACCACGACAGCAAAGAAGTGAAAAACTGATCCTACCAACACGAACAGATGCCAAATCGCGTGATTAAACCGAAGCCTTTGGTCAAAAGCAAAGAACAGGACTCCCCCGGAATAGCACAGCCCGCCCGCAAACAACAGGACCAGACCCATCGGCGGCAAATGGGCAAAGAGCTGGCGGACAGCGATGATCGCCAGCCATCCCATGGCGAGATACAGCACGACGGACATGCGCGGAAAGCGTCCGATAAAGAAAAGCTTGAAGACAACACCGATTGCGGCCAGCGCCCAGATCATTCCCAATAACGACCAGCCCCAGACGCCGCGAAGACTAATCAGAGCAAACGGCGTATACGTACCGGCAATGAGCATATAAATAGCGGCATGGTCCAGAATTTGCAGCCGCCGCTTGGCCCCCGGATGCCGTACGCCATGGTAGATGGTGGAAGCGGCGTAGAGCAGAACCAGGGTCACTCCATAAATACTGTAAGAAACCATCTGCCGTGGACTGCGATGGAGACCGGCAAACGTAACCAGCACCGCCAGGCCGGCCAGCGCCAGGGCCACGCCGAGAGCGTGCGTAAGCGCGTTCGCCAGTTCGCTGGTGCGAGAATCGGACATTACGCCTGCAAGTATATTTTTTCCAGGCGTCCCGGGATGTGACTTAGATCACTGATCACTCTTGGTCAGCGCAGAGCCTTACCGCTGACACGTCCCGGCTTGCCGTGGATAGCGCCGATGACGCTGATTACTGCTCTCTGATTGGGCCATGCTTTCGCTGCGATCCATATCCGCGTGGTGCGGCCGCCTCGGCTGTGTATGGTCGCTTGAAAGAAACACCGGCGGGGGCGCCGGTGCCACACGAGCATGGATGAATCAGCGTCATCAGCGCAATCAGCGGTNNCGTCACCTATACCCTCACCTGGGACGAATTTGCCGAGCCACACCAGCACACGTGGCCGCGGGTGGACGCCGTGTCCCTGGTGCTTACCGTAGCGGTCGCGCTCCCGCTGATCGCTTACGGGGTCGCGCTCTGGAGAGTTTCCGCTCCCGGTATCGATATTGTGTACCTCACCTTCATCGGCGCGCCGTTGCTGCTTGTGGTCATGGCCCTCGCGCACGTCCAAATGACCGGACGCAGCGCTAAAAAGCGCGCCATCGCAGCCAAGCAGGCCGACTACGAACGCTCGCACAGCGGCCCACAGTCATTCTCGTTCGACCAGGAAAAGTGGACCCACGAAAACGCGGACGGCAAACAAGAGATACCGTGGTCCGCTCTCCAGACGGCGGGCGAATCGCCGAACACCATTTATCTGGAAGGAAAACAAATCAGGACGCTGGTTCCCAAGCGCCTACTGGATGCCGCCACGCTGGAAAGCCTGCGTCAGCTGGCCCTTCCTTCGGGAGTGGGCGGCGAGTCCAGGATTGGCGCGTGGGACTACCTCGCGACCCAGACTTCAATTCTGTGGCGCAAGCTGTGGATCCTGCTCGTCCCCGGAAATCTTTTCGGACTCGCGGTCCTGGCGTGGGTTGCCGTCCGGTTCTTCGCGCCCGGCGAAAAGTCGGGTGTTCTCTGGGGTTGGGGACTGGCCTGCTACTTCGCAGTCCTCGCGCTCTCAGCGCAACTCTGGTACTTCCTGCTGCGCTATGCCACCGCCCTGAAGGCGTTCCGTGCTCCCACGATATTTGCGTTTTCCGCCAGAGGCGTTCGGATCGTCAGCCAAATCGAATGCAGCTTCGTGGCCTGGGACATCTTGCAGAAATTCCGTGAAACGCGGCGCGCTTTTCTCCTCTTTCGCAATGACGCTAAGTTCTATCTGTTGGTGAAGGACCGCATCCCCGCTGAAACACAGGAACAGATGCGGCAGATATTGCGGGAGAAGGTGAAGCAGGAGTAGGTGAAGCAGGAGTAGGTGAGATTCCGCCACAAGGTTGGCTTCGCATCCTTCGCGGGAACAACGAACGACCCGCCTATTGGATTGCAGTTCGAAAGGCACGATAGTGCTTTTGCATCCAGGTGGTTGGTGATCCACCCTTGCAGCACAGGTCGAGGAGATCGCGCAAGTGAGCGTCGGAGAGTGTGAGGATCACTTTTCGATTCGGTGCGGAATCGTTCCCGACAGAAAAGATCTTCTTTTTCATGGCATCCGAAGGAGAGTTGCGGGTCACGATGATTCCCATCCTGCCAATTCGATCGCCTAAATAAGTAGCCGTTTGATTAATGGCTGCGATGTCAAGTTCGTCGGTATTCTTAGTTTCGAACATTACCACGATGCCGTCGTGGGCAGTCCGAACATAATCCCAAAACGACTCGTCAGAATCGTTGGTGAAAATGATGTCCCGTCGCTCAGTGCCGTCAATAGTGCGTACTTCAGGTTGGCCATCGATGAGCTCAGGGCTGAAAAGATAGTTGAGAATTTCGAGCACGAGGCGTTGATACTCAGCGGCTTGTTCCCGACCAGGCCTTGTTGCAGCAAGTCGAGTTTTCAGCAGCTCGGCTTCATGGTAGCTGTCATCGTCTATATATTCAAGTGTCGGTCGAGCATCTGTGGCTTGGCGTTCACGAGTACGCACATAACGATCAATTATCGACATGTCGGCGCGGGTTACTGTTACGACCTCAGTCTTATCCGCAACAGACGATGGTTCCAAAGTTCCGGGCTGTTTCGAAAGGTTCAAGGCTGAGCGCCGACCCGATTCCCGCCGAGCTGTGAGATAGGCTTTGAACTCGGTTCGCAAGAAATCGTCGTAATTTATCCACGGCAATGCGCGAACAAGTCGCCGTGTCACCAGCAGGATCGGCGAACCATCTACGCTGCTTACGGGGAGATCCTCGTACCATTCACCAGTTGCAGAATCGCGAACGGAATTCCTACGCCAGTAATGCATAGCAACCAGAACCAGAGCCAGCTTCCTACAAACTGATAGCGAACAATCCTGGACATCACAATTCTCCTGGAGTTGGGAGCACTCAGCATTCAGCCAAGAACGCTGGGAGACAATCATAACCCCATTAACCACAGAGGACACAAAGGGGCACAGAGGCAAACTGGGAATTCATTCGGCCTTCCTCCTCCGTGTTCTTCGGTGTCCTCTGTGGTTAGCTCTTGGTTTGTGGCGTGCCGCGATGTGCTCCGCGAATACTCCCAGAAAATCAATAAGCGAAAACAGTCTGGTGATGGGCAAATGCACGAGCTTTATTGTATTGGAGTGTATGGCGGTGCAGGCCAGTTTGCCGCAGATTCACGCAGACAAACGCAGATCAGGCAAGAATCGTGACGTAGAGACGCGGCATTGCCGCGTCTCACTCTTGAAGCATGATCAACTCTCGTGGCGAGGCCAGAGCCGAGCTAGACTGACGCTTTGAATTTAATCTGTTTGATCTGCGTTCATCAGCGTTTATCTGCGGCTAAGACTTCTTCATTCCTGAGACACAAGCTTGAATTCCTTGCGGCTTGCCGGGGCCACGTGGAATTGTTTTCCGTCAAACAGGAAATCGATTTCGCGCACAGGCACTTTTCCAGGGGTGAAGTCTTTATCGCAATTACCCTGGAAGGCTTTGGGAACTTTGACATTGCCCCAGTGCACGAACACGCGGAGGTCGAGCACGCCGTCATGGTCGAGGTCTTCGAGCTTGAGGCTGTCTATGCCCGACGACGTTACGGTCGTCGCCGAGCACGCGTTCGCGGTGGAGTCATGCAGGGTGATCAGTTTTTGCCAGGCGTGTGCGACGGGACTTGCGAAGTCATAAGTTCCAAGCCAAACCACGGTCTCGCCCTGGCCAGTCCAGCCGCCTTGATAGAGAGCTAACGTGCGCCCTTGTTTGAGTTTGTAGGCGCGGTTCAGGCCAATCTCACCGGGGACGTAGCGTTTGAACTTCCAGCGTGGGCCGACTTTTTCGAGAAGCACCGTACCGCCGAAGTTGTTGACATGCGCTTCACATCCGTTTACTTCCACCACCGTCTCGACTGCTCCGGGGCGCGTGAAACTGCCGGGAAGCACGTGGTAGATTTGCAGCGCTGGGAACGAGTCGTTGGTGCCTTGTCCCGCTTCTGAAGTGAACTTGGGACAAACACGGCAGCCGTAGATTGGTCCTTTTTTGCCGGGCTTGCTTTGGGCATCTTTGCCGCAGATCGCGCTTAGGATATCCATGGATTCTTGTGATTGTGCCGGTCGGGCGAGATCTGGGTCGTTGACAGTCGATGGAGATTGTCCGTGAAGGAGCGTTGCGAGGAGAAGGAATGCGAACAAGGCGAGCAATGGGCGCAGATAATGAGCTTCATTTTGCTCAGGGATTTTCATGGCTGCCGTCCTCCAGTCGATAGGGATCCCTCGCTACGCTCGGGATGTTGTTGCAAACGCTTCGTCCAGCAACTCCACGATATGTTTTACCGGAAGCGTCATCCCGCGTTTGGATACACCGGCGCGGAGTTGAATCAGGCATCCGACATTGGCTGTCGCCAGTACTTGCGCGGATTCCGTGACGGAGCTGACGTCGTCCATCTTGGCTTCAAGAACTTTCATGGACAGTTCAGTCTGTGCGACGTTGTACACTCCAGCGCTGCCGCAGCATTGGTCGGCGTGGGGAAGCTCGACGACCTCGCAGCCGATGGCTTTCAGCAACTCGCGTGGAGCGGAGCGGACACGCTGAGCGTGGGCGAGGTGGCATGCGTCCTGATAGGCGACTTTTTGTTTTAGCTTGTTCGGCGCATCGCGAAGGCCGATTTTAGCCAGATACTCGGTTATGTCCTTTGCTTTTGCAACAAATTCTTTGGCGCGCTCGGCGTATTCGGGATCGTGCTCCAGGAGGTCGTGATATTCCTTGAGCGTTGATCCGCAGCCGGCGGCGTTGGTGATGATGGCGTCATAGTCGTCACGCAAAAACACCTGGATGTTCTTGCGCGCCAAAGTACGTGCATCGTCCCTGAAGCCGGCATGGGAATGCAGCGCGCCGCAGCAGCCTTGACCGGCGGGAATGTGGACTTCAATTCCATTCTGCGTGAGCACACGGACGCTGGCGCGGTTCAGGTGCGAGAAAGCAACGTTGTTGATGCATCCGGCAAGAAACGCAACCTTGCCGCGACGCTCACCGGCCGCAGGAAATACTTTGCCAATCTCGCTGAAGAAAAACTCCGAATCAATCTGCGGAGCGAGACGGTCAACATCGCTCATGCCCAGCAGTTTGAGCACGCCGATCTTTCGCGTGACGGTCTGTAGTCCTGAACGCTGGTAGAAGCGGGTCATACGCGCGGCAAAGCGCAGCATCCCGAAATTCCGCAAGACTTTGCCGTAGAAAAAGCTGCGCAGCATTCGCGGCAGGAAAGGACGACGATAATTCTGTTCAATCTGTGCGCGGGCGCGCTCTATAATTTTTCCGTATTGAATGCCTGAAGGGCACGCGGTCTCGCATGCGAGACATCCCAGGCAGCGATCAATATGCTTGACGAAAGTTTCGCCCATGGGCAGCGTGCCTTCGTTGACGTGCAGGATCTGGTAGATGCGTCCGCGAGGTGAATCCATCTCTAGGCCCAGCACCTTATATGTAGGGCAATGATTCAGACAAAGCCCGCAGTGGACGCAAGTGGAAAGCAGCTCCCAGCTTGGCTGATCAGGGCCGCGAAGTTCGGGAATCATCACGCCGGTGCCGCGCGTGTCGCCCAGCAGGTCGGTTGTTTCAGACAATGAATCGGCCTCGGTTCAAAATGTTATTGGGATCGAGCGCACGTTTGACGGTGCGCATCATTTCTACGTCTGTGGACGAACTTCCCCAGACGTCGAAATACGCTTTAGCTTCCTTGGGGCACTGCGTTACCACAGCAGCCGATCCCGGCGGAAGCAGCGCACGGAACGCTGAAACGCAGTTGGCGTATTGCATGACCGCCGGCGGATCAACGGACAATGGAACAAAAGCCAGCACCAGATTTCCCGTGGCCGCGCGGCCGATCGCGACAGGAAGAAAGTTGTGGTCGGGCGCACAGCGCTCCAGCGCCTGGATGGCAGCACCCACGTTTTGAATGGTGAGATGCGTGTAAATCATCAGCGCATTGCGATGGCGCGCCAGCACGCTGCGCTCGAAGTGCGACATCCAGGACCAGAACTGGGCTTCTTTTTCATCGTCCAGTTCCTTCGTTACGGCGGCGCCCAATTCGCGGCGGTAGCGGGCGAGCACGTTATCGCTTCCTCCCGCGCGCAATGCGATTTGCCATTCGGTGGCTGGCGGCGCGACTGGATGCCCGGGAGCGTAGTCATCGGGACTATGCGTCGGCGCTGGGTCACACAAATATTCCGGCGCGCGGGGCGAAATGATCTCCAGGCACATGGGCGTAAGCGGCGATTGCAATACACGATTACGAAACGCCAATGCGTCTTCAAGCGTGGCAAAGGAGCAAAGAAACGTGCTCGTCTGGCGAGGTTTAGGGAAGACTTTGAAATTGGCCTGCGTGATGACGGCCAGCGAACCGTAGCTGCCGATCATCAGCTTCATCAGGTCGTATCCGGCAACGTTCTTGACGACGCGCGCGCCGCCTTTGGCGATTTTTCCATCGGCAGTGACAAACTGGACGCCGATGCAAAATTCGCGCAGGCCACCAACACTCGACTTCATAGGACCAGGCGAGGCCGTTGCCAGTGAGCCGCCAACGGTCGAGCACTCAAGGTTGGGCGCATCGTACGGAAGCCACTGCTGGTGCTCTGCCAGTTTGCTTTGTACTTCCGCAAACGTAATACCGGCACCGAGTGAAACCGTGAGGTCGCCCGGATCGTAGTGTTCCACCTGGTTCAACCGATCCAGGCGAAGCAGAATGTCAACGCGTTCCGGTATGCCGCCGGTTTGCTGCTTGGTGAATCCTCCGACTGGAGCAACCACCAGGTCGCGGCTGTTCGCAAACTGAAGGACAGATGCAATCTCTTTAGTCGAGCCGGGAGAAACAGCGACCGACGGGACGACGCCATTGATATCGCGCGTCTCCTGCCCGACATGAGTCACACCCACAATCGCGGCCAACTCTTCTTCGATCAAAGTTGTGGTCATGGTGCTCATACCGGGACTCCGGGAGCAGCTTCCACAACTGCCTTCGGCAGCGGCGCTGTGATTTCACGGCACATGTGCGCACCGGGCAGCATCTTCTGTGGATTCAGAATGGAATCTGGATTGAACGCGTTGCGCAGCCGGGTCATGACGTCCAGGTCGTCGGGAGTAAACATGAGCGGCATGAGGTTCATCTTTTCCATGCCAACGCCGTGTTCTCCGGTGATGGAACCGCCTACGCTCAGCACGAACTGCATGATCTCTTTGCCCGCGTTTCTGCTTTTCTCGAACTGTTTGGGATCGCGGCCATCAAAAAGAATCAGCGGATGGAGATTGCCGTCACCGGCGTGGAACACATTGCCGATGATCAGGTCGTAGCTTTTGCTGATGCGTTCGATCTCCGCCAGCGTTGCCGGAATCTTGGTGCGCGGGATCACGCCATCCTGCGTGTAATAAGAAGATGAAATGCGCCCGATGGCGCCGAAGGCTGTTTTGCGTCCCAGCCAGAGTAGCTGGCGTTCCTGTTCGTTCTTGGCCCGGCGCACTTCGCGTCCATTTTGTTTGAGACAGACGGCTTCGACCGCGACTGCCTGCTCTTCCACTACTTCTTTGATGCCTTCAAGTTCGATCAACAGCACGGCTGCGGCGTCCACGGGATATCCGGCATGGACGGCAGCTTCGACAGTGCGCAACATCCAGGCATCGAGCATTTCGAGCGCAGCGGGAGTAATGCCGCTCTGTGTCAGCGCTACGACTGTGTTGGCTGCATCTTCTACTGTGTTGAAGATTGCCAGCAACGTCGCCACTGATTCCGGGAGCTTCGTCAGCTTGACGATGATCTCGGTGGTGACGGCAAGAGTGCCTTCCGATCCGACAAAAAATCCTGTCAGATCGAGACCGCAAGTGTCCTGAGCCTTACCGCCGAGTTCCACAATGCGGCCATTGGGTATGACGACGCGCAACCCGGTGATGTGATTGACGGTCACGCCCAGCGCGAGCGTGTGCGGTCCGCCGGAATTTTCCGCGACGTTGCCGCCAATGGTGCAGGCTTTCTGGCTCGATGGATCAGGCGCGTAGTAGTAGCCATATTTGGACGCAGTATTGCTCAGCTCCAGGTTGACCACTCCGGGCTGGACGACGGCGCGCTGGTTCGCGGTGTCGATCTCCAGGATTTTATTCATACGGGAAAGGCCGAGCACGATGGCCTGTTCGCGGGCAATGGCGCCTCCGCTCAGGCCGGTTCCGGCGCCTCGCGGGACTACGGGGATTTTATTTTCGCTGGCCAGGCGCATGACTTGCGAAACCTGTTCGGTATTTTGCGGAAAGACCACCGCGCCGGGGCTTCCTTTGTCCACGCCCGCGTCATACTCGTAGAGCGCGAGCTCTTCGGGACGGTCCAGAACCGCATCAGGGCCAACGATTTTTCGAAGCTGGCGAATGATAGAAGCGTTCATAGGGATGGCGTGATTGTAACAATTTCAGTGAGCGAAATCGCGCAGCCAGCAGTATTTATCAGGGTTTGTGCTAGGCTTATCCCTAATATCAGGGACGCTGAAAGCGACATCCTCAAGCACGCTTCCGCCGCCTTTCTCCGCGCCTCCGACTCGGGGCACATGGATCCAAAACCGCAACGCGAATCACAAGACCGCGCTTTTCCGCGCGCGCGTTCCCCGGTCCTGCGATACGGCGTTGCCCTCCTGCTAACCGGGTTTGCTGCCGGTTTTGACTTTTGCTTTCCGTCGGTTGGCTCCCTGTGGCCAGTTGTTCCGTTTTACGTGACGACGGGTGTGGTGGCCTGGTTCGGTGGCTTGCGGGCGGGATTGCTGGCGACTGCGGTGGCGGCTTTCCTCCTTGATTATTACTTCATACGGCCGGGCGGCCTGGCGCTGGACCGTATCGGCCTGACCAGATTGGTGGTTGGAATCCTGGCGATGTCGACCATTTCCTGGCTCTTTGACAACAGGGCCCGGGCGCGTGAATTGGCCCAAGCCACACGTGAGGGGTCGGACGATCTGTCGCGCCGCCACGAGGCCATGCTGTCCAGTGCAGCGCGGCTTGCGGGAATGGGCAGCTGGGAATATGACATCGTGAAGGACCACCTGGTGTGGGACGATGAGACCATCCGCATTTCCGGCATGACGCGCGAGACGTTCGGAGAGACCTCTGCAGCCTTCTTCGCTCTCGTGCATCCTGACGACCGCCGGGCACTGCGGGCGATGCAAATCAAGAACCTCGCCGGGCCCGGAACCTTCGAGCTGGAGTATCGGATCATTCGTCCCGACGGCGCCCTGCGTGTGCTTTACGATCGCGGCGAGGTGACTCTCTGGGAGAATGGGAAACCGGTGCACGCGACCGGCATGGTGATGGACATCACCGAACGGCGGCAGGCCGAGGAGGCGCTGCGTTCCAGCGAAGAGCGCTGGCGATCGGTCTTCGACAATTCAGCGGTCGGCATCGCCTTGGCGGGCACGCCAGGCGTTTTTATGGCAACGAACCGCGCCTTTCAGGAGATGGTGGGTTATACAGATGAGGAGCTTCGGTCGATGACCTCCATGGACATCACGCTCGAAGAGGACCGCCCGGCCCACATGGCTCTGACTGCCGAGTTGTGGGCGGGTAAGCTGCAGCGGTTCCAGCTCGAGAAACGCTACCGTCGCAAAGATGGCAAGCTGATCTGGGTGAGGGTCACGATTTCGCCGCTGCCAGGCACCGGAGCGGCGCCTCGATTAGCCGTGGGGATCGTTGAGGACATCACCGGGCACCGCTCCCTGGAAGAGCAGCTTCGCCAGTCGCAAAAGCTGGAAGCCGTGGGCCGGCTGGCCGGCGGCGTGGCCCATGACTTTAACAATATGCTGGGCGTGATTCTGGGGCACTGCGCGCGGCTGGAAAGGGAATTGTCCCTCGAGCAGCGGCAGGAAAGTGTGGAGCAGATCAGGCAGGCAGCGACGCGCTCCGCCAACCTCACCCGTCAACTACTGGCGTTCAGCAGCAAGCAGATCCTGCTTCCCCGAATATTGGACCTCAACGCGACCCTGGGTGAACTGACCACAATGCTCGGCAGATTGCTGGGAGACGACGTTGAGCTGGTGGTCCGCCTGGGGCCGGAGCTGGGCCTGGTGAAAGCCGATCCGGGACAGATCGAGCAGGTCGTTATCAATCTGGCTGTCAACGCTCGCGATGCCATGCCGCGCGGTGGCCAATTGGTGATTGCGACCAGCAATGTTGAGCTGCACTCCAGCCAGGCTGATCATCCTCCGGTTGTTGCGGGCCCTTACGTGATGCTTTCCATGAGCGATACGGGCGGTGGCATTGCGCCGGAAGTCATCAACAATATTTTCGAGCCTTTCTTCACCACGAAAGAGCAAGGCAAGGGAACGGGACTGGGTTTGTCCACGGTCTATGGCATTGCCAACCAGAGTGGCGGCCACATACGGGTCCAGAGCGAACCAGGTAAGGGCACAACTTTCAGGATTTACTTGCCCCAAGCGGAGAGTCAGTCCGAAGTAGCCTTGGATAAGGTGTCCTTGTCTTCTGATGGTGGCGGAAAGGAAACGATCCTGCTTGCGGAAGACGAACCAAGGCTTTGCGAAATTATTCGCTTGATGCTGGAAGGCGCGGGGTATACGGTCCTGGAGGCCCACAATGGCCATGAAGCGATTGAAGTCGCGCGGAAGCACAGTGGCGACATTGATCTGTTGTTGACAGACGTAGTGATGCCCGCCGGAATGAACGGCCTGGAGTTGGCCGTAAGCATTGGAACGTTACGGCCAGGAATCAAGACCCTCTACATGACCGGCTACGCTGGCGATGTGGTGGGTGAGCGCGGCATGGCTGTCCTGCAGACCAGCCTGCTACAGAAGCCCTTCAACGCAGGCTCCTTGCGGCGTAAAGTCCGGGAAGTGCTCAGCGCGTAGTTGCAAGAAGACCAGGGCCCCGTGACTAACATTCACGCTCGACCGGCAGAGTGCCAGAGATCGGTGAGCAGGTGTTTGTGTTTTCTCAGGTCCATGCTGCTGGCATGCTCGAAAGCTGCGTCGCGCATCGCTGCGGGAGGAGGTGAGCTGAGTATCTCCCCGGCCTCGTCAAGCGTGTCATACACGTAGCCGCTCTCGCCCACATATTCCTTAATGTCCTTGCGAACGTTAGCTACTCACACGGCAACTCCCGAGGCTTTCGCTTCCACAATCGCCATCGGCCATCCCAGTGTTGCCAGCTTGGAGCAGCCGGTATAAAGAAGCCAGTTGTGCCGTTTGTACTCCGCTGGCATGGCGGAATGCGGCGTAGGATTCTTGATGGCGACGGGCGAGCCATGCCGCGCGTTGTACGCCTGCACCTGGTTGATTTATTTTAGCAAGATAGCGTTAAAATCTGATAATCTGATTATATGAAAAAGATGGCGATTAGCGTTACTGAGGCCGCGCGCAACTTTTCTGACTGCGTCAGCCGTGCCCACTATCAAAACGTCACGTTTGTATTGCTGAAGAATGGGACACCATTCGCGCGGCTGGTGCCGGACCATGAGAAGGTGTGCTCTGGCCGCGAGTTAGCGGCAGCCCTGGCCGAGGTCGAGCTGCCCGAGGATGAAGCCAGGGCCTGGCATTCTGACTTGCGAGTCGCCCGCAACGCCCTAAAAGCGCCGGTTCAAAGATGGCGATAATTCTCGATGCCGACGTCATCATTCGTGGCGAGAGGGGGAGTTTCGACCTGAAGCAATGGTTGGAGTCCCGGCCCAACGACCAATTTGAAATCGCCGCCATTACTGTCGCCGAGCTTTGGCATGGAGTGGAACGGGCAACGGAACGGCACAAAGCCACACGCCAACGGTATCTCCAGGCAGTATTGCGATCATTGCCGATTATTGCCTACACGGAGCAAACAGCATATGAACATGCGCGTATTTGGGCGGACTTGGAATCGTCGGGCAAAATGATAGGCTTCTACGATTTGATCGTTGCGGCCACGGCCTTGGATCGCGACTGCCAAGTCGCGACATTCAACCGTCGTCACTTTGTTCAGGTAAAGGGACTGAACGTCATAGAACCAAAATGAAACGGCGGGTGCTTCGGGCCTACTGCAGCGAAGTCGCCATCCTCGGAATCACAGCTTTGAGCAGCGCGACAAATGAGTGCTTGACCCGCTCGCCGGTTTCGAGCACCTCGGAATGGACCAGAGGCTGATCCAGGATGCCGGCCGCCATGTTGGTCACGCAGGAGATAGCCAGGACTTTCATGCCGCAGTGCCGGGCGACAATCGTCTCGGGAACTGTGGACATGCCTACTGTGTCGGCGCCGATCGTCCTTATGAAGCGGATCTCCGCCGGCGTCTCATAGCTGGGACCGTGGACGGCAACGTAAACGCCATCGGAAACCTTGATGGGCAATTTTTTACCTTCTTCCAGCGCCAGCTTGCGAAAGTCCGCGGCGTAGGCTTCCGACATGTCGGGAAAGCGCGCGCCAAAGCGGTCGTCATTCGGCCCGATCAGGGGATTGCTTCCCATCAGATTGATGTGGTCTCGCAGGACAACCAAAGAGCCCTGCTCCAGTTGTAAGTTGATCCCTCCGGCGGCGTTGGTCAGGAGCATGGCCTTGATGCCCAGGCGCGAAAACACGCGAATGGGAAACGTGATCCGTTGCATGGAGTGGCCTTCATAGTAATGAGTGCGGCCTTGCATCACGGCCACTGCCACCTCGCCAACTTTTCCCATCACCAGATTGCCGGCGTGTCCTTGTGCGCTGGAAAGAGGGAAGTGCGGAATCTGGGAGTAAGGGATGACAGTAGCGTCAACCAGTTCATCGGCAAAGCCGCCCAGCCCGGAGCCGAGAACGATGGCAATCTTCGGTTGCAGCGCAGTCTTTTGCCGGATGAATTCCGCAGCTTTATCAGCGCGCGTGAAGTCGTCTTGTTCTGGAGAATGTGTCATAAGTCGATTGCCAGAATTGCCAAGATCGCCGTAATTGCCAAAATTGTTAAGCGTGAAGAATCCAAATTACCCGACTACCCGATTTTGGCAGTTCCAAATTCTGTCAGCTGGTCGTCATCAGCAGACCCACAATTGCTGCTGACATCAAGTTGGCCATGGTCCCGGCGAGCATGGCGCGAAACCCAAGTCTGGCGAGGTCATTGCGCCTGTTGGGAGCCAGCGCACTGATACCACCGATCTGAATGCCAATTGAGCTGAGGTTCGCAAAACCACAGAGTGCAAACGTGGCAATGGTAAAAGACCGCGGATCGAGCGTGGCTTTCTGCGCGCCCAAGATGGTGTAAGCGTACAACTCATTGATCACCATGCGGGTGCCCAGAAGGTTTCCGATTGCGGCTGAATCATGCCACGGTACACCGATCAGCCAGGCAACAGGTCTGAAGATTGCGCCCAACACAGTTGCCAGGCTTGCGGGGAACCAGGACACGTGACTGTGAATCCATCCCATGCCGCCGTCCAGGGCCGCAACCAGAGCGATGAAGGAGATCAGCATGATGCCCACGTTGAACGCCAGCTTGCCGCCGTCAATGGTGCCGCGTGCTATCGAGCCCAGAAAGTTTTCATCTTTGGTAGCTTCATCCTTCGGCATTTCGACGTGGCCGGCGGTTTTCGGTACTTCGGTTTCCGGTACCAGCATCTTGGCCATCAAGATGGTCCCCGGAGCGGTCATGATAACCGCGCTGAGCAAGTGCTGTGCCTGGACTCCATAAAGGATGTAAGCCGCCATGATGCCGCCGGAGACGTGCGCCATACCCGCAGTCATGATGGTCATCAATTCCGATCGCGTGCATTCCGGCAAAAATGGCCGGATGGTCAGGGGCGCTTCCGTTTGTCCCATGAAAATGGAAGCGGCCACGTTCAACGATTCAGCGCCGCTGATTCCCATAACGCGCTGCATGACCCAGGCGAATACCTTGATGATGAATTGCATGATGCCCAGGTAGTACATGAGTGCGAAGAACGCGGAAATGAAAATAATCGTCGGCAGCACCTGAAACGCAAAGAAAAAACCCATGGAACCGGGTGAGCCTAGAGGCACTCCAAGATTGCCGAACACGAATTTGGCTCCCGCGAAGGAATAACCCAGGAAGTGAGTGATGTTCGTTCCCAACCATACCATCGCCTTTTCTCCAATGGAGAGGCGAAACACGAGGACGGCGAAAAGGAATTGCAATCCCAGCCCCCACAAGACCGTCTTGAGTTTGATGGCCCGGCGGTTCGTGGAAAAAATGTAAGCCAGCGAAAGCAGAACAATAATGCCCAGCAATCCTGAGTATCGGTACATGTGTCTCCTGTGAGGCCAAACGGCCTTTCTTGAAACCGACGTATTGTATACCCGAGGGAGATTGGGTAAATGGGTAATTTCGTAAGTGGGTAATTGAGAGGCCGTTCGCCTTGGGGTGGAATCGCTTAACGGTCTTGACAAATAATTAGCACTAATGCTAAATATTACTCGACAAATAATTAGCGCTAACGCTAAATGTTATCAGGAGGTGTTCTTCATGGCGCGTTCTCGAATGCTGGTCGCTATTCTCATGCTTGCCTTCACCGGCGTCGCTGTGTCCTTACGGGCCGCCCCTAAGGCTGAAATCTGGATCGCTCGTGTCAGCGATCAAGCATGCGCTGCTCAACACAGCGGACCGGGCCATGCCGATTGCATCCGCAAGTGCACACGGGGAGGCGCCGCAATCGGGCATGCGGAGTGGAAGCCGCAACCTCTAGTCCTGGTCAAGGAACATGACCAGAGCGTCTGGACCGTGGACAATCCGTCCAGTTTGAGTGGTCTGGAGGGACAAAGGGTCCGCGCAGAGGTCAAAGTCGATCCCGCTAGAAAGGGCGTCTACATCAACAGAGTGCGGAAAACAAGCGAAAGGAATCCTTGAAATGACGAGTAGCCGAACCAGTATAAAAAAACCAGAAGTCGTGATCTGCACGTACCGTATCAAGAACGGGCATGAAGACGCGTTCCTGAAACAACTCGCACGACACTGGCCCACACTCTACCGTCAAGGGTTGGTGACGGCAGACGCTTCAGTGATCTACCGGGGCGTGGACGAGACCAAGAAAGCTTTCTTCGTGGAAATCTTCACCTGGAAGGTGAGCGGCGCTAAGAAAGCGCACGAAGACCCTGCAGTCATGCAGATATGGGAGGGGATGGGGATCCATATGGAAGAGCGTCTGGGGCGGCCAGCAATGGAATTCCCGCATGTCCAGCCAGTCAGGATGCGCTTTGCCAAAGTCTGAACGCGAGAGATCGGCGCGGCAAACGGCAACAGTGTTCAGGGCGCTGGCTCATCCCTCACGCCGGGAGATTCTGATGGTTTTGAACTTCCGCGGAGGACGCATGAGCGCCGGTCAAATTGCCGAGCGTTTCGCGTGCCGCTGGCCAACCATATCGCGTCACCTTGGTGTGCTTCGGCAAGCCAACCTGGTGCATTTGGAAAAGCGCGGTCGTCAGCGAATCTATCAACTGAACGCAAACCTTATGCAACAATGCATCGGGGAATGGCTCGGCTGGTTTACAGAAAAGCCACGAAGATCCAAGAAAAAACGGGAGTAAGATCCTTGGGCCACGCTTTTTCCGCCTCTTTTAGGCTGGGTTTTTGGATATCTAGCTAGATTTGAAGATCCAGAAAGGGGAACATCGGCGAGGGCGCCGGTGCCAGATGAGCATTGGTAGCACAAAAACAATCACCCAATTACCAAATTCTTATTACCCAATTGCCGAATCCTTCTCTTCCTCCACGCGAGCCTCGCGCAGAAAACGCGCTGCTTCTTCCGGCGGAGTGGGATTAATGTAGAAGCCCGTACCCCATTCGAAGCCCGCGGTCTTGGTCAGCTTGGGAATGATTTCCAGATGCCAGTGGTAGTAGTCGTTGGTGTTGTCCTGAATGGGCGAGGTGTGCAGGACAAGGTTGTAGGCGGGGTCCCCAAGAACATGGATGGACCGGACCAAAAGCGACTTCAGCATGCGTGCCAGATTTTCATAAAGCTCCGGCGGCGAATTCTCAAAAGCCGATTCATGCTGCTTGGGCAGGATCCAGGTTTCGAACGGAAAGCGCGGCGCGTATGGCGCCAGGGTAACAAAGTCCTGGTTCTCCGCGACCACTCGCACCTGCTCCTCCAGTTCCTGGCGGATGATATCGCAGTAAATACAGCGCTCTTTGTTGGCAAAATAGCGCTTGGCGCCGTCCAATTCTTCTACCACTTGCTTGGGCAGAATGGGCAGCGCGATGATCTGCGAATGCGGATGCTCCAGCGACGCACCCGCCGCTTCGCCGTGGTTCTTGAACACCAGAATGTACTTGAACCGGCCGTCCCGCTTGAGATCAAGGATGCGTTCGCGGAATGCCCACAGCACGTCGCCCACACGCTTTACGGGTAGCGTCGCCAGGGTCTGCATGTGGTCCGGCGTTTCGATTACTACCTCGTGCGCGCCGATGCCGTTCATCCGGTCAAACATGCCGTCGGCCTGGCGATCGAGTTCGCCTTCAATTCCCAAAGCGGGAAACTTGTTGGGGACCACGCGCAAGTCCCAGCCGGTAGTGTTGTATCCGTTGTTGCTCGGACGGTGGGCCATGATCTCCGGCGGCGTCTTGCTCTCATTGCCGGGACAGAAAGGGCAAAACGCGCCGCCTTTGATGTTGGCGCGCTCCCGGGAAAAATCTCCTGGACGCTTGGCGCGGTCGGTGGAAATGATGACCCAGCGTCCGGTGATGGGATCTTTTCTCAGTTCGGGCACAAGCTATTTTACAACTGCGGGAAAATTAGTCGCGAATTTACGCGAATGAGCGAATGGGCGAGATCAGGTCTTTGAATTCGCGCTGATTCGCGGCCAGCCTTTTGCCGGGCTTACGAAAACGGAAATGCATTCTTGAACAGCTCGATCTCAGGTTTCTTGCGGGGCTCGAAATAGACGCTGACAATGTCAAAACGGAAAGCCACGTCTTCCGGCATCTTACGCAGAAACTCGCGCGCCACGCCGCAGAGGTCGTGTTGTTTTTCCGGGTCTACGGCGGCTTCGGCCGGCTGAATTTCGCGGGTGGTACGCGTCTTGACCTCGATAAAGCAGAGAGTTTCATTGTCCCAGCCAACCAGGTCCAGTTCGCTGCGGCTGCGCGGACTGCGAAAGTTGCGGGCCACCATCACATAGCCCTGCCGCCGCAGATGGAAGTAGGCTGCTTCTTCTCCGCGACGTCCGGTTTGGAGATGTGCGGGGCTTGACTTGGGCTTCGGCAACAGCCTGGCGGCTGAGTCAAGCGCGCGAAGCGTGATTTGTGTCAGGCGTCCGGAACGAGACATGGGAAAATGTGGCCGTGAATAAACGCGAACGAACACGAATCTTAGCAAACAAACGGGATGGTTAGGCGAAATTAGACACTGCTTCCAGATCGGGGACTTCTCGTATTTCATGCCATTCGTGCGGAACAGTGCGCATGATCAAACCACAGTCAAACTCAACAGAGCCGGGAGGGAAACGGTCCAGATCGGAGAAAAAGGCACTGTTAATCGGTCCCACCTTCAGAGGCTGGGGAGACCATTGCAGAATTTTGAGTTGCATACCCTCGACGGAGTCACCGTTCCGCGAGCAGGAAAAGCCGCAATCACCGTGCTGGAAAAATTCCGATGCTTCGTCGAGGTTCTTGAATCCCGATGTCGGCTGCCATGCCGGGCCGTAGCTTGCGGAAAAACTGACGTCCGTCTTACCATTGGCACTTTTCACATCCATGCTGATGCCATTTTCGTTTTCCTCCACAAGAAACCTGGCCCCCTGATGTACACCCGGGAAGAGGCGTCCGCCAAACGCCTGCACCAGTTTCTGGTTGGTTTCCCGACGCCATACAAAAACGCCAGTCTCCGTTTTTCCATCCACGGGATAACGCACGGCGACGCGATGCGCCATATTTTCAGAAGCAATGCCAAACTGTGCTGGAAGTCCTTTGGGACGGAGTTCCTCAAGGCGAATCAGGCAAACTCCCACAATGGCGCGTCCCTGCCAGGGTTGGACCTAGAAAGGCTTTGGAAGCAGCGCCTGAACGGCGATCACGTCAGCGCGAAAGTTCAATAACACACGACGAGCAATCAACCCTCTCATGATGGGCAGCATGAATGGAATTATACGCTCTATATTGAACGCGTTCAACTACATGAGAAGGGCTAAGATTCGCGTCTTTCGCGTTTATTCGCGGCTGGTCTTATTTTTGTTCTTTTTCGACGATCCCAATGCACTCTTCCAGCACGTCCATCGCAATGGACGCCTGTTCTTGGGTGACGATCAGCGGCGGAGCTATGCGGATGGAACTTTCCCCAGCGCCTAGAAGGACAACTCCGCGCTCGAAGGCCAGTTGAGTAATACGATCGCGGTCATCGCGAGTCATGGCTTTGGTCTTTTTGTCTTTCACGATTTCCACGCCGATCATCAGGCCCATGCCGCGAACGTCGCCGACCATGGGATGTTTCTCCACCCAAGTCCTGAGGCGCTGCAGAATGTGATTGCCCACGACTTCGGCGTTGCGAATGCCTTCACGCTCCAGCACATCCATGGTGGCCAGCGCCGCAGCGATGCATACCGGGTTGCCGCCGAAAGTGGATGCATGGGAGCCGGGAACCCAATCCATGATGTTCGCGCGCGCCATCATCACGCTAAGCGGCATACCGGACGCGATGCCTTTGGCGATGGTGATGATGTCGGGCTCGACCTCAGAGTGCTGGATCGCCCACCATTTGCCGGTGCGTCCGGAGCCGGATTGCACTTCGTCAGCAACCAGCAGAATGCCGTGACGGTCACAAATCTTGCGCAGTTCCTGCAGGAACTCGCGCGGTGCTGGGACGTATCCGCCTTCACCCTGAATGGGCTCAATGAAGATCGCCGCACATTCTTCGGGCGCCATGATGGTTTTGAAAACGCGGTCTTCGATAAAGCGCGCGCACCCCTGCGAGTACTGCGATTCGGTCATGCCATCGGGCCGGCGATACACATAGGGATAAGGAACGTGGGCCACGCCGGGCACCAGCGGCGCAAAGCGGCGGCGCTGTTGTGGTTTGGACGCCGTCAACGAAAGAGCGCCCATGGTGCGTCCGTGGAACGCGCCGTAAAAAGCGATGATGCCCTGGCGCTTGGTGTGATAACGCGCCAGTTTCAGCGCAGCTTCCACGGCTTCCGTGCCGGAGTTGCCGTAGTAAACGCGCACCGGTCCGGACATGGGAGCAGTCTTAGCCAGCCGCTCCGCCAGAGTGACCAGACTTTCATAATAGAAGTCCGTGCCCGACATGTGGATCAGCTCCGCCGACTGCTTCTGGATAGCGGCCACCACTTCAGGATGGCAGTGTCCGGTGGAAACTACGGCAATGCCTGAGGAGAAGTCGAGAAATTCGTTGCCATCAACGTCTTCAATCACCACGCCGCGGCCCCGCTTGACGACCAACGGGTACGAGCGTGTGTAGGACGGTGAAATGTATTTTGCGTCGCCTGCCAGAATTTTTTGTGCGTTGGGGCCGGGCAGTTTGGTCCTGATATTGGGACCAGCGGTGGATATCGTATGAGTTGCCATTTTCTCCTCTTTTCAAGATCGGTTGCGGTGAATACTCAGCCTGTGGTCAGGCCAAAACCGAAAACGAGAAAGAGGAAATTAGTCGCCGGCAAAAAGATTGGCGCGGGCATGCGATGGCAGAATAGCCAGAAAGCGTCGCGGGCACACGAGGAAATCCACCCAGCAGTCGGAAGACAACGACTGCTTCGTGAAAAACGACGATGGATTACGCAGGTTCATCGGCAAGTCCATTATAGCGTGTTGGGAAACCGTTTGCCCCGCGGCGGCGCGAGCCTGAAGTTGGGGTTGTGATAAGGCAAAAATTCGTTCGGCTCCCATTTCATGCTTTTGAATTTTCCCTCTAAGCATCAGCTTCTTGCACTTCGACGCAATTTTCTTGCCGCTCAGAATTATTCGCATCTTTTACGGTGTCTGGCATCTGATGATGTATTCCGAAATGAGTCCTCTGGAAAAACAGCACCGCTTTCGAGTGGCTTTGGCGTTCGCGCTGGTCTACGTGCTCTGGGGTGGCACGTATCTGGCGATGCGCGTGGCGGTCGAGCACATACCGCCGTACGTCATGGGAGCCACGCGCTTTCTGATCGCCGGATCGTCCATGCTGGCGTGGTGTGCGCTGTCAGGAAGAAAGGTGCGCCTTACCCGCCGGGACATGCTGCGGCTGTCGATGGTCGGCGTGTTGATGCTCTCGGTGGCGAACATGGGCGTAGCCTGGTCGGAAGAATATGTGTCCAGCGGGCTGGCTGCGCTGATCGTGGCGGTGGTCCCGCTCTGGGTGGCGATTATGGAAGCCTGGGTGTTCCGCACAAGGCGCCTGTCGCTGATGGGACTTCTGGGATTGGCGCTGGGAATTGGCGGAATGCTGGTGTTGTTGTGGCCTAAGATTTCTTCCGGCACTCACCTGGGACATTCTGAACTTTTTGGCGCCGGCATTCTGGTGTTTGCGTCGATGAGTTGGGCGCTGGGATCAATTCTCTCCGGCCGCTGGAGCCTGAGCGTTGATATTTTCACTAGTGCTGCCTGGCAGATGACCATTGCCGGTACCGTCAACACAGTCATTGCCTTTGCGACCGGCGGATTTCATAAAGCTGTCTGGACATCGCATGCCATCTGGGCCGTGGTCTTCCTCGTGACCTGCGGATCGTGGATTGGTTTTACCGCCTATATTTGGCTGCTGGAGCACGTGCCGACGCCTAAAGTCGCGACTTATGCGTATGTGAATCCGATTGTGGCGGTCTACTTTGGCTGGCTCCTGCTGCATGAAAAAGTGGACGCTTTCATGCTGGCCGGGACAATTATTGTTATTTCCGCAGTCGTGCTGGTGAACAGTTCCAAGCTCAAAAACTTGAAATCTGCAGAGAAAGCGGGCGCTGAAAAACCGGAACTGTCGAGGGTGACAGGAGACTGAGGGAGATTGGGTAAATGGGTAATTGAAAGCTGTGTGCTCACGGTCCCTCAATTACCCAATTACCAACTTACCCAATTCCTCTTCACTTTCTCTTCCACCGCGTCCCGTCCTTCGTGTCTTCCACCACAATGCCTGCGTCGGCGAGTTGCTTGCGGATGGCGTCGGACCGGGCGAAGTCGCGCGCTTTTTTGGCGTTGTTGCGTTCGGTGACCAGGCGTTCTGCGTCTTCGTCTGAGATGGTTGCCGTCAGGCTGGATTCGCCGGCTTTGCCGTGGGCCTTGGCCCATTCCATGGCGCGCGTCATCTTTTCTGTGTCGTCGTCACCGAGGACAGCAAAGATCTCGTCGAACTTCTCGAGCGTTGCGAGTAGCGGAGCTTTGTCGTCCTGACGAAGCTCGCCGCGGTCCGCCAAGGTGTTCATTTCGCGAACCATGTCAAAGACCGCCGCTAGCGCCTGGGCGGTGTTGAGATCGTCGTCCAACGAGGAGCGCATTTGGAGTTGCGTATGGGCGGCAAGATCTTGCACCACTTGGTTCTTTCCTGCAGGGAGATTCGCCATGCTGAGCCGTGATTTGAAATCACGCAACCGCTGGACGGAATGCGCGGCTTGCTCCAGACCAGCAAAAGTAAAGTTCAACTGCCGGGTGTAAGGCACTGACGCCAGCAGATACCGAATCGCCGAAGGTTTGTGGCCTTTCAGCAGCAGGTCGCGCAGAGTGAAAAAATTGCCTTCACTCTTGGACATCTTCTTGCCTTCCACCAGAAGAAAACGCACGTGGAACCAGAGATGCACAAACTGCTTGCCGGTCAGTGCTTCCGATTGGGCGATTTCGTTTTCATGGTGCGGGAACGTAAGGTCTTCGCCGCCGGCATGTAAATCGAAGCTCTCTCCCAGATATTTGATGGACATGGCCGAGCACTCAATGTGCCAGCCCGGGCGCCCGGGGCCGATCGGGCTTTCCCAAAACGCCTCGCCTTCTTTGGGCGCTTTCCACAATGCAAAGTCGCGGGCGTTGTCTTTTTCGTATTCGTCCACGTCCACACGCGCGCCGACTTCCATGCCGCCGAAATCTTTTTTGGATAGCTTTCCGTATTCGGGAAACTTGGCAATGCTGAAATAGTACGATCCGTCTTCCGTCTTGTAGGCAAATCCCTTTTCTTCGAGTTTCTGGATGAAGCGCGCCATTTCTTCAATATGCTCGGTCGCGCGGACCATCTTCTCCGGGCGTTCCAGGTTCAGCGTCTGCATGTCTTCGAGGAACGCTTCTTCGTATTGTTTGGTGTATTCGTCGACGGACTTCTCCTGCTGCGCGGCGTTGCGAATGATCTTGTCGTCCACGTCCGTGATGTTCATTACGTGGTTGAGTCCGAAGCCGCTCTGGCGCAGAAACCGGCGGAGGATATCCACGGCGACGAACGTCCTGAAGTTGCCGATGTGTCCGTAGTCGTAGACGGTCGGACCGCATGCGTACATGCGAACGGTATTGTCGGTCGCGGGAGAAAACTCCTCAACCTTGCCGGAGAGCGTATTGTAGAGATGAAGAGACAAGCAGTGATTTTAGCAAATTGCTATTTGCGGGAATCGGCGGCCCGCGCACTTGCGTGGCGCAACTTGAAGGCGACCTGCACGAGATAGTGGACACCTGAAATCACGGTCAGCGCGATGGTGGAATAGATGAAGAACATTTTGGCCGTTCCAATCCACGGTGCTTTGTATACCTGATCCAAAAGCACGAGCGGCACAGTCACAATCTGGGCCAGAGTGTTGGCCTTGCCAAACAGGCTGGGACGAAACAGCTTCATTGCGCCGGTGACGTAAAGGAGAGTGCACACAATCAGGATCATAATATCGCGGGTAAAGACCAGCACCGTGGCAACTACCAGGCTCCGGTCAACGTGGTGAGTAATCGCAAGCACCAGGAACATGGTGCTGAGCAGCAATTTGTCGGCAATGGGATCAAGATATTGTCCCAGCAGGGTTCGCTGGTGGAGCAGGCGGGCCAGTAGGCCGTCGAGTCCGTCGCTAATGCCGGCGGCGATGAAGAGGCCCAGCGCCCATCCGTAGTGGTGTTCTACCACGGAGATCACGATGAAGGGAATAAAGATCAGGCGAAGCAGCGTCAGCAGGTTGGGTGTGGACTTGATTTGCCGCAGCATTATTATTCCTGCTCCGCTCGCTGCAGGAATTCCGCGGCATCCACGCCGGTCTTGGCGGCAAACTGCTCAGCGAGTGACGGCAAATCTCCGCTGCGGGCGTCCAACTCAATCCGTTCGACGCGATGCATGGGGAAGAAAACGACCGTCGCGGTGGCCGCTTCACCGCTCTTTACCAATTGTGCAAAGTCCTGCAGCGAGTTCAGCGCAATTCCGCGCAGGCTCACGCCGGCCGGATCCAGAGACAGCACCGCGCCCCAGAACTTCTCGCGCGGAGTGTTCAGTGTTACCAGCACAAGTTTTCCGGCGTATAAATTTCCAGCCGCACCCATTTGGATATTGATTGTCGGTCTTTGTTGTGCCAGTGTAAAGAGAGTTCGGCAAGACAGCCGAACCTCTTCAGCGCACGCTCTGGCGCCCAATCTGATTTCCTATTAGACACGGTTTCACCGGTATGTTCAGGGTAGCAACCTTAAGCTATGCCGATGTTTGCGGCCAGAGTCAGGTCTTAAGCCTAAAAAAATAGGCTTTTGGCATAAAACTTCTCTGGAAACCGGATAAAAACAGGTATATTGGTCAGTGGCTCTGCTCCGCAACCACATTTTGTAATGGCGGGAGAAAAACACTTATTCGCCAAGAGCTCTCGGCCTTTGGCCCGGGCACAAACGTGCGCCGAAGTGTGTGTGGGGGAAGAGTACTTGGTATTTAGTACTGGGTACTTAGCTAAAACCGGGGAAGACCCCGACGGCGGATTGGCGCGGATGAACGCGGATCTGCAAAAGAGCTCGCGCGGTGTCGGCGTGAACGATCCTGGCCTTGGCCGAGACGCAGCCGGTAATCCTTCGCACGATAGATCGTCGGTGTCTTACACATCACGGTCGCGAGGCCCTGGAGTGGATGATCCTTCGCCGGCGAGAGCGTCTGGGCCGCCGGACTCGGCCATCCATTTTGAAGATCTGGATGCTGAAGAGGACGAACAGTTTCTGCGTACGCAGAAACGTGTTGCTGTGCGGCGTAGTCCGCTGCCGAAGAAGACAGCGAATCGCGTCAAGAAAGTCGCGGTCATCGTGTGCGTCTTGCTGGCGATTGGTCTGGCGACTGCGGGCATCCACTTTTATGGGATTGGGTCATGGCGCTTCCGGCTGGAGTCCAGCGACAACATTGAGGTTATCGGCGCGCAAAATGTTTCCCGCGCCCAGGTACTGGAAGTTGTGGGCGCGGACATTGACCGCAATATCTTCTTTGTTCCACTGGAAGAGCGCGAGAAACAACTGGAAGAGATTCCCTGGGTGGAATCGGCCACGGTGATGCGGCTCTTGCCCAACCGGCTGGCGATCACCCTGCAGGAGCGAACGCCGGTGGCGTTTGTGAAGCTTGGCCCGAAAATCAGCCTGATTGATGCCAACGGTGTGGTCATGACCCTGCCCGCCACCATGGCTGCGAAGTATTCGTTCCCGATCATTCAGGGAATGACGGAGGATGAACCGCTGTCGTCACGTGCCGCGGTCATGAAGATTTACAACCGGCTGGCCCGGGAACTTGATTCGGATGCAACCGGGCCGTCATCGCACTTAAAAGACATAAGCGAAGTAGATCTGTCCGACCCCAGAGACGTGAAGGTCACAGCCAATGATGCCAACGGGACCGTGGTGGTCCATTTGGGAGACACGGATTTTCTGACACGCTACAAGACGTACCTGGCAAACATTGCCGAGTGGAAACAAAAGTATCCGAACATGCGGTCCGTCAGTCTGCAGATTCCAGGGCAGGCCGTGGTGAGTCAGTAGTTAGTAGTTAGTACTTAGTACTTAGTAGTTGGTATTTAGCTGAGCGGGGAAAACTGCTGATCTCGATTGATCAGCGGAATCAGCGTCATCAGCGGTGAGGTTTTGGGTTTGGCTAGAAGCCAGGAGCTGGCAGCTAAGTTTATGAGTAAACCAGGGGACAATTTGATCGCGGTGCTGGACATTGGCAGCGCCAAGACCATGGCCTTGATCTGCCAGGTGGGAGAAAACGGTCTGCGCTATCGCGGACACGGCATCGCCGAATCACGCGGATCACGCAAAGGGATCATTACGGAACTGGACAAAGCCGTCCAGAGCATTCAAAAGGCCGTGGAAGACGCCGAGAAACTGGCGGAGTGTTCGGTCGGCAACGCGGTGATTGCAATTGGCGGAGCACACATCAAGGGAATCACCAGCCGCGGAGGCGTTGCGCTGGGCTCGCGTCCGCGTGAGGTCTCCCGAGAAGACATTCGCGAAGCGGTGGAGAAGGCGCGATCTGTCCATCTGCCGCCGGACCGGGAAATCCTGCATCTGCTGCCGCAGGAATTCATTCTCGACGATCAGACCGGAATCCGCGATCCTGCGGGCATGATGGGAAGTCGGCTGGAAGTGAACCTACACATCATTACCGCGTCGGCGAGTGCGCTGCAAAACGTGGTGACGGCGGCGAACCGCGCCGGCATTCATGTGGACAACGTGGTGTACGAAGCCATGATGTCGGCCGACGCCACCTTGCGCTCCGACGAAAAAGAACTGGGTGTTTGTCTGGCGGACATTGGCGCCGGTTCNNGGAGACCATTTCACCAACGACGTGTCCGTAGGTATGCGGACACCGCTGGTTGCCGCCGAAGCGATCAAGAAGGAATTCGGCTATGCCGTTCGCAGCAAGGTCCCGGCCAATACGGAGATTGAAGCGCCTGCGGTGGGCGATCGCCCGTCGCGATTGGTGCCGCAAAGCTTTCTGGCGGAGATTCTTGAGCCGCGTGCGACTGAGCTATGCGATCTTTTGCGCGACCATATGCGCCAGGCCGGAGTGATCGAGCTTTGTCCGGCGGGCGTGGTGCTCACCGGAGGCGGCGCATCGTTGAACGGGTTGGCGGAGTTGTGCGAACGCGTGATCAAGCGGCCGGTGCGGGTAGGCGCGCCCACGTCGATTGCCAAATTGCCTGTGGAACTGGCGGAACCGGAATTTGCCACCGCCGTGGGACTGGCCATGTATGCGCATCGCACGGTGGCGGCCAAAATGTCGCCGGAGCACGGATTGGGTTCCCGGCTGCGCGCCTGGTGGGCGCGCGTGGGTGCTTAGAGGAAGCAGCGTAAGAAAGTTATCGGGATCGTCGAAGAATTTCTTGGGGGTATTCATAATGAGTGATGAAAAAAAGAAAACCCAGCAGACGGAGAACGATATCCGCATTCAATTCAATGAAGATGCGCGCACCAACGCCAAGATCAAAGTTGTAGGCGTGGGCGGCGGCGGCGGCAACGCAGTGAATCGCATGATTGCGGCCGGCGTTGAGGGAGTAGAGTTCCTCGTCGCCAACACCGACCTGCAGGCGCTGCAGATGTGCCGCGCGCCGATCAAGGTCCAGTTGGGCACCAAGCTCACGAACGGACTGGGCGCGGGCGCCAATCCGGAAATCGGACGCCGCGGCGCACTCGAAGACGCGGACAAACTGATCGAGGGCCTCGAAGGCGCGGACATGGTTTTCGTCACCGCCGGTCTCGGCGGTGGTACAGGCACCGGAGCGGCGCCGATCATCGCGTCCCTGGCCAGCGAAATGGGAGCACTCACCGTGGCGGTGGTCACCAAGCCATTTGCGATTGAAGGCAAGCGACGTCTGGCGCAAGCGGAACGCGGTCTGGCGGAACTGATCGACAGCGTGGACACCATGATCGTGATCCCCAACGAGCGGCTGCTGGCCGTAGCGCAGGACGCGGGCTTCTTCGAATCGTTCCGCATTGCGGACGATATTTTGCGGCAAGCAGTGCAGGGAATTTCCGACATCATTACCATCCCGGGAATCATCAACCGCGATTTTGCTGACGTGAAAGCCATCATGGCCGGCATGGGCTACGCCGTGATGGGTACAGCCACCGGCCGGGGAGATCGCCGCACCATGGACGCCACGCAAGCGGCCATCGCGTCGCCGTTGCTCGAAGCCGGCGCCATTGATGGCGCTCGCGGCATTCTCATCAACATCACCGGCTCCAGTTCGCTGAAGCTGGCGGAAGTGAACGAAGCTTCCACGATTGTGCAGGCTGCTTCGCATGAAGACGCGAACATTATCTTCGGCGCAGTGCAGGACGAAAAGATGAAAGACGAAGTCAAGATCACAGTGATCGCCACGGGATTCCGGGCCGACCGTCCACAGCGTAAAGATCGTTCCGTGTCCCTGGCGCAGTCGGCCATTTCGTCCGCTCGTACCGGCTCCGCGCAGCAGGTGACGCAGTATCAAGCGATTCCGCAAGCATCATCCGTGCGGACCAACGGCACCAACGGCGGAGTGGCCGTCCACAGCGCAACACCTACCCGCGCTCCGATGCCGGCCAGAGAGAATCCTAGTTTGGCCGCAGTGAAAGAGGCGGTCCGGGGCAACGTAGAGCAGGACGATCTCGACGTTCCGGCATTTCTGCGCAAACGCGGCGAGGTCAACTAGGGGGGCACATGGTGGTAACGTGCAGATTTCAATGGCTCAGACAACATTATTTTGTGTTCTTGAAACAAACTAATAGACGGGTTCAACGTGCCAAACGGACGCACCACCCCGTTGGCCCTTCGGGCGGACCGAGATTTGCACAGGGGTGTATAATCAGTTACTAGCGTGACTTCATTCTTCGGGGCAGCAGGTATTCGTTGACACAGACTCAATTGAGCACAAGATCCAGGATTTTTATTGTTGCAGCAACAGCTCTTTTCTTTTTCGCGAGCTTGTTCGCCGGCGCTTCCACAATCGTTCCATCGAAACCAAAAAAACCAACCAAGTTGGCAAAGAGCGCATCTGCGCGTAAGGGCACCACCTCGCGCCCTGTATTGCGGCAGGCGCGGTTGCGGCGGCGTCATCGCCGTTATTACGAAGTTTTCACGACCAGTTCGTTTGCCGAGGACATTGCCCACGGCGACATCACCACGGGCGAAGATCCGGTGGTGCGTCAGGCGGCCCTCGATGCTTTGGGAAACATGAATGGCACCGTGGTGGCCATTGATCCCACGAGCGGACGCATTCTCGCCATGGTGAACCAGAAGCTGGCGCTCTCCGAAGGCGCGCAGCCGTGTTCGACGATCAAGGTTGCCGTGGCCCTGGCAGCGCTACAAGAGAACGTGATCACTCCTGAAACGGAAATCAAGCTGGGCCGTCGCACGCAGATGAGTCTTACCGAAGCGCTCGCCAAATCCAACAATGCATTTTTTGAAGCAGTGGGCCGCCGGCTGGGCTTTGATCGGGTAAGCTATTACGCGCACCAGTTTGGATTGGGCGAAATCACGGGCTTCAATATTGAAGGCGAGCATCTCGGCGTATTTCCCGAGCACGTACTCGACGCCAAGCTCGGCGGCGTCGGCAAAATGTGTTCATATGGCGAAAGCATTTCCATGACGCCGCTGCAACTGGGCGCGCTGGTGTCGGCCATCGCGAATGGCGGAACGCTCTTCTACCTCCAGCACCCCAACACGCCGGAAGACGTCCAGGACCTGCAGCCGCGCATCAAACGCCATCTCGATATCGGCCCGCTGGTCCCGCAGATCGCGCAAGGCATGACCGGGGCGGTGGAATACGGCACCGCGCGTAGCCTGCGCCTGAATTTTAGTGAAGAACAAATCCTGGGCAAGACCGGCACCTGTTCCAAAGACGGCACACGCTTCGGCTGGTTTGCTTCTTATGCCAACACGCAGGCCGGACACATTGTAGCCGTGGTCTTCCTGCAAGGCGGACGCCCCACGTACGGCCCCAAAGCCGCGGAGATTACCGGCAGGTTCTACCGCAATCTATACGACCACAAGTTCTTCGAAACGGCCCCGGCCAGCACGGCTGTCAGCAAAGTGTTGGATTCGATCTCCTCTCCTGCTCAAGCCCAGCAGTAGCCTGGACAAGAAACCCAACGTAGAAACGTGGCAGTGCCACGGCTCAACTCTTCTCCCGGTGGGAATTCTAAGTTCCACGAAGACATTTCATCCAAGGTCATCACATCAACGGTAATTTGTAAGGGAGCGACAGTTAGAGCGGTTCCTCGAAAGCTATAGCCTAAGAAACGTAATTGGGATAAGGTGAATCTGGCGGAAGACTCTGCGACGACAATGTGATGGCACAAGCCTAT